>JAIBAE010000044.1 GCA_019695345.1 Bacteroidota bacterium | reverse complement strand
GCAATTGAGATAACTCAAGAAAGAGTCTTATCCTTTTCTGTATCGAAAAACTTTGAGAAATCTCGCTCTGTGTGAGGGGGCATAACTCAAATGCTTCCTATGGGGCATAAGTCAAAGGTTCGTGACAGGTTTGCTTCGGCAGAGGTGGGGAACATGAATTTAATTTGTGTTCCCTCACGGAATTTCACAGCGTTGTGCTCGGTCACCCATTGCCGTCCGGGCGTTCAAGGAAATACGTTTTCATTGTGCCTTTGCCTTTAATCTCTATTTCGCCACGAGGGATAAAATGGATTTCATGGGTAGTATTGTTCGACGTTTCATATCGGCTTTGCAGATGATGAGCAAAGTCTTCCGAGACGTGTATTCGGTCAACTTCGCCATGGCTTTCCATACGGCTTGCAATATTCACAGCATCCGAATAAACATCATACATAAATCGCTCTGAGCCAACAACTCCTGCAACAACAGCTCCGGAATGAAGCCCAATGCGCACACCAAGTTTGCTTTTGTCGGGGAAATATTCTTCAAGTCCTTCCGGAATCTTTATTGATTCCATCATTTCGAATGCGGCCGATACTATTCTCTCAGCATGGTCTGCACATTGCTCGGGTGCGCCTGCAATTGCCATGTAGCCGTCGCCAATTGTCTTGATTTTTTCGCAGCCATACTTGCGCACAATTCTATCAAACTCGCCGAAAACTGCGCCTAAGAATTGCACAATAATAAATGCCGGCATATCCGCCGTAATAGTGGTAAAACCTTTGATGTCCGAGAAAAGAATAGAGACGTTTTCAAAGTAGTCTGCAATTGGTTCTTCTCCACCAACCATTCGTTGCGCAATGGTAGGCGGAAGCATACGCGTTAGAAGGCGTTCGTGTTCTTGTAGCCGGGCAAGCTTAAGTTGGCGATCTCGATCTGCTTCTTCCACCCGCCGGCGATTCTCAAGGATACGTGTTTGATTAAGGGCTTCTTCGCTTCGAATTTCTTTTTCTACGTTGTAGAATTTTACAAACTCTTCCGCACACTCTTTCCATCGTTCCTGCTCTTTGTAGAGATCGGAGAGTGCACGATGAGTTTCAAGGAGCATGGTTTTGTTTCCGGCGGGAACGGACATTGCAAGGGTTCTAAAAAAGTAATCTTCTGCAAGGGCTGGATTATAAAGTTCACTATCGTTGCTTGCATAAATAGACCCAATTAATCCTGTCCAAACACAAAGGTTCCACTTATTCTCAAGCTCTGTATCCAGAGCCAACGCACGTTGGAGGTGTTCCATAGCAGTCTTGTATTCCCCAAGGTGAATGTATATCTGGCCTATGTTTCCATTGTGGCGAGCAATACCAAAACGATTGTTTACTTCTTCGTCTAACGCTAAAGCCTCTAGCGAATACTCTAACGCTTTTGGGTGATTCTCAAGTCCGTGATAGACTGCACCAATATTGCCCAGCATTGTTGCCCTATACGTTTGGATACCGCTCTCTTCGTCCATAGCAAGCGACTTCTGGAAATACTCAAGTGCTTTCTCATGTTCACCAAGATTTTGATGGACAATACCAATACCATTCACCCAGCGAGATATTCCTCGTTTATGTCCAATCTCAATGGCTACGTCCATAGCTTGTTGGTAAAAATCAAGTGCTTTGGCGTAGTCACCAATCTCCATATAAACTATAGCCGATTCTCCAAGATTGAACTCTAGTTCCTCTTTGTAGCCCTTCTCTCGGCACTCTATTATCGCATCGGAGAACAATGCGAGCGCTTTCTCAAAGTGTGCAAGCAGACGATGACAATTGCCAATAACATTCCAAGCTTTCGGGAGCAGATTGCCGGCTTCTTCTCGTTCGAGCGACATGCATATCTGTTCAGCTTCTTCGGCAAAAGGTAATGCTTCGCTTGATTTTCCATTAAGACTAACAACACTGGCAAACATTATCAGTGCCTGCGCTCTAAGTCTTGGAAATTTTCGTGAGGAATCATCCTCAATAATCGGTTTCAATAGATTTTCAGTTTCGAGGTGCTTGCCTTGAAGGTTATATTCTTTCGCCTTGAGAAGAAAGGAGTTAATGTCTTGCTCAGTAAGATTCGTCATGCTCTCTCCAAAAAATATGTTTTCATCATGCCTTTACCTTTGATTTCGATTTCGCCACGCGGGATAATAACCCCATCCCGATCTTCCCCCAAAGGGAAGGAGACAGACGTGAAGCCTTCTCTTTGGGAGAGGGTTTGGGTGAGGTGATAAACAAACGCTTCACTAATATGAATCTTTCCGGGTTCTCCATGAGATTCCATGCGACTTGCAGTATTCACCGCATCGCCCCAAAGGTCGTACTGAAATTTCTTTTTACCTATTACGCCTGCAACAACCTCTCCGCTGTGTATACCAACACGTAACTGAATGTGTTGATGCGTAGTTTTTGATGTGAATGAATTCATGACTTCAATCATATCTACAGCAAAGTGTGCAATTGCCTGTGCGTGGTCGGAACGTGGTTCCGGTGCACCTGCAACAACCATATAAGCATCGCCAATGGTTTTGATTTTTTCTAAGCCATGTTTTTCTGCCAGAGCATCAAACGAAGAAAATATAGAATCTAACCCCTTAACCAATTCTTCTGCTGTAATTTGTTGTGATAGTTTAGAAAAGTTTACGATGTCTGCAAAGAGAACAGAGACGCTGGGTAGTTTTTCAGCAATAAGTTCAGTTCCTTCTAACATTTTATGGGCTATGCTTGGCGGAAGAACATTATGCAGTAATTGTTCGGTTGCCTGATGTTTAGCATCGGCAGTTGCTTTTGCTACTTCTATTGCTTTTTGTTGTTCGCGAAGTGCATCTTGCTGTTTAACTTCTTCAATGTTAATTTCTTTTTCAACTTCAATATATTTTCTGTAATGTGTGTATGCCTCTTCCCAGCGTTGATGTGAACGGTAGAACTCCGATAGATGATAATGCCATACTACTATCAAATCTTTTAACCCTAAGTTGTTGCTTTGTGTTAATGCTTTTAGCATCAACTCTTCGGCAAGCGATGAATCATAGTCTTCAAAGTCGGGTTTGCCATACACTGTACCTATAAATCCTGTAACATTTGCTATATCGGGTGTTTCGCCAAGTTCCTGATGAATTGCCAACGCTTGTTTTAAGCATTCGAGAGCTGAGGCATAGTTCCCCATGTCTACATGTACATTGCCAATGTTTTTTGTAATACGTGCTATCCCTGATTTTTCGCCAAGTTCTGTAAACACAGAGAGTGCTGTACCGTAGTATTCTAATGCAGTAGTAAAGTCACCAAGATGTGCGTGTATAACACCAATGTTTCCTGTTACTAATGCAATGCCCGATTTCATCCCAAGCTTATTATACAAGGCAAGTATTTTAGCAAAGTATTCAAGAGCCTTATTGTAGTTAGAGAGTTTCTGATGTATACTCCCGATGTTTGTCATTACGTGCGCAGCAGCAGCAGTTTCCCCAAGCAACTCGTGAACTGATACAGATTTATCATAATACTGAAGTGCAGTATGGAAATTACCAAGTTTAGCATGGATATTTCCTATGTTTCCCATAACTCGTGCTGCGCTGGATTTCTCGCCAAGTTCTTGGTGTACTGTTAGGGCTTTGCTCATGTATTCTTGTGCCATGTTGTAATCACCAAGATTCCAGTACACAATGCCAATGTTTCCTGTTACTAAGGCAACGCCCGGCTTCTCACCCGATGCAGTGTATATAGATAGTGCGTTGGTAAAACTCTCTAAAGCTGTTTGGTATTCCCCGAGTTTTATTTGAATGTTACCAATGTAGTTCCATGCCATTGCACTAAAATCCGGACGTTGGATACGTTCGGCTATGCCAAAAACTTGTTGCGCGGATTCCAGTGCCATACTGTAGTTACCACGCCGTTGCTGAACGTCTGCCTGCCGAAGAAGAGCAGAAGCAAGTACGTCGTCGTACTCGTTATTCTGCTGTTGGCTTGTTTGTAGTACAGATAGAACGGTTGTGGTTAGTTGTTCCGCAGTGTCTATGTCGCCTTTGTTTTGAGACTCTAATGCTTGTGCAAGTTGATTTTTTAGTGTTTGAAGTTGTTCCGGTGGCATATAGTATTGCAAGTGTTTATTCCTATACAAATTACACATTATTGTGTAATCGAATGCGATGTTGTAACGGTGGGTTCGCACAGGGTTGGCGCGCAGAAGGATTGCTTCGTGAGAAGTGGGGAACAGTTTATTTGTTAGCAGGATGTACTATCCAAAATGACTAATACGTTGTGTTCCGCTCACAGTATTTCACGGCGTTGTGCTCGGTCACCCGTTGCCGTCCGAGCGTTCAAGGAAATAGGTTTTCATGATACCTTTGCCTTTAATATCAATTTCACCGCGGGGGATAATAACACCATCCCAACCTTCCCTCAAAGTGAAGGAGAGAGGCGTGATTTCCTTTCCTTGGGAGAGCGTTTGGGTGAGGTGCCTAACAAACTCCTCACTTATATGTATCCGTCCTGCCTCGCCAAAACTCTCCATACGTGCTGCTGTGTTTACTGCATCGCCCCATAAATCATACGCAAATTTCTTTTTACCTATTACTCCCGCTACAACATCTCCGCTGTGAATGCCTATGCGTATTTGTATTTCTTGTCCTGTGGCAATTGATGTGAAGTCGCGGATTGCTTTCTGCATATCTATTGCCATTTTTGCCATTACGTGTGCATGGTCGGTACGTGGATCAGGTGCGCCGGCAACTACCATGTAAGCATCACCAATTGTCTTTATTTTCTCCAAACCATAATTTTCGGCAAGGACATCGAAAGCAGAGAATATTCTGTCCAAACCTTCAACTAATTCTTCCGCGGAAATGGACTGCGAAAGTTGTGTAAAATCAACAATGTCTGCAAAAAGAACAGACACATTCGAGAGTTTTTCTGCTATCAGATTCTCGCCTGCAATCATACGCTGTGCAATTGCAGGAGGGAGTACATTATGAAGGAGTTGTTCGGTAGCTTCGTGTTTTGCTTTTTGTATAGCAAGTTGTTTTTCTTTTTCTGCTATTTCACGAACCTTTTCTTGTTCTGCAGCTTTTCGTTGCGCACCTTCAAGGTTAATATCCTGCTTAATTTTCTCGTACTCATCCCGGGCTGAATATGCTTTTTCCCAATTACCAATACGTTTATAAAGTGTATCTAACGACTGATACGCAACTGATGTGATATTGCGGATTCCATGAACTTTACTTATTTCAACTGCTTCATGTAAATATCTTTCGGCTATATCGGGAGAAAACCCTGAATACGCCTTTTGCGAATACAGTTCACCCAAACCATTAAGCCAGTGCAACTGCGGATAAACAGCATTAATAGCAATCGACTCGGCAAGAGACTGACTAAGATATTCATGAGCAAGATCATATTCTCCAAGATTCATATACACATGCCCAAGGTTCCCGCGTGCTACATTCGCGTCACGTTTTTCGCCAATTTCAAGTTGAGCCGATAATGCCTGGGAGTAAAACGAGAGTGCGTGTTCGTAATCTTCCAGACGGAAGTATAAACCTCCAATACTACTTAATGCAAAGGCAATACTTGTACGGTCTCCCAACTCCTGAAACATTTGAAGAGCAAGTGTAAATGATTCCAACGCGCGATTGTAATCACCAAATGCCTGATGTACTATGGCGATATTGATAATCATTCCTCCCAAGCCATTCGTATCGCCAAGTTCCTCCTTTATTTCCTTTGCCCGATGGAAATATTCAAGTGCGGTTGCATATTCGGTTAGTTCTTTATGGGCAATACCCATGTGCCCCATAATCATAGCTGCTAAAACTTTATCCTTGGTAGCTAACGCCCCGTTAAGGGCTGTACTGTAATAGTTAAGAGCAGTAGTGTAGTCAGACTTGCCAAGATAGGCATCTCCTAAAGTGGCATTCACATTTGTTATTCGTACTGAGTCTGAAACTTGTTCTGCAAGTGCCAATGAAGTTGTTGCCGCATTGATAGCATCATCAAACCGACGTTGAGTATATGCAATGGAACCAATACGATTATACGCGTGTGCCAAGCAGCGAATCAAAGAATGACGATTTTCTGATTCAGAGTCGTGATGTTCTTCTGCTTTGAGATTAAGAAAATTTTCAATTGATGTTATAACTTCACGTGCTAACTGTTCGGATTTCTCCTTGTTTGAGTCAAAAAATGCTGTTCGCGCTTCTTGAAGTTTTGATTCTGATTGAGTTAATAGTAGTGTAGTAGTTTGTGTATCTATCATCATGCTCGCTCCAAGAAAAATGTTCGCATCATTCCTTTGCCTTTGATTTCCATTTCGTCACGAGGTATAGCCCTCATCCCTTCCTTCTCCCAGTGGGAGAAGGTGTCCGAAGGACGGCTCAGGGCTTGTACAAACGCTTCACTCACATGTATCTTTCCTGCTTCGCCGTAAGATTCCATACGTGCTGCGGTGTTGACGGCATCACCCCATAAGTCAAACGTGAATTTCTTGTCGCCTATTACACCACCAATGGCTTCGCCGCAGTGCAGACCTATGCGTACTTGTATCTCTCCAACATGCGATGTCCACGTTGTTTCGCCAAGCTCTTCGGGGATAATGACAGATAAATTATTCATTGCTTCCATTACATCGAGCGCGGAGAGGGCTGCACGTTGTGCGTGGTCATCTTGATGAACTGGTGCACCTGCTACCGCCATGTACGCATCGCCAATTGTTTTGATTTTCTCCAAGCCAAACTCTCGCGTCACGCCATCAGCAGATTTGAAAATGGAGTTGAGTAAATGCACGAGTTGTTGTGCTGAAATCGTTGACGAGAGGACTGTGAAATCAACAATGTCCATGAAAAGAATGGACACGCAATCGAAGTGATCGGCAATAGGGTTTTCGCCATTTATAAGTCTTGTGGTGATGTGTTCGGGGAGGATGTTGTTGAGTATGTGTTCGCGTTCCTGTGCTCGGCTTCGCTCTATTGCGAGTTGTTTTTCGCGCTCGGCGTTTTTGCGTTCGTAGTCCAATTGCTCGGCTTTCTTCTTAGCTTCTTCGCTTTTGACTTCTTCTTTTAGCTCGTGGTATTTTTTGTAATGAAGAGAGTGTTCCTTCCAACGTTCTTGCCTCTCGTATAACTCAGCAAGTCCTTTGTGATTTTCATACAAGTTCTGCTTTGCTCCAATCTCCTCATTTATTGTCATTGCTTTGAGCAAATACTCTTCTGCTTTTACCGAGTCATGCCCTTCAAATTCTTCTTTGCCATACACAATACCGCAATTGCCGAGATTGATTGCAATGCCGTACTTGCTACCGAGTTCTTCAGCGAAAGCGAGCGATTTGCCATAGTGTTCTAACGCTTTCGGATAGTCCGAGAGATCCTGATGCACAAGCCCGATATTTTGTAGATTAATTGCAATGCCGACCTTACTGCCGAGTTCTTCAGCGAGAGCGAGCGATTTGCCATAGTGTTCTAACGCTTTCGGATAGTCCGAGAGAAGGCGATACACCTCACCGATACTGGTGAGATATTGTGCAATGCCATCTTGGATGCCGAGTTCTTCAAAAAGCGCGAGCGCTTTGCCATAGTATTCTAACGCTGTCGGATAGTCTGAGAGATATTCAAACACCATCCCACAATTGCCGAGATTCCTTGCAATACCGGACTTGTTGCCGAGTTGTTCATTGAGTGATAATGCCTTGCGAGAGAATTCTAGCGCTTTTGGATAGTCCGAAAGGAGGCGATACCCCTCGCTGATATTGCTGAGGTTCCTTACAATGCCGTCTTTTATACCGAGTTCTTCGTAGAGTACGAGCGACTTAGTAAAATACTCTAACGCATTTGGATAGTCTGAGAGATTCCCATAAATAATCCCGCAATTGCGGAGGTTGATTGCAATGTCCTCCTTGCTGTCAAGTTCTTCATTGAGTTCGAGCGCCATGCCAAAGTATTTCAATGAGCGAGGATAGTCCGAGAGTATCTCATAAATATTTCCGATAGCCACCAAGGCTCTTGCTTCAAAATGTTTAAGACAATTGTCTTGTGCAATTGAAAGACCCTCTTCCACAAAGGGAAGTGCTTCTTTTGAAAAACCACGTTGAACGAGTGACAGGCTCAAAGCTAGCAATACCTTGCAGTGAAGTTCGGGTTCGTTTTCGATACCTGCTTCTGCAAGAAGCAGCCGTGCTTGTGTTTCTACTTCTGCAAAGTCGTTGCCTGTTTTTGAAAGAGCTTCGAGTGTTTCGACTGATGATTGTAGTTCGTTGAGTGTCATGCTCTCTCCAAGAAATACGTGTTCATTGTTCCTTTGCCTTTTATCTCTATCTCACCACGAGGTACGAACCCCATCCCAACCTTCCCCGAAAGGGAAGGAGTTTCGTTTTGTAAGCCCTCTCCTTTGGAGAGGGTTTGGGTGAGGTGCTGAGCAAACTCCTCACTCACATGAATCTTTCCTGCCTCGCCGTGACTTTCCATCCTGCTTGCGGTGTTTACGGCATCACCCCAGAGGTCGTAGAGAAATTTGTTCTCACCCACAACACCTGCCACTGCGGGACCGCAATGCAAACCGATGCGCACTTGAATCTCCGGAATTGATTCAATCCAACTTCTGTCGCCATATTTTTCAGGAAAAGTAACGACAAGGTTTTGCATTACATCAAGGAGTGTAAGAGCGGCATTGGCGGCACGGTGGGTGTGGTCTTCTTGAACAATAGGTGCTCCTGCAACTGCCATATACGCATCGCCTATGGTTTTGATTTTCTCTAAACCGAATTCTCGCATTACTCCATCGGCGGCTGTGAATATGTTGTTGAGTAAATGCACAAGTTGTTGCGCCGAAATCTTTGACGAGAGAACTGTAAAATCAACGATGTCCATGAAGAGAATGGAGACAGCATCGAATGTATCCGCTATTGGTTGTTCACCTTGTATCAGGCGGGTAGTTATTTCTTTGGGTAGGATGTTGTTGAGGATTGCCTTCTCTTTTTGAGCGAGTGCCAATTGTCTATCCCGCTCGGCAACTTGTTTTTGTTGCTCCATCTGATAAACTACCTTTTTAGCTTCATCGCTCTGAACTTCATTTTTTGTAACATAGTATTTCTCCAAACAATATGCATAGTCTTTCCAACGCTCCTGTTGTTTATAGAGTTCAGAAAGCGGTTTGAGATTAGAAAGTAAATTTGCTTTTGCACTAATTTGTTCGTCGATAGCGATTGCTTTAAGTAGATACTCTTCAGCTTTTACTTCATCAAAGCCTTCGTATTGTTTGTTGGCATACATCGAACCTATGTTACCGGTAATAACTGCAATACCTATTTCTCGTCCCACCTCTTGATATAATACCAGCGAAGCAAGAAAGTTTTCCATTGCAAGAGTGTATTCACCAAGACTTCCATAAATGCTACCAATATTACCAAAACTTCTTGCAATACCTTCTTTGTTTTGTAGTTCTTTGTATATAGCAAGTGAGCGGAGGCAGTAATCTAAGGCACTTGAATAATCAGAAAGGCGTGTATGTACAGTACCTAAACTACCTAACGTGTTTGCAATTTCATATTTGTTTTCCAATTGCTCATAATGTGATAACGCTTCCAGAAAATTGTGTAACGAACGTGTGTAATCCCCCAAATTCAGATACACAAGCCCAATGTCGGAAATTGATCTTGAAATTTCATATCGGTTGCCTACATCTTCAAAAAGTGTTTGTCCTTGGTAAAAGTACTGCAAAGCCTTTGTATAATCTGAGAGAGCTACATATGAGTTACCAATATTATGGAGAACACGTGCAGTATAAATTTGATTTCCATGAGCCTGAAACAGTAACAGTGCTTTATCATAATAATCTAAGGATTGTGTATAATCCTCAAGTTGAAAATAAATATTTCCAATGTTATTGTATATGCGTGCTTTTAATTCAGAGTTATCTTCTGCCAAGGCAAGTGCTTCCTCTGCTATCGGCAAAGCAGCCTTGGTCATTCTACGGTTTCGCAATGAACTAGAAAGTATATGGAGTACGCGGCAATGTAAATCTGGATGTTGCTTGATTAACGGAATAGCAAGCAACTCACTTGCCTTGGCTTCAACTTGGTTGTATTCCGTTTTTAGTAATGTCTCAAGCTCTTCAACGCTAGCTGATAGTTCTTCCGGTGTCATTGTGCCCTCATGTATTCTGCACACAAATTACACATAACGACCCAAACATTGCGCCGCTGTAACACTCGGCTCGCACCGGGTTGGCGCGCAGAAGGATTGCTTCGGTAGAGGTGGGGAACATACTGAATTTCCCTTGAAGACCGAATTTGCTGCCCAACTGCGTATCTTTGTAGCTTGTTTGTTTGCACATCACTAAAAACAGCGCACGCTATGAGTTTGAACGAGGAAATACAACGCCGTAGAACACTTGCTATTATTTCGCACCCCGATGCGGGCAAAACCACACTTACCGAGAAACTATTGTTGTATTCGGGTGCTATCCGTAAAGCAGGTGCTGTTACCGGAGGAAAACATTCTTCTACAACATCGGACTGGATGGCAATTGAGCAACAACGCGGGATTTCGGTATCGTCCAGCGCGATGCGTGTGGAGTACGATGGCGTGCTTTTGAATATCCTTGATACACCGGGTCACCAGGATTTTAGCGAGGATACCTACCGTACACTAATGGCGGTTGATTGTGCAATAATGTTGATTGATGCCGGTAAAGGCGTTGAGGAACAAACGATAAAGTTGTTTAAGGTATGCCGCGACCGAGGTATTCCCATTATTACCTTTGTTAATAAAATGGACAGACCTGCGTTGAGTCCGTTTGAGGTGATGGACAACGTAGAAAAAGTGTTGGGTATTGTTCCGGTGCCGCTTACATTTCCTATTGGCGATGGCTCCGAATTCCGCGGCGTGTACGAACGCGAGACACGTCAGTTCCATTCGTTTGAACGTACAGCAGGTAATGCCTACAAAGCGCCCGTAACAATTCAGGATATTAACGATAATTCGGTGAAAGAACGCTTGGGAGAAACCTACCATAAACAACTTGTGGAAGACCTTGAGTTAATTGAACACGTGTTGCCGCAGTTCAACCGCGAAGACTTCCTGAAGGAGAAAATTACTCCTGTATTTTTTGGAAGTGCTATTACAAATTTTGGTGTTGAGAATTTTCTGCAACATTTGTTAACGCTTGCGCCAACCCCGCAAGGTATGCCAACCTCGGCCGGGTTTGTTGAACCCGAAAGCCCGGTGTTTACGGGCTTTATGTATAAGATGCAAGCGAACATGAACAAAGCCCACCGCGACCGTATCTCGTTTTTCCGAATTATCTCCGGAAAGTTTGAACGTGGTATGACGGCAAAACATCCGCGCACTGGTAAAGAAGTAAAACTCAATTACCCGTTCCAGATATTTGGTCAGGACAGAGATATAATTGATGAAGCATTCCCCGGCGATGTGATAGGATTATCCAACCCGGGAACGTTTCGTGTAGGTGACACCTTAACAACAGGCGATGAATTTTCAATTCCGCAATTTCCACGTTTTGCACCCGAGATATTTGCCAAAGTGTTACCAAAAAGTGGTTCGTTTAGTAAAGGGTTCCGTAAAGGAATTGAACAACTTGGCGAAGAAGGCGTAATACAGATATTTCAGGATTCGCACCGAAGCCCAACACCGCTTGTTGCCGCCGTTGGTGAGTTGCAGTTGCAGGTATTTCAGGCACGTATGGAAAGTGAATACAACGAGATAATCAACTTAGAACGTTTGCCATTTACGCGCTCGCGTTGGATTGGCAGTAGCGTAATGCCGGGCGCAGGAATTACCATTGCTTACGACGACCAAAACCGTCCCGTTGCGTTGTTCAAATCCGAATGGGAGTTAACCTATCATGCCCAACGCACGGAAGGATTAGTGTTATTGGAAACACCAAAGGTTGAGGGGTAAAATGATGGTCCCGTTATATATCCCGGAGGGATTTAAGGTTTGTAGAAACTCGTTGTGTGTAGTTGAATGCCGACTCCGGATGGAGTCGAACACATCAAACATCAATCCAGTCAAATAAATGTTCATCTTTAAATTCAACATTAAACTTTTGCAATAAATCAATGTATTCTTCTTTGAACGTAGTTTTTCGGTGATGTTCTTTTTGATTCATTACATACTTGGCAACAGAATCAACTTGTGAATTGCTATAGGAAAATACACCGTATCCCTCTTGCCAACTAAACTTGTATTTACTCAGGTGGTTATCATTTACAAATTCTGTACTTGATTTTTTTAATTTCTCTCACCAAATCACTAATTCTGCAAGTTGGTTTTAAACCAATAAATAAATGTATGTGATTACTAATACCATTTATTGCAATCATCTTTTGCTCATGGTTTCTAACAATGCCTGTTATATATTGATACAAGCGTTCCTCCCATTCCGTTTGAATGAACGCATTTCTGTTCCGAACAGCAAAAACAATCTGTACATAAATCTGAGAAAATGTATCAGCCATAATTATTTTGGCATGTTGTACTAAATGTTGCGCAAAGTTAATACGTTAGACTCCATCCGGAGTCGTTATCTCTTTCCAGAATGTGTTTTCTATAAACCTGTGATGCCTCCGGCATCAAATAATATAAAGTGTACGGTAAATTGATTTTCTTTATTGTTTTCCTGCTCCGCTTGGCAACTACGCCACAACGTTTGCGTGCATGGAGAGAACCTTCAACAATAAACAAATGGTTATCGTGACAATCTACAAATGTCTTTGCATTTTTGTAGAGGAAAGAACATTCACCACAACCAATTACCTATGCCATACTCTACATTCTCTACCGAAATTATTATCCGCCCCGACGATATTGATATGAACCAACATCTGCATAGCACGCGGTATTTGGATTATGTTCTTACCGCCCGGTTCGACCAAATGGGAAGATGTTACGGAATGAGTATGGAGGAGTTTATCAAACTTGGGTACTCGTGGGTTAACACCAAAACGTATGTTGAATACAAACGCGAAATGAAGCTTGGAGATACAGCCGTTGTGTTTACACATTTAGACCAACTGCAAGAACGTGGCTGTATTGTACAATTTGAAATCCGTAGTAAAGCAACCAATAAAGTATGTTGTAATGGATGGTGCGAGTTTGTAATGGTTTCGATTGAAACAGGACGCTCGGTTATTATACCCGATTTTATTATTGAGAAGTATTCTGTGTAAGCACGATGTAAGATGTGTTTACGGATGAGGTTCTCTCCGGCAGCACATCGTTGTTTTTATATCAAATGGTTGGTGCCGTCGGGCGATAGCAACTAACTATCTACCCGCGTTTAAGAAAACGTTTTACAAATGCCATCTGGTTTGCGGTAAAGAATCCGAGTGCATATAATAAGGCAACAAACCCCGACAGAATTGCAATGCGCATCAACAACATAGTGCCATCTTGGGTTACGGGTATTAATGTTGATACAGCATACAAGCTAACAGTTCCTGCAACTACTAACCCTACTTTGCTCCAATCGTAATCAACCGTAAACTCGCGTTGGCTGTATAAGTACATAACAATTGCGCTAACTGCATACGCTGCAAACGTAGCCCATGCTGCACCGGTATAACTTAGTGATGGAATAAGAATTAGATTAAGTGCAATATTAGTAATTGCGGCCGAACCCGTTGCAAGCGGAATATACCGTGTACGTTTTGTTATATGTAAACCCGATGCAAAGTTTGTAGCAAGCCCGTTAAAGAAATATGCTGCGGCAACAATAGGAATTATGTGTAAACCACTCCAGTATGCTTCGTTAATAAAACGTCCACCAATAAACGGTGCCTGAACTACATACCCAATAAACAACGAAAGCACTAAGAACAGTCCGGCACAAACAACCGTAAAGTACGTTAGCACACGCGAGAACAATTGCTTTGCATCGGCATCGGCTGCGTGCGAAAGGTAAAACGGTTTCCAGGCATACTCAAACACCGATACAAATAACATCATGGGGATTCCCAGACGGTAGTTAGCGTTATATAACCCAACCGTTGCTGCATCGGCATACATGCGCAGGATTGGTCTATCGGCAACTTGTAACATCATTGCCGAAAAACCCGAAGGCAGTGTTGGCAAACCAAACGCTGTTAGGTCGCTGAATAAATCTGCATTCCACTCAAACTTCAGATGTTTAAGAATAGACGGAACAAACAGCAGTGCGCCAAATGCAGAACTAGTTACGCCGGCAATCATAACGGCAAGCGCACCTTTATGCAACCACACAACCAGAATAATATTAAGCGCAACGTTGATTACTACAAGCAAGAATTTGATAAAGGCAAATTGTTTTGCTTTCCGTTCCATCCGCAAACGTGCAAACGGGATTAACATAATGGCATCGGCAAATGGAATAAGTGCGGCAAGCCGAATTAACAGTGCATTATCCGAACCCGATAGCTGTAACAAATTGGCAATACTGTTTGGAGCTACCAGCGTGAACATAGTAACAAGTCCGCTGATGATAACAATAGGCAAGAACGCATGCGTATAAACCGAAAAACGGTTTTCGTCATCGCGTTTGTAAAACCGGAGGAAGGCAGATTCAAACCCAAAAGAATACAACACATTTAAAAACGCAATAACCGACCAAATATACACAACATCACCCAACTCGGTTTTAGTCAGGAAGTTGGTATAAATGGGCGTTAGCATAAACGTTAAAAAACGTTGTACTATAGTGCTTGTTCCGTACACAACCGTATCCGAAGCAAGCGTGCGAAGTTTACTCATGGTAATGTGTTTGTAATACCGCGTATCTCAAGAACGAATACGAAAATAGGAATCATGCGGAATACGGCTCTATATCACATGGTATTAATTTCAGAAAATGGTTCCCCGCCTCTGCCGAAGCGAACCGCAAGCGCGCCAACCCGGTGCGAACCGACCGTTGTGCGGCGCATTAACTTTGCGTTCTTATGTCTGAATCCTTGCGTTCTTTGCGAGCAATACACATAAAGAGAAGTTCACGCAAAGTTCGCAAAGCAGGGAAAACTCCGGACGCAAAGAAGTAGCGCTGAAGTATGATTTGTAATGTATTCATGTAATTCGTAATTGAACCCGCGCCGCTGTAACGGTTGGCTCCGCCCGAGTGACGGCGCAGAAGGCGTGCTTCGGCTTGTGCAGGGAATCAAAATATCCCCAAGAAGTATGGATGCAATTGCAAAGAAACGTAAATGCGCGTATCTTGCAGTATTATTCTTTACCTACAACCCGAAATTATGAAACGTCAATTTCAATTAAGCATTGTTTCGCTTGTTCTTGCCGTAGTAACATATGTAGTTGCTACAGCCCAAAACGCAGATGTAGCAAACCGTGTGCGTACGCACATTACGTACTTGGCAGGCGAGCAACTTGCCGGACGTTATCCCGGCACCGAAGGCAACAAACTGGCAGCCGATTACATAGCCGCCGAGTTCCAACGGAATGGCTTGAAGCCACTGGGTACTTCGTACTTTCAGGAATTTCCTATTCCGGTTGGTGTAAGTTTAACCGGCGATAACATGGCGCAGTTTGAATTGATAATTCCTAAAGTTGGAATTCCAAACGACCAACTAAAGCCCGTAAAAATAGGTTGGAAACCGGGTATTGATTACACGCCATTAGGATTTAGCGAAAGCAAGAGTTTATCCGGCTTGCCAATTGTGTTCTGTGGCTTTGGTACAACAGACTCCGCTAAAAATTACGATGATTACGCAGGTGTTGATGTTAAAGGTAAAGTTGTAATTGTATTATCGGGCGACCGCGAAAACTACAACCTGCACGGTAAGTTTAAGGTTGATAATGCAGTCCGCATGAGAACCATTAATGCACGCCAGCACGGTGCGGTTGCAGTGATATTTGTTCATCCGCAAGGTGATTCCAGTGATGTGCTGATGCCTCTGCGCGTGGATTCTAAAGCTAATATCAGTGGTATTATGGTATTCCATGTTAAACGTAGCATTATTACCAAAATCTTCCCACGCGAACGCCCCATTATAACCGAAGAAGAAAAGATAATGAAGAGCAAACAACCAAGTAGCTTTGAGTTTCCTAACATTAAAGCTAATCTATCGGTTGGGTTAAAAACAGAAGAAACAACAATTGCTAATGTTATTGGTGTTGTTCCGGGAACAGATGCACAGCTAAGCAAAGAATACATTGTTGTTGGCGCTCATTACGACCACCTTGGGTGGGGCGATGAACATTCTTTGTACGAAGGCAATGAAAGGAAAATTCACTTTGGTGCCGATGATAATGCATCGGGTACTGCCGGGATGTTGGAACTTACAAGTATCATTGCTAAAAATCCGTTGCCACGTCCGGTAATTTTTATGGCATTCAACGCCGAAGAACGCGGTTTGCTTGGCTCGGCATATTATGTTAAGAATCCTGTTTCTACGTTGGACGATGTTGTATGTATGGTAAACTTAGATATGATAGGCCGCCTGAAAGATAATAAGCTTAACGCACAGGGTGTAGGTACTTCCTCTAAGTGGAAAGAACTGTTAGACTCTGTTAATAAGCAATATAACTTTGCAATATCTACAACCGAAGACGGTTTAGGTGCAAGCGATCATTCTTCGTTTTACACCAAAGATAAACCCGTTCTCTTTTTCTTTACGGGCTTACATACCGATTACCACCGCCCAACCGATACTCCCGATAAAATCAACTACGAAGGTGAATCGAAGGTTATTCAGTTTACCGAATCGGTATTACGCATGATTGGAGCTATGCCCACAAAACCCGATTTTGTAAAAGTAAAAACTACACAAAGCGCAAGTGCCGTAAGTAAAGTAACATTAGGCGTAATACCCGATTACAGCGACCATCCAAAAGGATTACACATTACCGGCGTGCGCGAAGGAAGTCCGGCTGAAAAAGGTGGCTTAAAAGGCGATGATGTAATTATCAAGATGGGTGATATCCCCATTAAAGGTATCTACGACCTTATGTACTGCCTTGGGAAGTTTAATCCCGGTGATAAAGTAACCATTGTTGTGTTACGCGGACCTAAAGAAGATAAAGAAGTTGCGTTGCCTGTAGTGTTGGAAGGCAAAAAATAAGTTGCTGGTAAAGAACTATATATAACTCTACACAGTTTGTTTGTATCGTAATTCATGGCAAAAAGGAAAAAGATTACAACCGATACTCCCGTTTTAGATTCGGTATATGTTCAAACAGAAGGAACAAGAGCAAAAGAATTCATTGATAATGGGCAATATCCGGAAGCCATTGCTATCCTTGAACCATTGCTGCCTATTGCCCAACAACTACCTAATAAGCGCAATGTTCTGCGGATACAGTTTTTTCTGGGTCAGGCTTTGGGCAGAATGGGCGACTATAAAAGAGCATTGGATTTATTAGAGCTGGTGCGCCAACGCTCCGAAGAATTGGACGATGAAACGCTACTTTCCAAAGTTTTGAACAGTATGGCAATTGTTCACGACTTTTTAGGTAATTACAGCTACTCTGTAGAATTGTTAATCCAAAGCTTTGAGCTGAAGCAAAAGTTAGGCGATGTAGTAGGAATGGGAAACAGTATGCACCAACTGGGTAATTCCTACAGCTACATGAAGAACTACGAAAAATCTATGGAGTATTACCAACGTGCCGTGCAAATTAAAGAGCCGCTTGGTAACACATGGAGTATTGCAAGTTCGCTTATGGGGATAGGAATATGCCACGAGAATTTGGGGAATCTTGACCTGGCACTGGAATACAACCTGAAAGCATTGCAATTAAAAGAGGGTAGTCCTAATCTACGGTCTTATGCTGTTTCTCTGCATAACATTGCATCTATTCTTATACGCCAAAATAAGTTAGATGAAGCAATGGATTACTTACAAAGAAGCCTAACCATAAAAGAACAAACCGGAGACCTATATTTTATATGCAATACATTAGGGCAAATAGGAACGGTCTATAACCGGCTTGGTCAGCACGAAAAAGCTCTCGAAATAGCAAAGCAACTGTTAACCATTTCAACAGAAATTCAAACCGAGGAACGGTTAAGCGATGCCCATAAGTTACTGCACATTACGTATGCTTCTTTGCAAAACTATCAGGAGGCATATTACCATTACCACGAATTCTTTACGTACTACTCCAAAATGCAAAACGAGGATTCTCGTAAACGTATGGAGCAGCTATCCACTGCGTTCGATTTACAAAACGCACAACGTGAAGCCGAAATGGAAAGACTCCGTTCCAAAACATTAGAGCAAGAAGTTGAGCTAAAATCAAAAGAACTCACTACGCTTGCACTAACCTTAGCACAGAAAAACGAAACACTATCCAAACTACGTGAACAACTCAATAGCGTGCGTAAAAACGACTACGACTTACAAGAAAATCAAAGTCTAAAGAACGTAGATAGAGAGCTATCGTTAATGCTAACATCCGAAAACGCATGGCAGGTGTTCGAGCAGCAGTTTCACAACATCCACCACGATTTCATACAAAAACTCTCTAAACAATATCCGGCTATGTCGCCCATAGAGTTACGTGTATGCGCCCTCATGAAAATCCACCTCTCCACTAAAGAGATAGCCAATATGCTTTGCGTGGAAACTAAATCGGTAGAAATGTACCGCTACCGTATTCGTAAAAAATTAAGCTTAGACGTTACAGTAAATCTCTCAACATTTCTGGCGGCAATGTAATACATCAAGTGTGTTTCCCACCTCTGCCGAAGCTACCCATACTGCGCCGCAACCCGGTCGGCTCCGCCCGTTGCAGCCTCGCAATTTATCTTAGCTATGGTGTTGCCAAAGTTCTATGCTTAATCTGCTTTGCGTATCAATTGGTTAATTCCTAACTTGCCAAGAATTACTCATGAAAAAATTATGAAACACATACTCTTGCTATGTTGCATAGTGCTAGTAGCAACCTCCGGTTGTAACGACTCAACCAACTCAAACGGAAATAACAACAATACAAACACCTCTAAAAAAGGAGCCATCCGTGGAGTGATTCGTGATGCCTTAAGTTCAGCAATAGTTACAAGTGCATTAGTAAATACCGAACCCGCTACCGAAGATATACTTACTGCTTCCGATGGCTCGTATATTCTTGTAGCCGATTCCGGAACGTATCAGGTGAGTGTAACAAAGTCGGGATATTTACCCTATGCTAAAACTGTTACCATTCGCGCTAACGATACAACCCGATTGGATATTCTGCTTTATAATACTTCAAGTAATACACCGCCAAGTACACCACAACTTAAAACACCGTTGCAATCGGCTGTGTTACGCAACACAACCGGAAATACTTTTACGTGGACTTGCTCTGATAACGATGGCGATGCACTAACCTACGATGTATATTTTGGTGAAACAGATCAATTAAAACTAATTAGTGCAAACATCGCTTCTGTATCGCATCCCGTGCCGCAGCTAAAAAATAAAACAAGCTATCAGTGGCGAATCGCAGCGCGCGATAGTAAAGGTAGTATAACCAAAAGTGCAATAGGTTCTTTTTCTGTTGATTCAATAAACACCGGCGGTGTTAATACCGATGGCTTAGTTGCATTTTATCCATTAGATGGGAACGCAGAAGATAAAAGTGGAAATAACTTGAACGGTAGTGCTGATGCAATCACCTATACTACAGGTATTGATGGTAAGCCAAACAGTTGTGCAGTTTTTGATGGAAAGGGAAGTGTAGAGGGAGTTGATAGTCCGTTATATGATTTTGATTCAACATTTACTTTTTCGTTTTGGATTAATCCAAGTGCATACGGAGAAGGCAATGGTTACAAAGGTGGAAGAATAATTTTTGCAAAAAGTACATCTTGGCAATATGAAAAGGACTATGATTCATTTGTTTTCAGTATCCTAAAAGACTCTAGTGTCATGTGTGGATTAATAGGGACAGAGTTGTATCCATATATTTCCACAGATCCGAAGAACATCTTACTTAATCAGTGGACACATATATGTTTTGTCCGAACAATTTCTTCTAAAACTAATTTATATATCAATGGTACTCTTAGTTTACTTTCGCCATATTCAATTTTACAAAATAAATCTAAAAGTCGTTTAACTCTCGGGCGATTTGCAAATGTTTCAAATACAACTCAAAATTATATTGGTTTATTAGATAACATCCGTATTTACAACCGCGCTTTAACCGAAGACGAAGTAAAGAATCTATACAACACAAAACAATAATCCTATCCGCGGTAAACGCTGTTTGAAACGTGAGAACCTGCAATGCATAATTGCGGGTTCTGTTGTTTTATGCCGCACGGAGCTGCGAACCCATATACATATATCACAATCTGGGAATTGGGAATTTTATGTGTGGCAGGTAAGGAATATTTTTGATACTAAGTGATGCAGTACATAATTATTCTACATAAAGTTTACCCGTACATGTAGTTCAGTACGGATTTTTGTTACTATACAGGACTGAATTATGAAAAGAATTCTGCTAATGCTTGTGTTGATTGTTTCTGCTATCGGAATGTTTTCTTGTAGCTCAGACTCGTCTACCGATAATAATACTGTCACGAACTCCTTTACAGTTAGTGGAACAAGTTTTAGTAATGTAATCGTTACTTGTAACAGCGTGGGCGGTGGATATGTTATGAATGCTGGTGATTTGGGTGGTACCGGCTCAAGTTGCAGTGTTGCATTTCCAACTACAGCGATGCCAACTGCCGGTACGTACAATGTTGATGGTTCCGGTGCCGGGCAGATAGCTTTTGCTGTTGTTGTTAATACAGAATCGTTTGCTGCTACAGGAGGCTCTGCAACAGTAACGTTGGTTGGTGGTAAAGTGAAAGTTGTGTGTACCAATGTACCGTTGATGAAAGTTGCCGACCCATCTGTTACAAAAACTCTTACTGCAACTATCCAATGTAATTAAGTAATCTAATCAGCGGTAAGTGCTGTTTGAAACGTGAGAACCTGCAATGCATAATTGCGGGTTCTGTTGTTTTATGCCGTACAGAGCTGCGAACATAAATGTCACATTCTATTACCAAAACGCGCCATGAAAATCCTTTTGTCAGACTTTTTGCGTCAGTGTGGCGTACACGTGGAGTCTTTAACGTGTTGGCATGATGTTGTTATATAGTGTATGGACAACTTTGATAATAAACATTTTTAACTTTTAAAGGATTCTACAATGGGTAAAGTAATAGGTATTGACCTTGGAACTACCAACTCGTGCGTTGCCGTTATGGAAGGCAGTCAGCCGGTAGTTATAGCAAACAGCGAAGGCGGGCGCACAACCCCTTCGGTTATTGGTTTTGCTAAAAATGGTGAGCGTTTGGTTGGGCAATCTGCTAAACGCCAGGCAGTAACCAATCCAAAGAATACAGTGTATTCGGTAAAGCGTTTTATGGGACGACGCATGAATGAAGTAAGCGAAGAAGCAGGAATGGTTCCGTACGCTGTTAAAGGTGGCGACGGTAACTCTGCACGCGTTGATATTGACGGACGTTTGTATTCGCCACCGGAAATCAGCGCTATGGTTTTGCAAAAAATGAAGAAAACAGCAGAAGATTATCTTGGCCAAAAAGTAACCGATGCAGTTATTACGGTTCCGGCATATTTTAACGATGCACAACGTCAGGCAACAAAAGATGCAGGCGAGATTGCAGGATTAAACGTTCGCCGTATTGTTAACGAGCCAACTGCCGCAGCGCTTGCGTATGGTTTAGATAAAAAAGATAAGAACTCGATTGTTGCCGTGTACGACCTTGGTGGTGGTACTTTTGATATCTCGGTGTTGGAACTTGGCGACGGCGTGTTTGAAGTGAAATCCACAAACGGTGATACTCACCTTGGCGGCGATAATTTTGACCAACGCATTATTGATTTCTTAGCCGATGAATTCAAAAAACAAGAAGGCATTGATTTACGCAGCGATGCAATGGCATTACAACGTTTACGCGAAGCAGCAGAAAAAGCAAAGATTGAATTATCACAAATGTTGCAGACCGATGTAAACTTACCATTCATTACCGCAACACAGGATGGTCCGAAACACTTAAACGTAAATATCACACGCGCTAAGTTCGAATCGTTATGTGCTGATTTATTTGAGAAGTCATTACGTCCGTGCGAGCAAGCATTAAAAGATGCAAAGATGACTCCATCGCAAATTGATGAGATTATATTAGTTGGTGGTTCTACTCGTATTCCAAAAATTCAGGAACTGGTAAAGAACTTCTTTGGTAAAGAGCCAAGCAAAGGTGTTAACCCCGATGAAGTTGTTGCAATTGGTGCAGCTATCCAAGGTGCGGTGTTAACAGGCGAAGTAACCGACGTGTTACTTTTAGATGTAACCCCACTTTCGCTAGGTATTGAAACACTTGGTGGTGTTATGACAACGATGATTCCGGCAAACACAACCATTCCAACAAAGAAGACAGAAACATACTCCACAGCAAGCGACAGCCAGCCAAGTGTGGAAGTACACATTCTGCAAGGCGAACGCCCAATGGCACGCGATAACCGCTCGCTGGGTCGTTTCCACTTAGATGGAATTCCACCGGCACCGCGCGGTGTACCGCAAATTGAAGTTACGTTTGATATTGATGCAAATGGTATTCTTAGCGTTCATGCAAAAGACCGTGCAAGTGGTAAAGAGCAAAACATCCGTATTACATCATCCAGCGGACTCTCGAAAGATGAAGTTGAAAAAATGAAACGCGATGCGCAAGACCACGCGGCAGAAGACAAAAAACGTAAAGAAGAAATCGAACTCAACAACCAGGCAGACCAGCTTGTACACAGCACCGAGAAACAGTTAACAGAACTTGGTGATAAGATGAGCGATGACGACAAACAAAAAATTACCGAAGCAAAAGAGCGTTTAGCAGATGCTGTGAAAAATAATCCTGCTGATGTACGTGCGGCAATGGATACCTTAAATCAAATATGGAGTGATGTATCAACCCGTATGTATCAGCAAGCAGGTGCAACACCACCGCCACAAGATAACGGCGGAGCAAGCCAGCAACAAACAAATACAAACACAGGCGACGGCAAAACAGTAGAAGATGCCGACTACACCGTGGTTGATGAGAAGTAAAACTCAGTTGGTAAAAAGCACAAAAGGTCTGGTAGAAATATCAGACCTTTTTTATTTGCTATCGCACGACCGCACCAAACCGTTGTGTTTACTACAACCACACTATGCGGGAAATAAACTCTAATTACGATAAACGCTTTTAGTTGCACTCTCGTTCTCTCCCGCATAAACAAATGCTATAAGTTACTGCAAGGCACGGTGCGGATTGCGGTAGCAAACAAAAATCCACACCGAAAAGAAAAATGGCGCGATACTTGTACTATCCTTTTTATCTCTGCCGGGAAGCGGGGTAATTGGTACCGATTTTATCATACCTTTGTATAATTCAACAGGATGAAAACTACATCATTACAACACGGGAGACGTTGTTATGTATTATTCTGTTCGTGCTGCTCTGTTCCTTAGTACCATTTGTTGTTTTCTGCATACTGCATATCCTCAACAGGTTCCATATGATGATATAACGTATAGCAAGGGTACCTTTTTTGGTAACCAACGTAACGACAGTTACTTGTTGCACGTTGCCGTGGACTCGAAAGGTTTTATTTATGGTACGGGTTTGTGTACGGATATTCCAGCAACTGCGGGTGCTTACCGAACAACCAATGCTGGGCAGTATGATGTGATGGTGTTTAAGATGGATCCAACCATGACCCGATTGATTTGGGCTACCTACATTGGCGGAGCGAACAATGAAGGCGGCGGTTCTATTTCCGTAAATGCTCAAGGCGAAGTGTTTGTTTCGGGATATACATTATCGGCTAATTTCCCAACCACTAACGCCGCAGATAATACCTATCTTGTAAACAACACCGTTAACTATTTCTGTTTGAAACTGAGCTCGGATGGTTCGAGGTTATTGTACTCACGTATTTTGGGTAATGGTGCGCCAATAACGCAACAAACGCAATCGGCATCGAAGGGTGCGCAGCTGGCAATTAGCCCAAACGGTGATGCGTTTGTGTATGCGCACACGGCATCCAACAGGTATACCATTACTACCAATGCCTACCAAAGCGCTGCCGCGGGCGGTATGGATTTAGTCCTTACAAAATTAGATTCTAACGGAACGATAGTGTATTCTACTTTTTTAGGTGGTTCCCAAAACGAACGTTCCGGTGATATTGCATATGCTAATGGTAAGTTGTATTGTGTAGGTAGTACTGCTTCGGGGAATCTTCCTTTACGTTACGGAAAAACACCCGACGCCAATGACTGTTTTGTAATGGTTACCGACGATGGCGCGGTACCCACTCCGCGCAGATTCTTCGTGTTTGGCAGTTCCGGTTTAGATACAGGTATAACAGTAAACTACGATGCGCACGCACAGCGTGTTTGTTTAGCAGGCAGGGCTCAGGCAACGTCAACTAATTTCCCTTATACATCGGTTTTACAGTATAACCAGCGTGGTGGCGGTTGGGTTGCCTCGGTTGATAGCGGGTTAACTCAAATACTCTACGCAACAATGATTGGTACATTTATAACCCCAACCTCTATTATAGCAAGGTCTAACAGCAGTGTGTATGTAGCCGGATATACAAGTGGCAGTGTGCCGCTTTCGCCAAATGCGTATCAAACATCGCTTCGTGGCTCGATGGATGGAATGATGATGTCGTTGGATTCCATTGGAAGTAATCTGCGATATGGAACGTACATTGGCGGCTCATCGCATGATTACAGTGCTGCAAAGGTTTTATTGTTTGAGCAAGAGTGCTTACTGAGAGTAATATTTGGCATTACCACACACTCAACAGATTTCCCATCATCGGCAGACTCTTACCAACCTCTAAAGAAAAACGGAGGTGAAGACCAAGGTGCGCTTGCGTTATTTTCTGCCGCAGAAGGTCTGACGTTTAGCTATTCGGTTAAGCCATGTTCCAAAGAGGCTACATTACGAATTGATGTGCCATGTGCGCCGCTTAATGTAGTATGGGATTTTGGAGATGGCACCAGAGCAGTAAATCAATCACCTATAACACATGTGTATCCTCGAGCTGGTACGTATTCGTTAACGGCAACACTGTGGTATCCTGAACCCGATACTATAGTTATTAAACGTAGTATTGTTATTAACGAGGGGTCGGTTGTTGATGCCGGACAAGATATAAGTGTCTGTTTGAAAAGTAACCGAACGCAATTATGGGCATTTGGTGTACAGCAATACCGTTGGTCGCCGGGTAAAAGTGTAAGCGACTCAACTATTCCCAACCCTTGGATTGCCCCAACACAAACAACGCGTTATTATGTGCGTGGTGTTGATGCCTTTGGTTGCGAGAGCATGGACTCTGTAACAGTATATGTTCAGGATTTAATTGCAAAGGCAGAAAAAGATACCACCATTTGCGAAGGGCAATCGGTGCAGTTACGGGCAATAGGTGGAAGGTACGTAAACTGGATGCCATCAACCGGGTTGAATTCTGTTTCCGGTATAACAGTTACGGCATCGCCAACAAAAACAACAACGTACCGAGCACTTGTTTCCGATGGGTTCTGCTTTGATACAGCCAAGGTTACCGTGAATGTAATTCCGAAACCGAAGATTACTATGCCACCCTCACCAACCATTTGTAAAAATGGTTCTGCTCGTTTAACACCTGCACTTTCAATATCGGATACTTCAGGTATAATTTTCTTGTGGTCGCCTGCTGTTGCTATTTCGTCGTTAACAACATTGCAAACAACAGTATCTCCACAACGGAGTACCTGGTACAAACTAACAGCGGTAACGCCTAAAGGATGTACAACAACAGACAGTATTTTTGTTGCCGTGCAGAATACACTTTCCGTTTCTGTACCAGCTGATACCGGTATTTGCACCGGAGGAAGTGTACAACTTTGGGCACGAGGTGGAATGCAGTATCGTTGGGTACCGGAAACAGGACTCTCTTCGGCTAATTCGCCAGTACCGATGTGTACGCCAACAAAAACAACAACCTATACAGTATATGCAACAAGTGGTGTTTGCGCAGATACACAACATGTAACGGTGTATGTGCGGGAGTTGCCAACGGTAACGGCCATTGGCGATACCACCGTATGTCAGGGCGAAAGAGTATGCGTAAAAGTTCAACATCCCAAACCGAATGAAACCTATACATGGTATCCTGCGCAAAACTTTGAAGTGTCAACAGGTGAAGTAGCATACTTACGTACAACAACTACATCAACGTATTCGGTAGTTGCAGCAAATGAATATGGTTGTACAGCAACCGATAGTGTTACTATACACATTGATAACGCGCTTACGGTACAAGCAGGAAATGATGCATCGGTTTGTTATGGTGATATGACTGTTTTACAAGTAGTAGGAGAGTATGATACAAATACTACATTTAGTTGGTATCCTAACAATGGAATATACAACCCCTCAACAAAAGAATACACAGTGCAGGGAAATAATACGCAAACGTATATTGTACGCGGGATGCGCGGTGCATGCATTGGAGAAGATACGGTGCAGTTAACAGTACGCCCGTTACCACAATTTACAGTTATGCCCGATACAACTATTTGCTTAGGTAGCGTTGCGCAACTTGTAGTGCAAAGCAACGAACCTACCATTACATATAGGTGGCTACGTAACTCGCAGCCCGATGAGTTGCTGGTACATCCGTATGGTAGCATGGTTACTACAACAGCATTACAACAGCAAACAGACTTTACTGTAGTTGCAATGAACAATGGTTGCATAAGTACAAAAACAGTTACTGTTGCAATGCGCGATTTACCACAACTTATTCTTCCGCAACAGGCGTTGGTGTGCCCTAACGAGTCGGCAACGTTTACGGTGCAGTCTCCGCAAATGGCTTCAGCTGTTTGGCAACCACCGCTTGGTTTAAACACAACAACATCGCCAACTGTAACTGCCATTGTAGATAAAACATCACTCTACACCGTTACGGTGACCGATTCCGCAGGGTGTGTAAACACAGCCGATTATATTATAAACGTAAAACCAAGAATTCCCGTTGCATTTTCTGTTTCTTCAGCACGGACAGCAACTGGCACAGATACGGTTATTGTGGTATATGCAAACTCGCAAACTCCCATAGTTACCGATGTTCAACTTGATGTTGTATGCAACGCCGATATCTTTAGCCCAACCGATAGTACAGAACACAACATTAATGCAGATAAACGATTCATGCGGGTAAAACTCTCGCGTATTCAGTTAACCAATACATCGCGCGAAATTGCCCGAATCCAAGGTCATACATTGGTATCACCGTCGCATAAGTCATCGGTTACAATACAAAACTCCGTGGTTGACCCAACGTACTGCCCAACCATAGCAACCGACTCAAGCGAGATAACTATCGAATCATGCGTACTGCCATTGCGTAACGTTATGATTCTTGATAAACTCACGGCCGATGTTGCACCAAATCCGGCCGGAGAAACCACTACGCTTCATGTACATACTTTGGAACAAACAGGGATAAAAGCTACCTTGTTAGATGAACTATCGCGCGAGGTGCGCACGTGGGAACTCACCTTTACACCGCCCGATGCTAAGTATCCGTTATCATTGGATGGCATTGCCGCAGGTGTATATACATTAGTTCTTAAAACCGGTTTTCAGGAAACTACATTACGGTTAGTTAAAGAGTAATTGAATCTGCTAACGCAATGCCGCGCCAAACATTGTTGTACACGCATACCTTGCCTTGCGTGAAAGAACCTTTTGCAATAAACAATCCATATCGTTACAGTGCTGCTGAAAACAAACACGGAGAATTAGAGACACAGAGAAAATATCACAGAGTTTCTAAGAATGTAAAATGGTGCTTTATGTTTCCCTCGTAGCAGAGCGATGCCTTGTGTTGTAACAGGTATAGATTATGTATTACACATAGTACTTATGCGCCCCCCTTTTGTTTTCTCTTGTGTTGATATAAACTGCACGCGGTACTCTCTCCCGCAAACACAAGCGCCCTACATTGCCACAAGGTGTGGTGCGGTCTGGCGATAGCATATATTGAATCTATAAACAGAAAAAAATGAAGGTCTTCTGGTACATTAAACTATTTATAAGTAGATTGCCACTAATGGTACCTTGTAATTCTTGTTTCATGATTATTTTCTGTTATGCGATATATAGTTTATTTCTTGCTTTGGGTGGTGTGTACGTGCTATAGTGTTGCGCAAACGCCGACGTATTCGGAACATGTTGCACCAATTATTTTTAAGAATTGCGTTTCGTGCCATCGTACTGGCGAGATTGCACCGTTTCCGCTAACAAATTATTCCGAAACTGTAAAGAAGGCGCAAACTATCCGTTATACAGTTGAACGAGGATACATGCCGCCATGGAAAGCTGCAAAGAACTACGGACATTTTTTGGATGAAAGGGCTCTTACAGCCGATGAAAAACAAACCCTGCTATCTTGGATAGATAATGGAACTCCTGAGGGTGATGTATCGAAAATGCCGTCATTGCCTACCTTCCCCGAAGGTTCACTGTTAGGAACACCGGATTTAGTGTTACGCATACCTGTTAAGTTTAAGGTAACTGGAAACAATCAGGATGTGTACCGAAACTTTGTTGTGCCAACCGGATTAACCGAAAACAAAAATATTGCTGCAATTGAGGTTCGCCCGGATAACAAAAAGATTGTACATCATGTACTATTATGGAATGATAATACCGGCGCAGCACGAAACAGAGATGCGCAAGACTCTGAAGTTGGTTACGAAGAATTTGGCGGTCCCGGAATTGATAATCCGGTTGCTACATATCCCGGTTGGGCACCAGGCGGAATGCCACGTATGTACCCACCCGGTATCGGACTTAAAATGTATAAAAACAGTGATTTGATTATACAGATGCATTATGCGCCAACAAGTACCGATGAAGAAGACCAAACTACCATTAATATCTTCTTTAAAAAGGAAACCAACACACGAGAAATATTGGAGGCATCTATATTACCCGATCAGCTAACGGGTGGGTATAATGCGTTTGTAATGCCTGCCAACAAAGTATCAACGTTTAAGGGGACGTTAAATGTAACGCAGGATGTATCGGTATCGGGAGTTTTTCCGCACATGCACAAACTTGGGGCAAATGCAAAACTGTATGCAGTTACTCCGGCAAAAGATACTCTTAAACTGATTAATATCCCTACGTGGGATTTCAACTGGCAGGGAACATACAATTATAAAAATCTTCAGAAGATTCCACGCGGCTCTAAAGTGTATTACGAGGCAACCTACGATAACACGGAAAACAATCCCAATAACCCTAACATACCACCTAAAACTATGTCGTGGGGTTTTAAAACAAGCGAAGAAATGTATCTGTGTTATGTATTCTTTATGCCATACAAAACTGGCGATGAGAATATTTCGCAAGAAACAACTACAGATGTAGAAGACCAACCATTACAAGAAAAATCTGATATAGATATTAAAGGTATATCTCCCAACCCAGCAAGCGAACAGGCAATGCTGGAGTTCACGATGTTGAAAGAACGATCACTATCAATTTCGGTATGCGATATAACAGGTACAACAGTTGATGTAATATCAAGCAATAGGATAATGCCTGTAGGGGCACATAAAGAAGCCCTTAACATACAAACGTTACCTTCGGGCGTATATATATGTGTAGTAAAAATTAACGGTCATTCAGTTTCTATACCATTTACGGTTGTTCGGTAATCCAATGAACTTCCTAGCTATTTTGTTTATTTCTTCTTTGGTTGTGTTTGCAGGCAAACAAAAGAATGTAACGCCGTTAACAGCAGAAGTAGAAACGCTACATGGAAACCGCGTAACATTAGATTCGGTAATGCGTGCTAATAAAGCAACGGTATTATTGTTTTTATCCGAGTCGTGCCCAATTTGCCAACGGTATTCAATACGGTTACGCGCATTGATGGAAGAGTTTACCAAACAGCACATTGCATTTGTAGGGATATTCCCGGATACTTCCACGCAGGCAAAAGATGTTCAGGCATACAAGCAAAAGTATTCTATTCCATGCGAAATGTTTATTGACCGCGTGCAGATGTGTAGTGAGTCTGTAAAAGCAACGGTAACACCGCAAGCAGTTGTAGTATTACCCGATGGTACTACAGCATATTCGGGAAGAATTGATAATCTGTTTGAAAAAATTGGCGTAATGAGAAGCGTTGTTACAAAAACCGAGCTTAGAAATGCACTGCTTCAGATACTATCCGGTAAGCCTGTAGGTTACAAAAAATCAAAGCCGGTTGGGTGTTTTATAGAGCGTGTTAGATAGTATTATCTGCTAACGCGCCAGACGGCACCGTACCCCCATATAATCCAAGTGCTGTTTATGTGCCGTACAAAGCATGTGTGCTGTTTTACTGCATGTAGATTGTTTGTATGAGAATGCCACCCCCGGGGCAGTCCTGCGACAGCAAAAGAGTTTTTTATACTATTTTATTTCTGTTGGGATACAATGAGCAGGCTTTTTTTGTATGTTGCGTATGGGAATGTAATATAAGTGTGTATAAAGTTGGGGTTTACGGGGATTCCCACATACAGGTCACATCCGAAAGTTATCAGCTAATTCAATTATCAGTTGTTCTATTATTCCAAAGGTACGTTATGAAGCATACTGCTACGTTACGTTTTGCCCTTTTTACTTTGTTGCTTTGTTGTGCAGTATCCGTATTTGCGCAACAACCAACCAAACGCATTTTAGTTGAAGAGTTTACCGGCGCATGGTGTCCGTGGTGTATTGATGGCCCCGTCCGTTTAGCCGAGATAGAAGAGAAATACGGTGATAAAATCATCACTGTAGCCATACACGATAACGATTCGATGACAACGCCGGAGTATAGCGATGCAACCGGATTAAAAGTGATGGCTCCGTTTTTCCCGGCAGGTTGTGTTAATAGAATTTATTATGCTGCGGAAAATTCAGGAAAAGTTGGTTTTGGTCGTGACCAATGGCTTACCCGAGTTACCGAAGAGCTTGCTAAACCTGCAGTAGTAGATGTGAGTTTATCAAAAGTAAAATACAATACATCAACGCGCGAACTAACAGTAACCGTAGATGCAAAATTTGCCGAAGCAGTTTCGGGTGATATACGCTTTAACGTGCATATTGTAGAAGATGGCATAACAGGAAGCGGAACCGGTTGGGACCAGGCAAATGCATACAACCAACTTGCAGGAAACGAGAAACATCCGTGGTATGGAAAAGGCAGTCCGGTTAAAGGATTTATACATAACCATGTATTCCGTACTACATTAGGCGGAGCTTGGGGAACAGACGGCGTTATTCCTGCAAGTGTTAAAAGCGGCGATACCTATACCAAAACATATACATTTACATTGCCAAGCAAATGGAACGATGAGAAATTGAAAATTGTTGGTTTGGTGCAGATGTATGACAAAGATGTAAACAGCCGCCAAATATTAAATGCTGTTGAAGAAGAACTTGCAACAACACCAAGCAAAGTGATTTCATCGGGCGGAATGGTTGCAGCTGCCGGTAATGCAAAGTATAACTACACATTTACTATTGCAAACAGAACCGACAAAGCCGTAACCTATACAATCAATGCAGAGAAATCACAACGCACACCGTCTGATTGGTCAGTTTCTCTTGCAAGCTCAAACGAAGTTACTGTTCCTGCCGGAAGTACATTAGCCGTAACAGCAACTATGAATGTTGGTGCAACCGTTGGCGTGGGCGATATAACAGCTTCCGTAACGGTAAAAGATAATCCGCAGGAAGTGTACACCGCAAAAATGCTTGGCATTTTACATGCAGCAGCAGAACACGTTGAACTTGTTCAAGGCGACTTGGCTACAAGTATTGCACGTAGCGGTTTCTATGCTGTTCCTACAGGTATGTACCCGGGATTCTACAAAGAACTCAATAACCTGAGAAACCTAAAAAGTGTTGTATATAACGCTGCCGGAAGTGGCGCAATTACATCAGCACAGATGACACCTCTTCAGGATTTATTAGACCGTGGCGTTAGTATAGCATTAACAGGAAACACTGTTGCTAATTCGGTAGATGTAGGTATCAAAGATTTTTATTCTTCGTTAGGTGTTGAGTTCAAATCCAATTCTTCGCAAGCAGTAAATACTACATTTACATTAAAAGGCGTTACCGGCGACCCCATTAGCGACGGTATGACATTAAGCAATTGTAAATTAACCGAAACAGCAGAGTTATTCTCGGCAATTAGCGCAACACCATTTTTAGTAAACAGCAAGAACGAAGTGTTTGGTGTGCGTAACCAACTAACAAGCGCACGTGTTGTAATAATGCCAAACGCAAGTACATTTGGTGCCGATGCAACTGCCTTAATGGATAAAGTTGTTGCATGGTTAGATGCTAACCCTGCTAACCCGCAACCCGTGTTACGTGTAACAGGCGATTTGAATCTTGCCTTTAACGAAGTACCTGTTGGTACAACAGCAGAATTATCCATACCAATGCGTAATACAGGTGCAGCACCATTACAGTTAAAATCGGCTGTGTGGAGCGGCGGAAAAGATGACGAACCGTACTTCAAGGTTAAAGGTGCAACATTCCCAATAACAATAGCACCGGGCGAACAATTCTACTTTACCGTTGCATTTACACCAAAAGAAATCTACGATTATACAACAACCGTATTAGTAAATTCCAACGCATCCAATGCCGATCAAATTGGTATTCGCTGCGATGCCTTTGGTGTTGCTCCAACATCTGTAGAACCATGCATCAGTTCCGATAAAACACTCAGCATACTTGCAATGCCAAACCCCGCAACCGATGTAGTTCATGTGCGCTACTCAACAACAACAGCTCAGCAATTACGTATTGCCGTTGTAGATATGTTAGGTCGCGAAGTACTATCGCCAGAATCCCGCTTTACTAACGAAGGTGAAAGTACCGTAACGCTTTCAACATCGCAATTACCGGCAGGAAACTATCGTATAGTATTAACATCCGGCTCAACCGCTACATTTACACCGCTTGTAATTGTGCGTTAATCAGTTACTCCGTATTCTACAGCCGAAACTACCATGGTGGTTTCGGCTGTTTTATTTTTGAACTCCCGCTTCAGCCGAAGCAATCCTTCAGCGCGCCAACCCTGTGCGAACCCACCGTTACAACTTCGCAGTTGTTATATTGTGGCTTAGTGATTACCAACTGAATAAACAGCATGGAAGTAATAGTAAAAGAAAGCACCAATATTGCCGAGATACAGCATAATGCTGTTGTACTCTCCACGGCACAAGATGCAGTAGAGATATTAGCCAACGTATTATACCAAGGAGTGGATAAACTGATTCTTCACGAAGAAAACATTACACCTGAATTCTTTGATTTACGAACAGGCATAGCAGGTGAGATATTACAGAAGTTTTCAAACTATCAGGGATACCTTGCAATTGTTGGTGATTTCTCAAAATACACAAGCAAGAGCTTGCAGGACTTTATCCGAGAAAGCAACAAGCAAGGACGTATTGTATTTGTATCCACTGTGGATGAAGCTGTTGCAGCTTTATCCAAATAGTGAGGCGCAACATGTCATTACAACAAACTCACATTACAACCGAACGATTAACAATCACACCTTTACATGTTATTGATGCCGAATTTATGTATGAGTTGCTTACATCCCAAGGATGGCTGCAATTTATTGGCAACAGGAATATCAGCAATGTACAAGATGCAGAACGCTATATTGAGTCGCTTTTAGGAAGCCAGTATGCTATGTGCTGGGCAGTGCGTTTACAAAACAAACAAACACCCATTGGCATACTTACATTCCTGAAAAGGGATGAATTAGAATACCACGATTTCGGTTTTGCATTCCTTCCACACTATCAGGGGTGTGGTTATGCATTTGAGGCAAGTACTGCTGTTACACACCAACTACTGCAAAGCGGAGAGTACTCTACGTTGTTGGCCATTACCGTTATGCAGAACAACCGTTCTGTTGCACTTCTTGAGAAATTGGGTTTTACATTCTTGAAAGAAAACAAAAAGGGTAATGAAATACTATGGGTGTATAAATTACAGAACAGGAATAAAGCCGCAGGTTCCATTAGCTGATAATCTATGAACAAGAAACGAATTTTTGTGATTGTAGGAAGCGCCAGTTCACATTCATCTAATCATACATTGGCAGAATATATAATTCGGGAGATGTATAACACCTTTGAGTTTGTGCAATGGGATGATCTTCGCACGCTACCACATTTTAATCCCGAAGAATCTATCAACAATCCACCTGATGTTGTGCGTGAATTCCGAAATGCTATTGATGAATGTGATGCTGTAATGATTTGCACACCGGAGTACATTATGAGTATCCCAAGCGGATTAAAAAATGCTTTTGAGTGGTGCGTTGCTACAACGGTGTTTTATAACAAACCGGTTGGGTTAATAACTGCCTCGGCCGGTGGGACGCACGCCCATGCCGAGTTACAGCTAATTGCTACAACCGTTAGTGCTACCTGTATCCCCGAGGCAACCTTACTTATTTCCGGCATTAAAGGAAAGATACATCAACATGGAGTTATTACACACGCCGAAACAGAACAGGTAGTGCAATCTTTTATTCATTCCTTTACAGAGTTTGTGTTGAGTCAGGGTACGAAATAGGTTTTGTATACCCATCTCTCCGGCAAGTGACGTGTTTAGTATGTATGCTGTTCGGCGCCGTCATGCGGTAGCAAATAACTTATCTTATTACCGTAAATAGTGTACTACGTTTTTCTGTGGCAGACTGAACTGTTAATGTGTACACTCCGTTTGGTAGTTGATGTATGGGGAGTGTTGTTACGGACTCGGTTGACTCGGTGCTGAGAAGTGTTGCGCCGGTTACCGATGTTATGCTTATGCGCAAGGGTTGCGTTGTTGCGTTATTGGTTGTAAGGGTTATGATTGTTTGAGCAGGGTTTGGATAGATGGCAAAGAAATCGTTTGATGTTTCTGTGACATCGTTTGGTGTTACAAAGTTTTCGGTTGCGCCAACATCGGGTGCTTTGCCATAAAATTTTAATGATACGCCGTCGCCTTTTTTCCATTCCATTGTACGGTGTAAGGTGATGGTGTTAGTTTGGTAGTTGATGTTTGTTATTACCGCGTTTAGTGCTTGTCCGCGGAATTGAATGGTATCGCCGCCTAACAGGCTAAAGCCATCCATAAAGTAGGTTGAGTTATCTACAACAAGTTGGTTGCTTGTTCCATCGCTTTCGTTCATGGCAACGGCTACAAAAGCACCTGCATCTATTAGCGGAGATTGGCTTTGTAAATGGAAGTTCTTTTTGGCTGTATCTACAAACATGGGGTCGAGTTCCAGATTTGCTAAAAACAATTGCGGGTAATGTTCGCCCCACCATGTTAGGTTTTGTGCAGGTGGGTTAGATGTGGATGTTCTATCGCCATAGGCAATGGTATAGGGTTCGTCTGCCGCAGAGTTGTAGATACAGTTGCGGGCAAACAAAATATCTGCTGTGCGACCAGTAATAATCTGAACAGGTTTGTTATTCAGTTCGTTGTACCAACTCCAGCGTGTATCGTATTGAGTAAATGTGTTTTTGTAAAAGATGTTATTGGCTACCATGTTTTTGTTAAACGTATAACCTGACGCCTGCACACCCGATACCGATAAACCACCAAACCTATTGTTATAGAATGTATTGTTGTATAGCTTGTTGCCGTAGGTATTACGGGCTTCATCGGCATACAAGGTAAAATCTACTGCGGGGCCTGTGCAGTTGTAAAAAACATTTTTGCGGATAATACAGTACTGTCCCGCGTGTTGAATACCCGCATAGGGCGAAGCATTAATGGGTGTAGATGTATAAGCAAACACATTGCTTTCCACAACGTTAAATTTAGTGCTATCCAGAATGGTGATTTTAGGATACCCAACATCGCCGTAGCCAACGTTTTCGCAGTCGTATATCTCGCCAATTTTTTGATATTGATTGTGAAAGTAATTATTACGAATGATTGTATAGTTACTACATTTTAGCGTCCACAATGTGTGTGCGGCGCGAGTAACAGTGTTACCTGCAACAAGGTTTCTGTTACAATGCACAAAGGCAATGTTATCTTGTGTGGAGTTATCTATTATGTTGTTTAGGATTTTGTTGTCGTTAGAGTTCTGGAAGAACAATCCTGTTTTAGAACTACCCCCGGCATCGTTAGCGTTGTAGAATTTATTACTGCTAATTACGATATGATGTGACCCCAGAACCGCCATCCACCGCTGAACGTTTGTAATAGTAATACCAAAAATGTGGATGTAACTTTTCTCAAAAATCCAAATTGCCGGTGCAAGTGTACTTCCCGTTATAGTTACGGTTTCCGTAGCGTATGCTAAAAACACAATTGGTTGTTTTGCCGTACCGGAATTCTGCGGAGCAAGTTGTTCTGAGTAAGTGCCCCCGCGCAGAACAACCGTATCGCCGGCAACGGCAACATTGGCTGCTTGTGCAAGAGTAGTATAAGCACGGAATGTACCACCCGAGCAATTACGGGTTTTGTAATCGTACGTCATGCAGTTTTGCTTTAGCGAGTTATCGGCATATAAATACCCGGCAACACAACGCAGCGATGCCATAACAAGTATCACTAGTCCAACAGATATATTTCTCATGTACACACTCCTTTTGCAATTACGTATGCAAGCTACGTAAAAGATTTGAGTTTGTATCTTCTGCTATCGCCCGACCGCGCCAAACGTTACATAAATCCAAACCGTTTTCTTGCGGGACAGTAAGTGAAAAAAAATAGGGCGGCTACTCCCTTAGTTGCCGCCCCTTGAATAAAAGTAATTAAACTCTTATCCTTTATCTTTTGATGCT
>JAIBAE010000043.1 GCA_019695345.1 Bacteroidota bacterium | reverse complement strand
ATTACCGTAAACAACGAGCAATACGATGTACTGTTAGAAGACGTTGAAATCTTAAGCGAAGATATTGAAGGTTGGCTTGTAGCAAGCGAGGGCACATTAACCGTTGCGCTCGACACCGAACTAACAGCCGAGCTTATTGCCGAAGGCACTGCACGCGAATTTGTCAATCGCATCCAAACACTTCGCAAGTCATCAGGATTTGAGGTAACCGACCGCATAATTATCAGCGTTGCGGCACCAAGCATCCAACAATCGTTAGAGCAAATGCGCGAGTACATCTGCACCGAAACACTTGCAACCGAACTCCGCTTTGCCGAATCGGTAAACGGCGAAGCCGTGGACATCAACGACCACGCTGCAACCATTGCGGTAGAAAAAGTATAACACGCCTGCGCCATCATTACAACACGGCAACTTCTTAACAGGGGTTGCCACTGTTGTTTAATACTACTTCATGTTACCCACCTCTGCCGAAACAATCCTTCAGCGCGCCAACCCGGTGCGAACCGCACCCCCTACTTCGCAGCAAATTTCGAGTTCCGATACAAGCCGTGTTAGTTTGCTGTAATAACTATCCATTGGTAATAAAACATAGCAACCTATGGTAAATACATCTGTGCATGATAATTTGCAGTGTTTCACCATAGAACATCACCATGCATAACGGACAACTTCTTGATATTCAGCCTGTACCAATGCCGCAGAATATCCACAACATGATGCGCCGTACACTTTCTGCTGCCGAGTTTGCAAGCTTTGTTGGCGTACAAATGTTTTCTGTTACCTACCTTAGCGATGGATTACGCATTAAAGGATTTTTAGCACTGCCACCTGCTAATGCAACCGGTATGTATCCGGGAATTATTTTTAACCGTGGCGGTACCGGCGAACGCGGCGCATTAACTGCCGAGAGTGCTTTTGCATACGCAGGGTTATATGCAAGTTGGGGATATGTTACGGTGGCAAGTAATTACCGCGGGCATGGCGGTAGCGAAGGTACGGAAGAGTGGGGCGGACACGATGTACATGATGCTATGAATTGTATTGAGCTATTACGTGGCTTAGGATACGTTGATATGAACCGCGTTGGGTTAATAGGTGGCAGCCGCGGTGGAATGATGGCCTATATGATGTTACGGCAAACCAATTTATTTAAAGCTGCAGTTACTATTGGCGCGCCTACTATGCTGCACACAACGGATAATCATGCATATATCCGTAAAACATTTGCAAAGTTTGTTCCGCATGATATTGATATTACCGATGAATTAAAGAAACGTTCGGTAGTTGTATGGGCTAATGAACTTTGCCCAACTACACCGCTGCTTATTACACACGGAACCGGCGATAAACGAGTTCTTGCAGAACACTCGCTGATGTTGGCGTTAGAGCTACAAAAGAATTTCCATCCATACAGACTAATTATGTACGAAAATGCCGACCATATACTGGCTGGCAGGCGCACGGAAAGTAACAACGATATTCGCTGGTGGGTTGATACATTTGTTAGAGACAGTACACCATTACCTAAAACAGGTTTACATGGCGCATAAGCAACACGGTAATATTGAAAAACATTTGAGTATATTTATAGAGTTCATTTCACGTTAGGGGAATCTATGAAATATATTATACCGCTTTTTACACTTATAATGTTAGTATGTGCCTCCGGTTGTAACCAGTATGATGCACCTTTGGTAACGGGGTCTATTGCAGGGTTTGTTACGCCCATAGACGAAAGTGGCGTTACACTTGCGCGAGATGGTGTTAAGGTAACAATCGAGGAAGCCGGTAAATCTGCAATGACTAACTCTGACGGGTACTGGATAATTAATGATATTCCGGCAGGTATCTATACCATTAGTTTTTCTAAAAATAACTTTAGCACCAATAAGGTAGTTGCATATCAATTTGTGGGTAATGGAACTGCATTTATTACCAACACACAATTGCCTATTATACCGCCGTATAACACTACTATTGATAGCGTTTGGATTGATACTTCGTCTGACCCTGCTGTTGTAATATCAGGCAGTATGTCCAGACCTCAACCACAAAACAGAACCGTATTGTTGTTTATGAATAAGCAAACACCGGTTACATCAAACCCTAAAGAATATTCATCTGTAGTAACATCGTTTGTTTCTGCTCTCTCAACAAACTTTACCGAACGAATACCTGTAACACAGTTTGTGGAATTGGGTTATCCCCGTGGAAGCACAGTATATATTACCAGTTATGCAACATCAAAACTATACTATAGATATATTGATATCGAAACGGGTCGTAATTACTATTCGGGTATTATGGCAAGTGGTACTAATAGAGTGAGTGTTGTAGTACCATAGAAGTGTAGGTTAATTCTACTGAAGAATCTGAAGCACCAAAAACGTAAGAATTCCTATTCCTAAAAACAAACAGCAATACCCCATAATAGACTGCCGGCGCATAAGGCGTTGTGCTTCTTCCGGGGTGTATATTTTGTGTTGAGATTGTAGCGAAAACAAGTTAGGAATACTCATGGATTCTGTGTTGGTGATAGTGAAATACACACCACAAGTATCGTCGGTATACATAAAAACTAAATGAACTATCTTTTCATCCTATGAATGTTATTGCAATTATTCCGGCGCGGTATGCATCTACACGCTTCCCCGGTAAACCACTTGTAGATTTACACGGCAAAACAATGTTGGAAATGGTGTGGCTTGCGGCAAAAAGTGCATCGTCAATCAGTGCCGTTGCCATTGCAACCGACGACGACCGTGTTGCCCAAGAGTGCTCCAGAATTGGCGCAGACTGTATCATTACCGATTCAACCTTACTAAGCGGAACCGACCGAGTTGCACAGGCAATGCAACGTGCATATCCCAATGCCGATATTGTATTAAACGTTCAGGGCGATGAGCCGTTGTTACGAGGTGCATTATTAGATTCCTTAGTACATGCGTTACAACATAGCACTACCGATGTAGCAACACCTATAAAAAAAATAGAAACACAAGAAGAACTTGATAACCCTACAGTATGTAAAGTAACGTTGCGCGCTGACTCTACGGCGTTATACTTTTCACGCAGTACAATACCATTTGTGCGTGGTGCGGAAAGAAGCGATTGGCTAGCTCATCATACATTCTGGAAGCACATTGGTATTTACGCCTACAAGCGCACAGCATTAGAGCGCTTTATATCACTATCACCACACCCATTAGAAGAATCTGAATCGTTAGAGCAACTACGCCTGTTAGCCGATGGCGCACGCTATCTGTGTGTAGAAACATCCGATACCCTTGTAGCTATCGACACCCCCGAAGATGCCAACCGTGTTAGAGACATCTTACGCCCATAAAAAAAACAGCCCGCTACTATGCGGGCTGTAAAACAAACTATGTAAACTATCTTAAGCGATGTTATGGAAAACATTCTGAACATCGTCATCTTCTTCAATTTTATCAATCAGTTTGCTCAACTCTTCCATTTGTTCATCGGTAAGCGAAACAGTATTTAACGGAATACGCTGCATTTCTGCACTGGCAACTTCTACATTGCGCTCTTCTAACGCACGTTGAAAATGCACAAAGTTATTGAAGTCTGTATACGCAATCATTACACCGTCTTCGGTATCCACTTCAACATCTTCAGCACCTGCGTCAATCATTTCCATTTCTAAATCATCAATGCTTTTACCGGCTGTTGGCATTTTAAATACGCCTCTGCGCTAAACATAAATTCCAACGAACCGCTTGTAGCCAACGAGCCGCCATATTTGTTAAAGTAGCTTCGTACATTAGCAACGGTACGGGTTGGATTATCGGTTGCGGTTTCGATAACAATTGCAACCCCGTGCTGACCGTATCCTTCGTACACAATTTCCTGTAAGTCCACCGCATCTTTGCCTGCGGCACGTTTAATCGCATTCTCAACGCGGTCTTTAGGCATGTTCGCCGCTTTTGCATTCTGAATTGCCGCCCGCAAGCGTGGGTTGCCATCGGGGTCGGAGCCGCCAAGTTTAACGGCAATCGCAATTTCTTTTCCTATTCTGGTGAATGCCTTCGCCATACGGTCGTAGCGGGCAAACATCTTATGTTTACGCTTTTCAAATATCCTACCCATGTGGTATAATTCTGTTTGTAGTACAATTACATTCTACAAAGTTACGTATTTAGCCGCGCAAGAGGAAAAGCTCAAGTAAAACTATATACGGTTTATGGTTTTGCTATCGCCCGACCGCCCCAAACCACAGGCAATATCAAATCCATCCATTTGCGGATGAGGTAGGCAACTAAGGAACCTTCCGGCACCGTGACGTGATTATTACTGAGTACCACGCGGTGCCGTCCTGCGGTAGCAAATAATATCCTGAGTATTTGCAATTACAGTAAAGCAATAAACACCACCCCACAAAAAACATTCAATAGAAATTTGGGCGTAACGTTGTTTGGTGTATCTTTGGCAGTATATTCTGTAGAATTCTACCATGAAGACACAAACATCTTCCAAACATATATCATTACCCGAAGTACACCGAACAGTTGATATTCCGGCATCATCGGGTAAGAAGTTTAAGCGGTTATTAGCATTTTTGGGTCCGGCGTATTTAGTTAGTGTTGGCTATATGGACCCCGGTAACTGGGCTACCGATATTGAGGGCGGCGCACGATTTGGCTATACCCTTATCTGGGTGTTGCTAATGAGTAACCTGATTGCCATTTTACTGCAAACGCTTTCGGCACGGCTTGGTATTGCCACCGGACGCGACCTTGCACAAGCATGCCGCGATAACTACCCCAAACCTATTGCCTATTCGCTGTGGATATTATGCGAGGTTGCCATTGCCGCCTGCGATTTAGCCGAAGTTCTTGGTACTGCTATTGGATTAAATTTACTCTTTGGTATTCCTGTTTTATGGGGCGTACTTATTACGGCGGTTGATACCATTTTCCTTCTGGCAATACAAAACATTGGTGTGCGGAAGTTTGAGGCCTTTATACTATCGCTGGTGTTTACCATTGGGTTGTGTTTTGTTGTAGAGCTATTTTTAGCACAACCTGTTGTTAGCAATGTTATGACTGGGTTTATACCACATTTACCCGATGGCGCATTGTATGTTGCTATTGGTATTATTGGTGCTACAGTAATGCCGCATAACTTGTATTTACATTCTGCGCTTGTGCAAACACGGGCGTTTAATCCATCGCCCGAAGGAAAGAAGAGCGCGGCTAAATACAACCTTATAGATTCTGTTGTTGCGCTTAATGCAGCTTTTTTTGTGAATGCCGCTATACTGATTATTGCCGCCGCTGTGTTTTACAAAAACGGTGTTGTGGTTACCGAGTTGCAACAAGCACATGCACTTCTTACTCCATTGTTAGGGACATCGCTTGCGGGTGGTGCTTTTGCTATCGCATTGCTGGCAGCGGGCCAATCATCTACGTTAACAGGTACGCTTGCCGGACAGATTGTTATGGAAGGATTCATCCGTTTTAAGATGCGCCCGTTTTTGCGCCGCTTAATTACACGGATGCTTGCTATAGTTCCGGCGGTTATTGTGTTAACCCGTGCAGGCGAGCACGGCACGTACGATTTACTAATCCTTAGCCAGGTTGTGCTTAGCTTACAACTTCCGTTTGCTATAATTCCGCTTATCCATTTTACGTCGGACTCCAAGTTAATGGGGAAAGACCTTGCCAACAAACTATGGGTAAAAATTCTTGCATGGATAAGTGCCGCAATTATTGTTGGACTGAATATCAAATTAGTACTCGATAAAACAACCGAGTGGATGCTTACCTCGGGCAACCCGATACTGATTGGCGTGTTGGTAATACCATGTGCTGTAGTAATAACCGGATTGTTGCTGTATGTGACGGTGCAACCACTATTCCGCAAACGCCGCGAACGGCACGCGCCATCGTGGCAAAGCATTGTTGATAGAGTTACACCCGCACACGGAAGCCAAGACATCTTTTATAAAACAATTGCCGTTGCTATTGCACACGAAGAAGGTGATGCAGAAGTATTGCGCCATGCCGTTGCAATGGTGCGCAGGCACAATGCACACTTAGTATTAGTACACGTAGTAGAAGGCGCTGTTGGCGATGTGTACGGACACGAAACCTACGACGCCGAAACCCGCGACGACGAGGACTACATGATTCACCTGAACGACGCACTTTCCGAGCAAGGGATTTCCGTTACAACGGCACTTGGTTATGGTGATGCACCAAAGGAAATCATTCGCCTTGTTACCGAAAGCAACGCCGATGTATTAATAATGGGAAGCCACGGTCATCGCGGTATTAAAGATATTTTCTTCGGGACGACAATTTCTCCCGTACGGCACGGACTAACAATCCCCGTGCTTATTATTCGATAACCTATTATAGAGTACAATGTACCAACTACCATACTACGCTGTAATATTTACATCGTACCGAACCGATATAGATGAGGGCTACGCAGAAACAGCCCAACGCATGATAGAACTTGCCAAACAACAACCCGGATTCCTTGGCGTGGACGGGGCACGGCAAGAAGTAGGTATCACCATATCATACTGGGAAAGCGAAGAAGCTATCCGCAACTGGAAACGCAACAGCGAACATCTGTTTGCCCAACAACAAGGACGCGAGAAATGGTACAGCCATTACAATACACGCGTATGCCGAGTTGAACGCGAATACGAATACCACAGCAAACCACAAGAAGAATAATATACTCCCACATCTGCCGAAGCGACCGCGCCTGCGCGGCAACCCGGTCCGCCCCAACCGATGCGTAGCGCGGGAAATAATGACTCATGTACATACACCATAAATTTGTAGGGGCGAATAGACATTCGCCCGTGTGCTGAGCGATTCTGATTCCTATTATCACAACCAGCAATCAAACAGATTCTTCGCGTTGCTCAGAATGACAAAACACCATTCGTACCCTCTGCGTCTTTGCAAACTTTGCTACTTTGCGAGAGAGTAATTATCTGCGACGCTGAACGTGCGGTTCGCACCGGGTTGGCGCGCTGTACGATTGCTTCGGCAGAGGCGGGAAACACCACTCATAAAAACAGGCATTCCCCCGAACCCGGAAGAATGCCTGATGTTGGAGCAACGAACAAGACTGTGGGAGATACAGCGCTTATTCAATCACTAATTTCATTGCGGCGGATTTATCTGCCTGCTGTACGTTTACCACATACACACCTTTGCCGTATTGGCTTAAATCCAACGTTTTATCGTACGCGCCGTTAAAGTTAGAAAGTTGTTCGGTATATACTTCACGTCCGTTGATGTCGGTAATTCTAACACGGGTATCAGCTTGGTTTGCAACCGAGAACTTGAGCGAGAATTTACCATCTTCGCTTGGGTTTGGGGCAAGTGCAAAGTTGTCTAACTTTAAGGATTCTATGGTTGGTGTTGTTTCGGTAATTACTTTTTTCTGTTCATCGGCACCATCTTTTTTCATGCGGAATACATATACTTTTTTAACAGTGCTTTTACCATCGCTTACTACCGAGCGTACATTTACTTTTACATCGTTGTTGTTGCCGGTGCTTACAATGGCATCATCGTTTGCAACAAATACCTGTACATTAGCATGAACATCGCCGTCTTTAGCTTCCGATGCATCTAACGTCATCACCATTGCCGAGTCCGGGATAGAAACATTAACCTGAAGCGATCTCAATTTATCGGTTATAAGTTTTTGTGTTTTTTCGTCCAGACCTTTAATTCCTTCCTGAACAGTTTTCAAGATTTCAGTATCAACACCGTTTACACTAAATGCAAAACACTTACCTTTTTTAGAGGTATCACAACTAAACTTTACATTACATTGTTTGTTCTTGCCATCGGTATTTGTTGTAATGGTAAAGCTATTGCTTTTTCCGTTAGAGCTACCATCTTTATCTATGGTTATAATTTGTGCGTTGTTAGCATACGCAGCAAGGTCGGCATCTTCTAATGCTTTTTTGATTTCTGCATCAAGGTTATCGGTACCGTTAAGCTCTTTGGTAACGTATCCATCTTTACCCAAGTGAATAATCTTTGTTTTCTCTTGTTTAGCAGGCGTAGTGCCATTGGCAGATGTAGTTGTTTCTGTTTCTGCCAGATTGATTTCTATGCCTCGCTCTTTAAGTATTTTGGCAATGTTCACAATATCAATATCCTCTACCTTTGTGTTAACGGAATCGGATTTTGTGTTCACCCAGATAACCTTTGCCTTAGCATTAACAGCCGGCTTGGAAGTTTTTTCCGGGGTTGATGTTGCCGGCGAGGTTGTTTGCGCGGTTTGTGCAATTGTTACAGAACTGCACGTACCTACGGCAAATGCAACGGAACAGATAAGGAAACGTCGGTACAATTCTTTCATGAGCTCTCCTCATTAATATAATAATACTACAATTGTTATTTACGCGCGAGTTGTATAAACCGTTACAAAGGTAAAACGGGCATGTGTTAACACCCCGTTAATTAACATTCGGGTTTTGTTAATGTATCTGCTAACGCATTACCGCACCGTGCCACACCAAAGCAATGCCCGCCACTTGCGGGAAGGAATCACATAATTAAAAAGAACGGTTATCGTGGATTGATGGTACTATTTTATTTAACGAAAACAGAACATAACTTCATACCAAAGCGGGGCGGTAGGAAGTTGTAACCTGATTAACACAAGGTTGTAAAAATGCTCTTATTGGTTTAGTATATGGTGTTGGAGTAAAGAAATAGGAAGTATATTCAAAACATTATTCTGAGAGATACTACTCCTCCATAATAGCTTTGTAAACACTGGTGCTTTGGACTTCTTCTAAAAAATGTTTTTTGGCTAACAACTCCGGGACTCTTCCTTTTTGCTTCTTGTAATTGTAGGAATATGAATAATCATCTAGAACTACTCTTGTTCCTGCAAAATCGAGTGAACAATATATGCACATTCTTTTTTCATCACGATATTTACTCTTAAACGTTGTATCCTCTGTTATCTCATATCTAAGATTACCCAATGAGGTTGCCATCATTGTTTTGAGTTCTGCTTTACTGTATCGTTTGCGTAACAATGATATGTAATATCTCGGTATAGAGTCAAACTGAGTATCATTACCTATAAACCCTTTTGCTATATAATTCATGTACTTAAAAGCAACGGGTGCTAAGTACATAATAGCGCTATCGAGTTGATTCAGTTGTTCAAAATTTTTTGCAAACTTTACAAGTATAGATACTGTATCCTCAAGTGATCCCTCACCACCAAAAATTGTCCGATACTTAAACTGCCTTTCAGCAAGGCGTAAGTAATACAATGCAGAATCATAGTTATGGTTGTTATAATATATTTCAGATAAACTGATGCACGCATTTCTCTCGGGATAGCTAAAAATTCGATGCTGTTTAGTTTTGTTGGAATCAGCAATACAGTAGCGGAAATAACGTATTGCATTTGCCTCAGCACCAAGTTTGGCGTAACATTCACCTAAGTTGTAATAATCCCGTGAAAAAGGCTTCTTACCTGTTCGGACAAAATACTCTTCTACTTTTAATGTTATTGAATCGCAGGCGTTACTATAATTATAATAGATGCTACCAAGTTCATCACTCTGGAAAGGATTATCAAGATAAAGCGTGTCGCTGAAATCCGATTTGTATCGTTTGTGCAACAATGATATGTAATACGTTAGTATAGTATCAAGCTTAAAACCACAATCTCTGTATAAACTGCCATAACCTACATCCCAACCCACTGCTTCAAAAACAACTGGTGTTAAATATGATATAGCACTATCAATTTGATTGAGTTTTTCAAAATACTGCGCAAATAATATTGCGTTTGATATATAGCTACGTGCAGCTGAATATTCTGTATGACAAAAATTAGGGAACGGGAACCGACCTTCGGCAAGGTGTAAGTAATATAAGGCAGAATCGTAGTTGTGGTTGTTATTATATATTTCAGATAAACTGATGCATGCATTTCTCTGGGGAGAGCTAAAAAAAATATACTGTTTAGCATAGTTGGTATCAGCAATACAGTAGTGGAAATAACGTATTGCCTTAGCCTCAGTGCCCTGTTTGGTGTAACATTTACCTAATATGTAATAATCGTTTGAACTCGGTTTTTCACCAGTACGGGTAAAATACTCCTCTACTTTTAATATTGTTGAGTCATACTCATTGGCCGAGTAATAGTATTTGTCGTAAATGGCATTAAGTTCATCACCTTCGTCTATACTTTTGCAGTATTCAAGTACCTTATCTATATCGTGGTGTTTTTTATGCAGGTGTTTTTTTGCCTTTTGTCCGTAAACAGAAGTATATGCGAGGAGTACGATGAGTAGTAAAATCCGGAACATAATGCAAGCAAGGTTACGTAAACAAATAGAATCTGTATCTAGCGTATGCTATTTGGAGACAAACATAAGAAACATACAACATCATTCCATCACGATAACAGTTGTTTAACAAACTCATTGCTCTTTCCGGCATGGTGAGGTAATTGACACAGCAGACGTGCGGCGCCGTCCTGCGATAGCAAATACTACCACCTAACCCACATCTTTTGTACTTTTGCAGCAGATGTTTTTCACCAATCTGTTGTTGTAGCATGAAATCTTCCGTACTTGCTTTTGTTCTGTTGTTTGTGGCAGTATCCGATACCTCGTTTGCCCAATTGTATAAGCAAATGATGAACGACCCCAACGTAAACTTTTACGATGTGGTAAAAGAAGCCGAGCAATATTTTGAAAACCGCGATAAAGGTAAAGGCACGGGCTATGCGCCGTACCAACGGTGGAAACACGAAAACGAAAGCAGATATTACCCAACAGGTGTGCGTAATACTGTATCGCCATACTTTACGCAGGAGCAATATGCGGGGTTTGTGCAGCAGAATGCACCAATGTTTTCCCCGCAACAACCCCAAGTGTTTGATAACGGCTGGCACGATTTAGGTCCCTACCGCGTTGATAAAATTACCGGACATTATGCACCGGGGCTTGGAAGAGTTGAGACCTTTTATGTAAACCCAAAAGATACAAATAGATTATACTTGGGTTCGCGTAGTGGTGGTTTTTGGCGCAGCACCGATGGCGGTAAAACATGGAAAGGCACTACCGACTTTTTAGTGGCAAGCGGCGTAAATGCCATTGCTGTTTCGCCCACTAACCCCGATTCCATTTTAATTAACGTACGCAATGCCAACAATGGCGTTACACATGGCGTGTACCGCTCAGTTGATGGCGGCTTAACGTGGAAGGTTACCCCATTTAACCCAACCAACTTAGGCAAAGGCGGTTTGGGCAGTAATTTTAGTATTAACAAGATTGCATACTCTCCGTATGTGAGTAATCTGATATTTGTTACCGCAAGCGATGGCATTTACCGCTCTACCGATAATCTTGCAACCTGGACTAAAGTAACCAACGGAAGTGTTTCGGAAATTGAGTTTCACCCAACAAACGCCAACTACATTTACATCTACGATTACAATAGTAATAGGAATGTGGTATTACGTTCAACAAACCAAGGGCAAACCTTTACGGCATCCAATACAGTTCCTAACAATAACAATAATACAAGCGTTCGGCTATCGGTAAGTAAAGCGTGTCCTAACTGTGTGTACTTTGCTTCCAGCAATGGCGTGTGGAAGTCGACAGATTACGGTATGAACTTTACGTTTATTGCTAAGCCAAATCCAAGTAATGGTGCGTTTACGGTAAATGATATTGATGACTCGAAAATGATTATAGGGGATATTGATTTATGGGTTAGCACCAACGGCGGACAAACCTACACGCAAAAAACATGGTGGAGTCTGGGAAGCACGCCGTTTAATGGTCCAAGTTATATCCACGCCGACTTGCGTAATGCACGTTGTGTAAACGGTGTGTTTTATGTAGCAACCGATGGCTACTTATGTAAGAGCACCGATAACGGAAACACATGGAGCAGATTAAGCGAAGGCACAGGAATCCGCGAGAATTATGTTGTAGGTGTTGGGCAATCAAACTCCTACCGTAGTATTTGCGGCTCGCAGGATAACGGACAAAGTTTGTTAACCGAAAACGGCTGGTTGGAAATTTATGGTGCCGATGGCATGGAAGGATTTATCCATCCGTTAAACGATGACTGGTTGATTGGCAGTTGGCAAAATGGAGGTCGCAGACGCTCGAAAGATGGCGGCATCACCGGGCAAGGTGTTACACCTCCTAATCAAAAAAATGCTTCGTGGGTTGCACCACTGCTAAACGACCCTAACAATCAGATGCGTGTGTATTCTATTTCCGATTCTGTGTACCGTAGCGATAACTTTGGTTCAACATGGCAGAATCTTGGCTATACAACAATTGGTACCGCCGGTAAAGCAGCCATTGCCGAGAACAACTCAAACATCATCTTTATATCATCGGGAAGTAAGTTGGTAAAATCTACCGATGGCGGTAAAACGTTTAGTGCAATTACCGGTTTGCCTAACTACTCCATAACCGATATAGCATTTAACCCGCGTAACGATTACAATCTGATTGTTACCTATAACCGCTACCAAAGAGATTCATCCAAAGTGTATATGTCCACAAACCTTGGTGCATCGTGGACGAATATTACGTACAACCTGAACGATATGCCCGTAAACACCGTTGTTATTGACCACCAAGCCGATGCAAACATTTATCTGGGTACAGAACTTGGCGTGTTTACTAAAAAGATGAGCGAGAAAAACTGGAAGCTGTATAACACGAACTTACCCAACATGGCCGTGCTCGATTTAAAAGTGCAGTACGGCACAAATTCCTTGCGTGCTGCTACATGGGGGCGTGGGTTGTGGGAATACACTCTTGCCGGACGTAACACGTATCCTTCCATACCACGAGTAAAAATCAGCACGCCACCAACCGATGCAACTCCGCGCCAAACTGTACCGCAGTTTGTTACAGCAAATGTTGTGTATCCTAAAACGCTTTCTAAGGTGTTTGTTAAATGGTCGGTTTCTACACCAACATTTACCAACACAATTGCAATGACCAAAGTAAACGACACCACATATCAATCGGAAACAGCATTGCCCGACCAGCCCGTTGGTACCAATGTGTACTTTAAGGTGTATGCAGTTGGTGTTGATAACGATACTACCGAAACATACAAGTACCAGTACACGGTGTATTCGTACAAATACTGCGATGCAATTGGCTCAAGCAATACAACAGCAGACTACATTAACTCGGTCGAGTTAAACGGTGTAAAGAAAACATCGGCAAAAGAATCGTATGCAGACTTTACAAAAACAATCATAGAACTCTTTACCGATACCGAATACACCTTAAAGGTTGGCATGAACTACCATTGGGAACAAGACACAACCGCCGCATGGATAGACTATAACCATAATGCGTTGTTCGATGCCGATGAAATCATCACCATGTCCACCATCGATTCACTTCATAACTCGGTTGGGAAATTCCGCGTTCCTAATGATGTTGCAGCCGATACCACACGCATGCGCGTACGCAGCCAGTACTTTAACGAAACTCCAAACCCGTGCGGCGACCGCACCGGCGAAGTAGAAGACTACACCATAGTATTTAAGCAAGCACCACGCCTTGCGCATGTACTTAGCAACACAACATTGTGCAACACTGGTGGCGTGCGCTTTACCTATACGGGCGATAAAGTTGATTCGCTAAGTTGGGCATTAACATCGGCAGGTTTTGTGTACACATCAAAATCATCCGATGATTCGTTAGCACTTACCAAACCCGGGGTGTACAGATTACAAGTAACAGGATACAAATACGGACGTGCGTTTACATCAACAACCGATACCGCTATTACCTTTATCATTGTAGATACATCCATAACGCAAGGCAAAAACATATTAACGGCAACAGCCACCAATGCTACGTATCAATGGCTCGATTGCGCCGATAACTACCGTCCAGTTCCGGGGGCAACGTCAAAATCATTTACACCGCAAAGCAACGGGTTGTATGCCGTACAGATAACACAAGGCGATTGTGCTGATACCTCCATGTGTTATGCTGTGCAATTAGTGGGCGTACAGGAAAGCGATGCAATTACAACACCTACGCTTTCGCCAAATCCTACAACAGGAACGTTTGATATTACTCTACATACCGATGCAACCACCGGAACAATCAACGTGTTTGATATCCGCGGACATCGTATTACAAGCACAACATATACACAACAACCAAAGGTACGCATTGATATAAGCGATACCGCAAACGGACTCTACATTATAGAAGTACGTACCGCAACACAACGGTATTACTTTAAGGTTACAAAACAAGATTAATCCATTGGTTCCCCGCCTCTGCCGAAGCGTGCCTTGTGCGCCGTCACACAGGCGGGGACTACCCTTTGTGCTTCGCAGTTAATAAAAGTACTAGTGTTTTAGAATTACATTTTCAATGAACCAAGGAAATACATACGTCTATTTTGCACTAAAGGGTGATGATTTCAATCCACAATTGATAACTGACCGACTTAGGATTACTCCTACACAATCATGGAGGAAAGGTGATGCAGGTTCTGCTAAGCCTTACAGAGATTTTTCTTATTGGGAAATCTCGACTGAAAAAGGTATAGAGTATTTATTGATTGAAAACGTAGTTAACCAGATTGTTGATATGCTTTTCGATTACATTGAAACAATTAATACACTTAAAGAAGAATACAACCTTATATCTGTTTTAGAAATTGTGTTATATGTTGACATCAATCAATTGCAATCTACTCCGGCTTTAGGACACGATTTAAGAACAATTGAATTTCTTTATCGAACACAAACAACAATAGACGTTGATATTTATAGGTTCAATTCTTTAGAAACTTGTAATAGTGTCAGTTCTTCCGGGTAGGTTCACGCAAAGTACGCAAAGGTACAATACCACGTGGGCCACGTTCATCCTTGCGAACCTTTATCCGAAACCCTTGCGTACCTTGCGAGCAATAATTGAAAAGAAGAGTTCACACAAAGAACGCTAAGGTTAAATACTTCGAACGCAATATTCATTCCTGCGCACCTTACGAGCACTTATCTGTATTGATTCGTGTTATTCGCGGTTACAGAAATCCACGATAGCCGTTGTTTGGTAACAGAGGTTATCTCCGGCAGAACAACGCAGTATTGTACAAAACGTTTGGTGCCGCGATGCGATAGCAGAAACTACCCTTTTACTTCCGGCACTTTGCCCTGAGCTATACGTTCCATTTCATCGGCAAACATATCAACTTCGGTGGCGCGTGTGTACATAGTTGGCGTAATGCGCAAACCCTTAAACTGTGCATGAGTAATACCAACGGTAAAGATGCGGTGTTTATCGAATAAATACGATTGAACTTTGTTTAGATCGGTGCCTTCGATGTTAACTACAAGAATTCCACACCAGTTTTCTTCGTTGGAAAGGTTGCTCATGAAGCGTACGTTGTCGTACTTCTTTAAGCGGTCTGCCCAACGGTGGTGCAACCAACGCAGGCGTGCTGCTTTGCGCTCTAACCCTAAGCTTTCGTTAAACATAATAGCTGCGCCAAGTGCATTGTGCAGTGCGGCGGGGTGCGTTCCAATTTCCTCGAACTTGCGGATGTTTTCATCTAACTCGGGCGGTGCTGCCATTAACGGCCACACGCTTTTAATTTTCTCTTTGCGTACATACAAAAAGCCCGTACCAAGCGGACCTGTTAGCCATTTGTGCAGACTGCATCCGTAGTAATCGCAATCTAAATCTTGTTGCGTAAACGGAAACTGCGAGAATGCGTGCGCGCCATCTACAATACATTCTATGTTTTTGCTTCGTGCAAGTTTTGTTATGCGTTGCACGGGAAGTATTTGTCCCGTCATAAAACACACGTGCGATATATGTATTACGCGGGTTCTGGGTGTTATCGCTTTTTCTATGGCGTTAACGTAATCATCGTGATTGATAAGCGGTGTTGGGTAATCTACTTTCTTTAACACAATGCCATCGCGGCGGACGCGTTGCTCCCACGTGGTAATCATGCGTGGGTAATCTTGCGATGTTGTTATTACTTCGTCGCCTGTTTTTAAGCTCAAACCAAACTGCACATTCTCTAACGATTCGCTTGCATTGCGGGTAATAGCAATTTCATCGGCGCTTACGCCAAACATCCGTGCAATTCCGCTGCGGATGTGTTCTACGTTTGGTTCCTGATGCCGCCACATTACGTAGCTTGGCGCGGTATTAGAGTAATCTATATTTTGTTTTAGTGCATCTATAACCACGCGCGGAGCAGGGCTAACACCACCGTTGTTCAGGTTTATAATACTGCGGTCAACATCGTACGCCTGCTGTATGTTCAGCCAGAAAGATTCATCGGCGGCAAGCTCTTGCGGCGTGGTTGCGGGTGAAACTATAGATAGTTGTTGCAGTACCGATGCAACTGCACGTGTGTTTAATGTTGCTACGCCTGTTCCGGCAAGTGCCTGCAAAAATGCACGACGGTTAGTTCTCATTATGTCCCCTAAAAATATATGCGTTGTAAACTACACAGCCGTGGTGTATTCTGCAATAAGTATTTTCTGCTATCACCGGACCGCGCCAAACCGCAACTACAAAACAGCCACAATGTGCAGGAAAGAACCACAACTACATAACAATGGTAAATCGTTATTTACAGTTTCTACAAATACACAAACTATGGATTTCACTTTGCGGAAAGTTGTGATAATGTAACCGCAAAGTACGCTATGTCCGGCGCAGAGTACCGCAAAGGTATCTTGCATAGATTGATTGGTTACCACAATGCAAACCTCTGTGCCCTTTGCGAAAACCTTTGCGCACTTTGCGGTTACATCTCCTTATGCTGTAATTGAATGCGCCGCACAACGCTTGGCTCGCACCGGGTTGGCGCGCTGGTGCGGTTGCGCTTCGGCTGTGGCGGGAAACACAAAAGGGATACGTATAACACGCATCCCTTTGTACTTGTGTTACCTGAAATGAAACATTACTTAGCTACAACAAAGCTTGCTGTGCGGAGTATGTTGTTATCTTCACCGCGAATGATTGCACGATACGCACCGTTAGGCAATGTGTGTACAAATACCGGAATGGTGATATCGCCACATGGCGCAGAGAACATTATGCTGTGTACTTTTTGGCCCAAGGCAGAATAGAGTTCTACATGTAATGGAGCATCGTTTGTTTTTTGCAGACCAATGTTTACAACATCGTTTGTTGGGTTTGGTGTTGCCGTTGCATTTGGTACAACTTCGCCAAGTACGGAACTTTGTATATCGGGCTCAACGCCGCTTCCGTTTATGTATGCAGCATCGTAATTGGTGTAGGTGTTATCGTGGTTATAGTTAAAGAATGCCATGTAGTTTACGCTTTCTGCGCGCCACGCAATAATTTTATAAGTAGTATCGCGTGTGCCTTGTGTTAAGCCAAAAGCGGCAAGCATTAACTCCGGTGCCGGCATGCCGTTTAGGTAAATACTGTCCTGGCGGATTGTTTTGCGTTTTACTAACAGTACATTGTACGGCTTGCTTTTAAGTCCGTTATCCATAGGCACGCGCATGGAGCCATCGGCAACAACGGAATCGGTAATTACAAAATTTGATGCTTTAGAAATTGTTGCCTGATTTAACCCAAATGCTGCAACCGTAATCTTAGCATTGGTTACTCTGCGGTAAGCCGATTGCCACGTCGTTCCGTACGATGCGGGATAATGCACAACCGTGCGCGGTGCCGACATTAGAATTGTTTGCTTGGGCATGTAGAGTGTATCTGCCGAGCCACCTGTTAAATCGGAAATTGACCAAGCGTTATCTATGCTAACAACATTGGCAATCTCTGCAAATCCATCTGCCGATTGTTTGTAATATGCATCGTAGTTATACCCACGTTGTGCGGCAAGAACCTCAAATATATCGGGCTGACTAAGCGCACCCGGATATTGTGAATTAGTGCTCTCTACATACGTATTAAATGCTTGATTTACTCCGCTTGTTACCATAAACGTTTTATTGAGTTCCCATGTTTGGCTTTGCCCTAATTGTAATGTTAACGGGAAACCGTTAAAAAAGTAATTCATGTAATTACCGGCAACTACTGTATGGTTGGATTGTGTTAATGTTATACCAACCGGCTGTTGTGCCTGAAGTGTAAACGTTACACAGCTAATAGCAATAGCAAAAAGAAGCAATTTATGCATAGAGGTTACTCCGTTACAGATAAATAGATATACGTACTTGAGCGCGAACATAGCCGATACACAGCAACCAATACTATTATTTTTTATGGATGTAGTGATTTTGTAGAGTAACGGGGTACAGCAATAGAGTAATGGTTCCCTCCCCTGCCGAAGCGGCCGCGTGTGCGCGGCAACCCTGTCCGTCCCAACCGTTACAGCGGCGCAGAAGGAACGGTTCGCACCGGGTTGGCGTGCAGAACGATTGCTTCGGCAGAGGCGGGAAACACCGTATATTTGTAGCCACATTCTTTTATAGTATAATATGAACACCACACTTTTAAACACCGACGATACCACCTTAATTGAACTTGCTAAACAAGGCGATGAGCCCGCATTTACCGAACTTGCACGACGCTACAAACAAATGATTTACAATTTCTCGTTTAATGTTTGCCACAATAAAGATTACGCAGAGGAAATTGTGCAGGATACGTTTGTGAATGTTTTCCGAAAGATTAGCCAGTACAACGGAGAAGCAAAGTTTAGCACATGGTTGTATTCCATTGTTGTGAACAACTGCCAAATGCATAACCGCCAATCGAAACTACAACTGGCAACTATTTCGGTTGACGAATTTGATGACGGTGAAACTGAACTTGATGCCTATTACGAAACCGTAATGCCCTCGCCCGAGGATGAAATGATTTCCAAGGAATTTCAGGATGCGTTTGATAAAGCTGTTCTGAAACTTCCGATTGATTACCGCTTACCATTTGTGTTGCGTGATATTGAGAAGGTTTCGAGCGAAGAAGCTGCTGTAGCATTGAATATTAGTGTTGCCGCCTTAAAGTCCCGTCTGCACCGCGCACGCTTGTTTATGCGCGAGGAATTAAAGAAGTTTAAACCTTAATTACATTCCTTCAACCGTGCTTCTTTTTGTTGCATCTAATTTGGTGAACAACAGTTCACCACGATGTTCATTATATAAGGAGTACAACTATGAAAACGATTAGGTTAACCTCGGTTACTATTGTGTTAAGCGCGGTTTTTGGTTTAGCAGTTTGTAACCGCCAACCAACAGATTTTGGTAATAGTAACGGAATGTTAGATAATACCGATAATGGTAATTCATCTATGAATCTGGCGCAATGCTCAACGTCTGTTAATGCACTGCCATTTGAGTCCATCAGTATGGATGAACGCAACGGCTTAATATTTATGCGCGAAGAAGAAAAATTAGCACATGATGTATATGTAACACTATACAACAAATGGGGGGCACAAGTGTTTAATCATATATCCAACAGCGAACAAACACATACCAATGCGGTGTTAATGTTACTACAGCGTTATAGCATCCCCGACCCAGTTGGAACAAATGCTGTTGGTGTATTTACTAACACAACGTTGCAATCGGTTTATAATGATTTAATTCAAAAAGGCAACGTTTCCTTGGCAGAAGCTATTAAGGTTGGGTTGTTGATTGAAGAATTGGATATTAGCGATTTACAAAAGCAAATTGCTAAAACGGATAATCAGGATATTACATTGGTGTACGAGAACCTAATGCGCGCTTCGCGGAATCATTTGCGTGCCTTTAACCAGAATGCCGTAACGCAAGGTGTAACCTATACACCACAATACATTAGCCAACAGGAATTTACATCGATTGTAAATTCAGCGTGGGAAAAAGGTACAAATGCACAGTGCGGGAATAACCAACAGGGTGGTTGCAAGCGCCGTTGATATTCAGTAGCGTATTTAGCGTTTATTAAAAGTCCGTTTAGATAACGGACTTTTTTATTTCTGTACCACCAATGAAACGATTTCTATATTCGTGCATCCTACTTGCCAATACCATTTTGAAGTTTAACAAATTTATACAGTCATGTTTTTTCAGCAGATTTACGAAAAAGGCTTGGCGCACGCCAGTTATATGGTTGGTTGCCAGAAAACGGGAACAGTAGCCGTGATTGATGCCCAACGCGATGTGGACGTTTATATAAACATAGCACGCAAAGAGAAACTTACCATAACCCATATATTGGAAACGCATATTCATGCAGACTTTTTATGCGGTTCGCGGGAGTTGGCTGAGTTAACCGGAGCTACAATATATGCTTCGGATGAAGGTGGTAGCGAGTGGCAATATACATTTCCGCATGCTGGCTTACGCGATAACGACTCGTTTATGGTTGGTAATATCAAGTTTGATGTATGGCACACACCCGGGCACACACCGGAGCACATTAGTTTTCTGGTTACCGATACACCCGCTACCGATAAACCTATCATGTTTTTCAGTGGCGATTTTGTGTTTGTTGGCGATGTTGGCCGTCCGGACTTATTAGAAAAAGCAGCAGGCATAAAAGGTACTATGGTAAAAGGCGCACACCAGATGTATCACTCGCTTGAACGATTCAAAACATTACCGGATTACGTACAGGTTCATCCGGCACATGGCGCGGGCTCGGCTTGTGGTAAGGCGTTGGGGGCAATACCAAGTACAACCGTTGGCTACGAGAAAGTAGCAAACTGGGCATTACAGTTTACCGATGAAGAAGCTTTTGTTTCTGCATTGTTAGAAGGTCAGCCTGAGCCGCCAAAGTACTTTGCCATGATGAAAATGCTAAATAAGGAAGACCGTACACTTATTACACAAGTACCTACGCTCCATAAGTACTCGGTTGATGATGTTAAAAACGCAATGCAAGCAAACACCGTAATTGTAGATACCCGCGGGAAACTTGCTTTTGCAGGCGGACATCTTCCCGGCGCATTAAACATACAGAACAACAACTCGTTTACAACGTGGGCCGGTTGGATGTTGGATTACCAAACACCTTTCCTATTAGTAGCTGGTGATGAACATATTGAAACAGTTACACGCAAACTGATGCGCATTGGTTTGGATAACATTGCCGGCTATACAAACGGCATTGAAGAATGGTCTAGCGAAGGGCATGAGCCAAGCATTTTGCCGGAGATAACGGTACACCAATTACACGAGAGAATACAGAACGGAACAATTCATGTGTTAGATGTTCGTGGTATTGCGGAATACAACGAAGGGCACATTGCAGGCGCGCAACATATCCATGCCGGATACCTTGCTAACCGTTTAGATGAAATTCCGCGTACAACCGATGTAGCTGTACATTGTGCCGGTGGCGACCGTTCCAGCACAGCATGTAGTTTGTTGCAGCGTGCAGGATTTACAAATGTGATAAACGTAGTTGGCGGGTTTAACGCTTGGCGCGAATCAAACCTTCCCACGGAAACAGAAGCAGTTGCAGAACAGATGACGTAAACAATTGCACGCAAATCACGATAAACATTTGGTTATGCTGTAGCGTTCTTTCCGCGCAAGTTTGCGGAGTGATTACAGCAGAACATACGAAGCGGAGAAACAAAAAATACTATTCATTACTTTACATATACCATGAGCGAAACAGCAATAAAACCCGAAGCGTTAACACGCGATACATTTATAGAAAAAGTGTTTGATTACACGACCGAAAAAGAATGGAACTACAAAGGAAGTGTTCCGTGCGTTATTGATTTTTGGGCAGAGTGGTGCGGTCCGTGCCGTATGCTTGCGCCGATATTCGAGGAACTTGCAGGCGAGTACAACGGCACTGTGCAATTCTACAAAGTTGATACCGAAACTGAGCAAGAACTTGCATCGGTATTTGGCATCCGCAGTATTCCGTCGTTGTTGTTTATACCTGTAAACGGTAAGCCACAAATGGCGGCAGGCGCGTACCCCAAAGAGATGCTGAAAGAAATTATAGAGAAGGAACTTGTTAATCCTTCGCCCGATGACAATGAAGAAGATGCGGCGCAAAGTGCAGGTGTAATCAGCACCGAAGAGCTTCGCGGTTGGTTGGAAAGCAACGAGAACTTACCCGTGTTGCTTGATGTACGCTTCCCCGATGAACACGCACAAAAGTGTATCCCGAATTCTATATTGATACCGTTACCCGAACTTGAGGAACGCATTGGCGAGTTAGAGCAATACAAAGACCGCGAGATTGTAGTGTATTGTCGTAGCGGTAACCGCAGCGGCACCGCGTGCGATATCTTAGCTCCGCTTGGCTACAACGTAATGAACTTAACAGGCGGCATGTTGGCCTGGTAAACAACACATGCAACAAACAACAAAGCCCGTATACGATGCAAATCTGTACGGGTATTTTTTTGCTATCGCGGGACGGCACCAAACGGCTACGTATAAACACAACCGCCGCTTGCCGGAATAATCGTACTTCTACGATAACCGTTGTTCGTGTAGTTGGTGGTTCTATCCCGCAGATGAGGAATATATTGCTGTGCACGTTTGGTGCGGCAATGCGTTAGCAGAGAATATTACGGTGCTACGGCAATGCGTTTACAAACCTCGTTGAGAATATTCTCCATAATTGGTGTATCACGATCCCAGCATATTCCGCGAACAAAGTACTGCGTATTATTCTTGTAGGCCACGTAAATAATTTGACGGGTAAGATCATCACGACGAGGAACTACAACGCTAATATGTGTTGTCTGTAACCCACTAATAATTTTACTCTCCGAAAATGAAACACTTTTTTTAGTTTCCTCGGAAGAATATTTTACAACGTCTTTCATTCCTTCATGAAGTTGTTCGGGTGTTAATGGTACAATATTACCCTGAATATTAACTTCAACCTGAGATGGCCCGAGATTAGCATAAATTGTATTCCATTGCGATGTATCCTTAGCGATTTCTACCTTTACCGCAGTTTTTCCGAATGGGTCGGGCGTAGTTTTCTTAATAATTGTTGTCCAGCAATCGGGTAATCGGACGCTCCAGCTTTTATTACTTTGATGTTTAGTTGTGTTCAAGAAGAGAGAATTAATGATAAATCCATTTGCAATCATTCTATAATTGTTGTTTGTTTCGGAGGGAAAGCCAACACGCATTGTTTTAGAGGCACGCATAATTATACCGTACGTATATCCATCACAATAAGTAATAGTAATTTTGGTGTGAAGCGAATCTGTAGAGTTTATTGCCGTACCGATATCGGCAGAAGGTGCCATCAATCCTCCCAAAAACTCAGTACTGGTATAAGCAAGGAACACATCTTCTCGTTTAATACCTCGGGTGGCGGCAATTGCATTGCGTGAATCTTCTGTACGAATCATGAGTTCTTGCATAGTTCCAAGATTGCCTTTAGTCCCGAACACAGTTGCAAACTCACCATTTGGACACTCAACTTGAACAGCATTCCACGTTGTGTCGAATTTATCAGATGGTTTTAATTCGGGAATTCGAAGTTTAACATTTAATATTTCATTTGTAACATAATCTGACAATGTGAAATGTGTTTTAGCAATCTTGAACGACGGTGGTAAGCGTAAACTCCACATTCCTGTTTTAGACTCAATGGTTTGATATTTTGATGTGTTATCGGGAACAGGTTTCTTTTGAGAATATACGTTTGATGTAACTATTGATACGAGTAGTAAAAAAATAAATACTCTATTCTTCACAGCTCTCTCCGATTATGATTAAATAAATATCCGAATAACAAATTTACGCGCGGCGTATGACGTATGAAACGTAAAAAGTTGTACAACTATTAAAAACAAAAAAGGCGAAGCTGATGCTTCGCCTTTTTCAAATAAACCACTTTGAGTATTACTTAGTGCGCAAGAACTCAATACGACGATTGGTTTCTTGAGCAGCTTTGCTCTTCTTGTCGTTTTGAATTAAGAGTTGTGTTGGTCCGTATCCACGGGCTGTCATGCGGTTTGCCGCAATACCCTTATTGATTAACCACATACGAACTGACTCGGCTCTGCGTTGCGAAAGATCCATGTTTTTCTGGAATTTACCTGTTGATGATGTATGACCTTGTATTTCTACTTCCATTTCCTTATCATTCACTAAAGAATTATATGCGGAATCGAGAGTTGGATACGAAACAGGTAAAATCTCTGCGCTATTGTTTTTGAACTTAATACCTGGTAATGAAATTTTCTTACCTATGTCTAGTTTTGGAATAACTTTTTGCACGTCATCCTTCGGATCGAGCGGATTTGTTTTCTTAACACGAACCTCTTCGCCGTCAGGAATTCCGCCATGGTCGGTATCTTTATCTAATGGATTTGTGCTATATTTTTTCACCTCTTCACCATCAGTCAAGTCATCGCCGTCGGTGTCTGTTTTTAACGGATCGGTTTTATAGTTTTTCACTTCTTCACCATCGTTCAAGCCATCGCCGTCAGTATCATCGCGTAATGGGTCGGTTTTGGTTGTTTTCACTTCTTCGCCATCTTTCAAACCATCACCATCGGTATCCGGTTTCATTGGATTGGTTTTGTACTGATTAACTTCTTCGTTATCATTCAAACCGTCGCCATCACTATCAGGATTTTTCGGATTGGTTTTAAAGGTGTTTACTTCTTCACCGTCTTTTAAGCCATCGCCGTCGGTATCTGGTTTAAGAGGATCGGTTTCGTATTTTTTAACTTCTTCGCCGTCTTTTAAGCCATCACCATCGGTATCAGGATTAAGCGGATCTGTTTTATATTTTTTAACTTCTTCGCCGTCTTTTAAGCCATCGCCATCGGTATCAGGATTAAATGGATCGGTATGATAGATATTCTCTTCTTCTTCATCGGTTAATCCATCACCATCGCTATCAGTAATATCATCGCGGAAATTATACATAACAGCTGCTGTACCATGCCAGAAACCATCGTTTTCATCGTCATGAAGAAGATTCATGTCATCGTTTAAGGTGTGGTGTCCTCCGGCAGAGAGATCTAACCCCCAACGCGAACCAAGTTTGATATACACACCAATACCAAGAGGTATAAACATAGAACCGCCCGATACTGTATCGGGAGCATTATGAATGGTATCTTGTATCCAGCCACCAGCTGTTGCTGAGCCGGGTTCGTAACTATACGGTGCATATCCCCAACCTGCATAAATGTAAGGTTTAATACCAGCTGCTTGGAATGGTGACAAACGTAAACGTGCATCAATAAGCGGAAAGCTTGTGGTGTTGTAATCGGTATATTGTTTTAAACGTTGGCTGGCAAACTTAGCGTACGATGCACCAACTTCTACCGCTGCACCTTTACTAAATGCGTATAAAAATGCCATACGAATATGACCTGTAACGTCGCGGTTTTCTTTAGCTTCGTTAACGCCATACATAAAACCACCACCAACACTAACTGCAGCAGATTTTGGATTCTGCGCATATAATACTGAGCCGGCTATGAATAATGCACAGAGTGCTGTACGAAAAAGACGCATGTTGCATCCTCATTGAATTAGTAACACAAAATTTTTAAGTTTTTATCTTATTTCACGAGTGAGAGTTCATCCGATAAAAGGTAGGTGCATCCGGCACTATAACAGCATTTTAGTATAAAATACCGTAACAAAACCTAACATTAGGCGTGAAGCCCTAACATTATACGTGGCAATATAGCACTTTTCTGTGTGAGAGATATACGTAATAACTATGAAAAACAAGTAACAATACAGTTTCAGTATTATTACGGATACAGCTCTAAATGCGTTATGTATATAACTTTACCGAGATACACGGTTATGTTACCTTTAGACTTCTACTTGTTGTTACAGAATTCAGTTCCTTCTTCACCATACGGGATATATTCTGTCTAACCAAATTTGATACTGTATTTATATGTAACCAAGTAGATAATAACCGCAGCAAATCGTTTGCTTAGTTATGTGCCGTTCGGCGCGGTCAGGCGATAGCAAACCCATATTATACAACTACAAGCTGTTCTGTGGACGGGAACTGTTATTTTCGTATTCAGTTGATTTTGAATTACTATTTCACCACATAGATATATGAGTTCTAACGAACCGAGCAAACCGTACAAGGAAGAATATAGCGTTACCGCCGGGAACGATACCGATTTGGGCATACCGCCATCGCGGAAAAACAGTTGGATGTACATTATGGGGCTGTTTGGCTTTCTGGCTGTAGCCGCTTTGATTCTTACGTGGTTGTATGCCGAGAAACCCAAGAAATACGAAATAATGAAAAAGCGTACAACACCTGCGGTGCGTAGTGTGTATGCCGTGATTTTTTCGCCGGTGGATACAACGACCACCCGCGCCTTTGTTTCCGATATGCGCCGCGAAGTGTACACAAAAGATTCCAGCGATATTAATATGGTAATTGGCGGCACGGCTATTTACAAACGCTTTATCTCGGCTGAAGAGTTTTGCAGAGTGTTAGATACGGCGTTGGTAACGGCAAGTTATGTTGATTTACTTAAACAAGGTCAGTTGCTATCGCAAGTAACAGGGATTTTATATAAGGATACGTTAAGTGCTAAGATATACTTGTATGGCTCGCTTGGCAGTAATGATTTTACCAATGTATCAAAAAGGTTAAGCAGTGCGGCAAGAGTAATTTTACAACGCCATACAGTAATTAATAAAGTTGAATTAGTTAGTTACCTAACTCCGGCAGATGCGCCTGCAACACATCAGTTTTTAGAGTATTTCCGCAGTCAGGGAATTACCGTTACCGAACCAAACAAACAACAACAATAGAACAGTATGAATTACGGAAAACAGATTCGCCATAAGTGGCTGCTTGAAGACGGAATGACCTTTTTAAACAACGGCTCGTTTGGTGCAACGCCAATAGAAGTTCTTGCTGTGCAACGCGAGTGGCAGGAACGTTTAGAACGCCAGCCATTGCGTTTTGTTATGCGCGAGCTTCCCGTTGCCTTACGTAGTGCCGCTAACCAAATGGGCGAGTTTATTGGCGCGGCAGGCGAAGACATTGTGTTTGTTGATAACGCAACAACAGGTGTTAATGCCGTAGTGCGTTCGCTAATTGGTACGCTGCAACCCGGCGATGAACTGCTAACTACATCGCATGTGTATAATGCTGTGCGCCAAACCATGTTATATGTGTGCAAAGTAACCGGAGCTGTGTATAAAGAAGTTGAAGTACCATTTCCTGTTCAGTCATCCGGCGATGTACTTGAGCGCATTAAACACGCTATTACGCCACGAACACGCTTTGCAATGTTCGACCATATTACATCGCCAACGGGAATTATCTTTCCGGTAAAAGAGATTGTACAACATTGCAAAGAGCATGGCATTCTTGTTATGATTGACGGCGCACACGCACCCGGCATGGTGGACTTAAACGTTGAAGATATTGGTGCCGATTGGTACACAGGTAATTTCCACAAGTGGTTGTTTGCGCCTAAAGGTTGCGCATTTTTACATGCAACCAAACAACAACAGGCAACTACACACGCAACACTTATTTCGCATGGGTATAACATGGGGTTCCATGCGGAGTTTGATTTTAACGGTACAAAAGATTGGTCGTCGTATTTATCGGCAACGGCGGGTTTAGAATTCTTCCGCCAGAATGGTGGCGCAGAGTTACGCGCATATAATCATGCGTTAACATTACAAGCACGGAATGAACTGCTTCGCGCTGTACCGCAACAACTTCCCGCACCCGATGATATGCTTGGCTCGCTTGCCGCAATTGTACTTCCTGTAGAATTAGAAGAACAAGGCGACCCCATAAAACAAACAACTGCCATGCACGATGTATTGTGGGATAAGCACAACATAGAGGTTCCTATCTTTCCGTTAAGCGGTAAAATTCTCTTGCGTGTTGCAGTGCAATGTTTCAACGAGTTACCGGAGTATCAGCATTGCGCATCGGTATTACAAACAATGTACAATAGTAATAATGCGTAAGCTTCTGCACGGCGAAATACTGGAACAACGCCTAACAACCGAGCAGGCAAAAAGCGTAACGCGCCACCCTGTTTCGGTACTGTTAACTAACGTACGCAGTTTGTACAACGTAGGTTCTATTTTCCGTACGTGCGATTCCGCGCGAGTAAGCGAGTTAATACTTTGTGGCTTTACACCGCACCCGCCGCGCAAAGAAATAGAGAAAACTGCGCTTGCTGCTGTAGATACAGTTCCGTGGCGGTACTTTAAACACGCACACGAAGCCATCGAAACAATACGTGCCGAAGGTAACACCATCTTTGCCGTAGAAATAGCAGAGAACTCGCGTACCTATACTTCTCTCAACGCTGCCGACTTCCCGTGTTGCCTGGTGCTTGGTAACGAACTCACCGGCATAGACGACGACGTTATGTCCCGTTGCGACTCCGCACTGGAGATTCCCATGTTTGGCGTAAAGCACTCGCTTAATGTAGCAGTAGCGGCCGGCATTGTCATCTTCGAATCCGTAAACGCTTTTCGTCGTTCGGTATAAATCTTATTTGTTCCCCGCAGTTGCCGAAGCAATCCTTCAGCGCGCCAACCCGGTGCGAACCGCACGTTGTGCGCCGCGTGTACTTGCCGGAAAGTATGATACTAAAATGATATAAGATTGCTCAAGATTTTTTACAATGATAGTGACGTATCCACAGTATATCATTAACTCCGACGCTTTAGCGCGGAGAAACAAACGCAACTGTAGTTAGGGGCTTTCGCCGTGCAAACTTTCAGGACTAAAGTCCAAGAGTATGTTGTTTCGTTTGAAATCCCCACGCTAAAGCATGGGGTTATTTTTTGCATTCTTAAATCATATCAGTATGAGAAAACGGTTATCGTGGCTGTGGGTAGTAGCCAATAACAAAACAGCACGAGGGGACTCGTGCTGTTAGGGAAGGACAGAAAAATCATATATCTTTAGGGTACATAAAACACGGCACCAGTTGGGGAGCACGTACAAAAAAGAGTTATTCGGTAACCAAATTATCAAATACTCCTTTATTAAAAATGCGTCCACTCGCTATTGGATATATGATATCAAATGGTAAATACTTTAACTCACCATTGCGGTTGATGTATATTAAACTGGGTGAAATATCTATTGATAAATATTTGAAAATTCCACAAGGATTTTTTAATGAACAACCACCTTCTGTAGATTCAGCCACATCAAATAAAAAGTTGTGGACAAACGTATTTTTTCTATATCCAATGGATAGCTCTCTATTTGATAGAATTGAGCTAGTATGACTATGTAAAATCATTTTTTGTTGAATCAATGGGAATTTATCTCTTAGAAATTCGCTCAACTCAGGTATACATTTAACACAGGTATAACCTGAAACTAGAATGATAAAAGTGTTTTTGAAACAAGTATCATTTAACTTAATATCTTTGCCCTTATCAGTCAAGAGATTGAATTTGAATATTTCTTGACCAACAGATAATACTTGTGTCTTTAACAAACTATCATTCATAGCAGCTAATTCATAAGAAGAACTACTAACAAAGTAAAAAGTAATTATAACCAAGAATATTTTTTTCAAATAGTTCATTAATAGACCTTCCGAACAATTAATGAGTATCGTATTCCGTTATCAATAAAGTATTTTTCATTCTGCTTTTCAAATTCAAGGTAAGTGCTCCAAATATTATTAATGTCAATCTCAGGTGAGATGGCTCTAAATTCCAGTATCTGATTATCAAGAACAAAAGCTTGAGGGTCAATTATGAGTTTGTTCAAAGTGTAATTGCCAGTTTCTTTTTGATAGCTATATACTAGCTTTGCACTATCAACCAGTGTCCATTCATTCCTTCTATACATCCACGTATCCATATAGTATTTCCATTTTTCAGTTTTCGAATTATTCATCCATAATGCAAGTATGGTAGTGTCATTTAAGAAACATACTCTCTTATATTCTGTGACATTCTTGTTTAAACTCTCAATTTGTGGCATTTGAGATTGGATGTTTTTAACTGAAAAATTAATAACTGTATCAAGTAACTTCCAGTTTGGGATGTTTCGTTTTAATGTAATAATTGTATCAGTAAGAATATTTTGGACATATATATTTGAATTTGTTACATCAGAATACAAGATTGTACCCTTTGAAAAGTCCAAAATATTTCTTGGTGTTATGAATAAAAAAAAGTACCCTTCAGGTTTTTTTAGAATTTTCAAATCTTCAATCTGAAATGTTTTAAGATTAAGAATCTGTATATACAAAGGTGATTCCAGTGGACACTGTGTATCTAGAATATCATTAAGTAAATAGTATTTACCTTCCCAGTATCTTACACTAGTTAGCCCATACTTCAAAACAATTTTTTTCACGAATCGATACTCATCCTTGTTTTTCTTCACAAAAAGTACAACTCTTGAGACATCAAACAACAAAACAGAGTCACCATTTCCAAGAATATCAAAATCAAAAACTGAAACATTCCTAATTTGATTAGGAAAAAATAACAATTTCATCTTAGTTTTAGAATAAAGATTAAAGATGTTAAGTTGTATTGTATCATTTGATTCTGTCGGAGTCGTATTAAGTAGATATATACTTCCTTTTATAGACTTAGGTAAAATTGCTTGCTTACTATTGAAGGATGAGTCAATAGGGAAAACATCAAAGCTATGCAGTCTAATTGGAACATCTCTCAATGCGAAACATTGCATTGTTGTTGAGAAACAGATTAATAGCAGTAAAAAGAATCTTTTTTTCATTTTTTTAATTATGGGCGTTACTATAAATAACGCCCATTTGTATATTAAGGTGTTACTTCAGTGATTGAGACTGTTGCATCGTAAACATACGTAGATGTATTGTATGACCATGTGATGCTACGATAGTATGTGGTACTTCCCACATACCAATTTGCATTATAGGTTCCACTGTTAATATCACTAGCAACCTGATCTAATCCATGTTCGAAAAGTGCTTCAGCATCGGCTATATCAAAAAGTGAAGAACTACCTCCTGAATTGAGTATCCCATTTGTACACCCTCCAGCAGGAACAAACCACTTACACCAAACTTCTCCCTCACCCCAACATTCAAGCGCACACCTATCCGGCAAGCATGAATGAGTTGCTCTAAATACCTTTTGACCCATTAAATGGGCTTTGCTAATTGCTTCGCGATGTTCATCATAAGTTTCGGTTCTAGTTCCTGCATAGGATACGTGAATACTATTTACTAAAATCAGCATCAGTACGGTCAACTTGATTATTTTCATGAGTGTTTCCTTTGTTTTTTATAGAGTATGGATTTTGCAACAAGATCAGCACATGCTGATTGATGTTAGCAAAAAGTAGAATATTTATTGGCTCAATCTGTAATTGTTCACATGACTCTCTCATGCGGGAGCGAGAAAAGTTTTGTAATTTTCGAGACATCCTCCAAAACAGTACAACATGCAGTGCTTGGGTGTATCGCTTACTACCGTGCAAAAGTGATAGGCGGTACGCCCCCTGTGTGTTTAGCTGCCACACACCACACAGGTGTTTTTATTATTGGCAAAATAACAGTTATAGTACGTGCTTGTCAACAACCAAAATCGGAACACAAATCGGGACAAAAATCGGAACACAAAAGTGTTACACCGATAGATTTTGCGCTATTTCGTGGTGTTCTTGTTTAAATTCTTGCAATGCCTTTTTAAATGTCCGTACGTCATAAAAGCCAACATCTTTACAGCAAAAGTTATTTCTGCCATTGGCTTGTATTAGCTCTATAGCTTTGGTAATACGTATATCGCGTATCAGTTGTTGAGGTGTTTTTCCAAAATGTGCTTTACAAATTCTACGCACATATTCTGGTGATATATTCATTAATTCGAATAACGTAGTAGCATTAAACTGAAGCGATGTATAGTTGTTGTTTATACACTTCAGTACTTCCTTGTGATGTTGTGTTAAGGGTTTCATGGGATATATTAAAAAATAGTTTTTTATTGAAGTGTATTCTGTATAAGATTCATCCAAACATACTTTGCGCACCTTACCCGCTTAACAGGCGGAGAAGAATCTGACGAATTACAAATAAGAGATAACGGTGTGATAAGGAGTTGAGAGAGAGAGAGAGAGACCCGCACCACGCGCTGTACCCGCCCGCCCGTTTGATGCGTGTGTGATGTGTTATTGGGATAATCACAAGAGATGCCTTTATTTTTCTGAAGAGATTTTACTGCTATTTACAACATATATTGTTGATAACCAACAACCTTTTTAACTATAACACTTTTAAGAAGTATTACTATGTAAGTATTACATCTCTCACGAACAACGGTGTTTTGTGTATAAGGATTTCTCCCGCAAACACAAACGCCCTGCTTGTAAGCAAGGCGCGGTGCGGTCTGCGATAGCAAATACTTATGTTGTAAACTAATTTTATTCCGATGCAGAAGTATGGTTTGGTGTTGATACTTGTTGTGCATCGCGCGTGTTTTTTTGAACGGCAATGGCACCAAATAACGATAGTAAAAATGCAAATGCGTAGAATCCTTTTTCGCTTGGTAATAACGTTGCATTCCATAAGCCAACGGTAAGCAATACTATACACAAAATAGTAGAGAACCAACTGATGCCATAATAAATGCTTGTTACGGGAATCCCTTCCATGCGGTCGCGCACGGCTTTTTGTACCGATACAACCGAGAACAACCCGTACATTAATACGGTAAAGTAATATCCTTTTTCGTTGAGTAACATGGTGGCGTTAATTAAGCCGATAAGATAGCCCGCCATACCTGCACCCATAGCAATCCACGATGCAGCTACAAACGCCGCCGATGGTTTTTGTTGATTCATAACAGTACATGTTAGTTAATACTATATAGTGGCTGTACAAAGGTGCGCCACTACGTTTGCCCAAAGTTAGATAATTGTTCTCTTCTTGCAAATTATCTTTTTGGGGTGTTGCTTTTATTCGTTGCTCTCTCCCGCAAACACAAACGCCCTACATTTCTGTAAGGCGCGGTGCGGTTTGCGGTAGCAACTTGTTATTCTTTTACTAATACTGTTGTTGTTGTGTTGCCATTATTGGTAAGCGTTACAGCATATACTCCGGTTGCAAATTGTGCGGTTGATAGATGCACCGTTTGTTGTTGTAATGCGTACGTTGTTCCGGAATATGTTGCTATTGTTTTGCCAAGTACATCGGTAATGTGTAACGTCCACTGCCCGCTTTGTGGTATGCTGAAGTTTACCGTGGCATCGGCTTCGGTTGGGTTGGGTGTTACAGTAAATGTGATTGGTTCTGATTCACTCTCTACGCTTGTTGTTCTATTGCGCCACACCTCGTACATTGGTGTTACGCGGTAAATGCCGTTGGTGCTTTTTACTTCTATGGCATACCGAAACCAATCAAGGTCTTGAGGGGTAGGAACTGAGCCATTCCACGGACCGTTTGGTATTCCTTGCGTCATATAAATACGGCGTTCAACTTGCGAGAGATTTGTTTTAAAGATAACTATGGTTGGGTCGTAGTAATTATCCTTTGCATTGTAGGGGTCTTTACCAACCGATGTAGTAAGATTGATTTCTGTTGCTTGTTGTTCGAGTGAATCGGGCGGACGATGAAAGATGTACGGCCCGGCACTCCAAGCATAATAAGCAAACGGACGTAGTTGCGAGTAATCTGCAGCCCATGTTGTGTACATCATTCCGTCTATGTTGTAAATACCTTCTTGCGCCAACCGCCAGTTACGAATTCCTGTAGCATTTCCTGCATCGTAGTACGGCGAAGTAACTTGCCGGAAACCTTTATCGGCAAAGAACGATAAGCTCTTACTCATTTCTCCGCCGTTCCAATTTACAATGGTAATGTTTTTGGGAATCATATTCCAATCGCCCGATAGATTACCATTTACTAAATAATATGGTTGGTATATTGGCCCGGCGTTGTGTAAGGAATCGAACATATCGCTCCATACAAACCGTTGAGATGTTGGTGCTATGCGGTTGATAATGGAATCGCACGAACGAAGATTTGCCGCAAGTAACTCAGCCGGACTTTGTTTGTGTTGCAAACATGCAGAGTCGCGGTTCATGTTGCGGATTTCATCGTGCCCCATAAAGTAATTTTTGGCGTGGTATAAATTGTTTACACGTGTTACTTGGTCGGTTAGGATACTGTGTAACGTGTCTTCGCTTACACATACCATTACCGAGCCATTGCCTTGGTTATCGCTAACTGCTGTAAACGGATGGAAGTACGAAACCACAACCGAATCGCCATTGCGTAATGCACCATTTGCCAAACGGCGCAGTGTTGGTGCTGTGTGGTATGGACCGTACGTTCCAAAACTCTTTTCCATGAGTGTATCATGTAAACGTGCAAAGTCATCAAACTCACTGTATTCTACGCCTGTGTTTTTATTCCTGATATGTAATGGCGTTCCACCGCGGCGCAGAATATTAGTTAGCCCCGCAGGTTGTATGGTAAAATCATCAATCCAGAACTCGCCTATGTTAGGTGCATCCCACACACCGCAATACAACAATACATTTATAAACTCTAATGTATTAAAGCAAACCTCTACCCGTTGCCAGCCATTAGTTGTAGCAGGCAGACTTAATGCTGTAAAGGTAAGCGAACGTGATTTCCCTTTACCGTCATCGCCAATTGCCAATAAGTTAAACGAGCCGCCATTCAGGTTGTTTGTTTTTATGTAGGCACTCATTACGTAATACCCATACGGTGTGCATTGTACCTTACGTTGGAAACGTGCATTGCCTGCACTGTTTTTATCGCGGATGTTTACAGCATGTGCGCTTGTTTTACCACTGCGGAAAATGGTTTTATCGGGCGTGAATGATTCATCGTAAAATCCCCAACCGGTAAAAGCACCTTGTAAGTTTACTGTTTCAAAATCGCCGTTTGGTAATACAACACGCGCATCCGGTATAACACGCCCTGTATCAGACTCTATAACGTATGTTGTTTGCGTAAACACGCCCTCGGCAAGGTTGGGGTCATGTTGTAAAATGCCATCGCTCCAGCCAATGCCGCACACGCCGGGGATAACATCAATCATACGTTCTGCACAACGTGCCTTAAAGGTATCTACATTATTCCAGTATCTATCAAACATTCTATCCAGAATGTTGTATTTATAATCATTCTGCTGAATCCCATTTAGTTTATACTTTGCCATTGTATCGGCAAGTGCGGTAAGGTTTGTTATACTTTGGTCTACAAGTAAATTATGTTGCGAGAACATCCACCGCAAGGGGTAATCGGGTTCATCCCAAATGTGGCAGGCAAAGAACTGGGGGTTAAAGAATTTATCTCTACTTAGTAGTTGTAATAATGTGCTTACCGCGTTAAAAGCACCCTCATCCGAGTCATAAAAAATCACCATCTCAGATTGGCGAACATCTAAAATATACGACCCCGTTTTAGCCGACACCGATTCAATTCTGTTTAACAACCGCGAAGTAAATGTGTGCGCAAACTGATTGCTCATGGGCACAAACACTAATGCGTACTTTTTGGGTTGCATTGATAACACATAGTATGATAGAGTTACTTCGGTGAAAACTTTCTGAACTCTTCTCCGCATCTCACGTTGAAAATAATTCACAGCTTTACGTACTCCCGGTGTAACAGTATCGGGCACCGCAACAACTTGTTCCGTTTGTAGATAGAAATACTCAATATCCTGATACTGATAAACTGCTTTTGGTGTAGGCATCAACGTGGTTAAATCCTGGGAATACGCTGAGCTAATTACCGTTACCAGGCAGCAAATACAGAGAAGTGTTTTCATAATAAAGTCCTTAATGGTTCTACACGTAACAACAACCTAACAGGAAAATAGTATCACATGGTACGTATGCTAAAATAGAAGAAGTTTTTTCAATACCGGTATGGGTTTTCCCACAACTGCCGAAACAACCGCGCCAGCGCGCCAACCCGGTGCGAACCGTTCCTCCAGCGTCGCAATCAATTGCGAGTTACATCAAAACGTAGCGGCGTGATGCCTCGCGCCGTGTGCAATTATTGTATTCTTCTAAATAGTTCCCATATAGTCTGCACAAAAAGAAAAACTGATTTGTGTTATTTGCGGTTACAGAAATTCTCGATAGCCATTGTTTTGTATGCGTGGTACTTTCCCGCAGTATAACGCTGTGTATTAGGTACGGTATGGTGCGGCAGGGCGATAGCAAAAAAATACCCCGTAACAATTACTCATTACGGGGTACATACAATTGCGGTGCGTGTTACTTGCCAATTCTGTCGATACCATCCACCGGACATTGCTGGCGCAGTTTCCATGATGCGGAGAGCGTTGTGATAGGCACAGCCAACAAGCGTTCTTTTGCAATCAGAATTCCGCACTGGCGGCAAATGCCGTACGTTTTATCGTCGATGCGTTTTCCTGCTTCGTCTAATTTGCGGAGATAGTCGTTCATGCGTTGGATTTGAGCGTAGGTTTTTTCGCGCTCTACAGCTTCCGAGCCTTGTTCTGCCATGTGCATAGAGTAGACGGCAGTTTCTTCGGATGCTTCGTAGTTTGTTAAGTCTTCTAAACGCTCTTTTAACATGCGTAATTCGTCGAGTGTTTTTTCGCGTTCGTTTTCGATTATCACTTTGAACTCTGCGAGTTCTTTATCGGAATAGCGAACATTTGGTTTTGGTTTAACCGGTTCGGGTGTTACAAAGTTCCTTGATGACTCGGGTGGTGCAATACGCGGCAATGTGCTTTTGGGTGCTGCTTGTGTTGCCTCGAATAACGAATCCATTAGTTCTTTGTTCTTGTTTGCTTTTGAATTCTTCGTCCGTGACGATGCTGACATTCCTTTTCCTCTCGTTGGTAATGAACTTCCTTTTGTTGCTACAACCGGTTTAGGTGGCTCTACCACGGCAATCGGTTTATTCTCCTGAACTTTTACTTCTTCTACTTTTGGTGTTACTTTTTGTGGTTTTGGTGATCCAACTTTTTTCGGTGTCTCTTTTTTTACAAACGGGTTTGCTACTGCACTTTGCTTTA
>JAIBAE010000124.1 GCA_019695345.1 Bacteroidota bacterium | reverse complement strand
TTTGTGCATGTAGTGTATTACCCATAGTTAGTAATACAACAATAGCTATCGTGACTGTTACAACAGTCATTCGTAATGTTTTCATATGTGTCTCCTCTTATTTGATTAATATAAATGAATAAGAGAAGACTTTGTCTGATTGTTGTACCGTCAGATTATACTTTCCGTTCTGTAATGCTGAGACATCAGCACGTAGTTCACCATCTAATTGTGATATAATGGGAATAGTAACATTGGTTTGATTACCCTTTAAATCATATATCTTTAATAATACCGGACTATCGTTTTGTATATCTTTATTCGTTATTGTTAATATTCCACTAGTCGGTTGTGGGTATGTATTTGTTTGAACGTTATTAATAGATTCTACATTCGTGATATTAAACAACTTATTATAATCGTACATTGCTAATCCAGATACTGCTACATATCTGTTATCATTACTTAGAGTAAATGGAAATCCTATCCCTCCGTTAACCCATTGTAGAAAAGTACCAGTTTGTACATCCACTATTCCTGTGGATTGATATGTTCGATAGATAAAATAAGTAGGATTCATATTGAAACGTATGTTACTAAGGTAATATGAATCGAAAGGTACTTGATATTGGAATTTTTTGGTTAAATGTAGACCTTCGTATAAATAATATGTGTTAAAATCAATTTTAGTCTCATCAGTTTTACCCGCAACAATAACATCAGTACTACCGGGTATAGTGAAAAATGCTCTGATATTATCTGCACCAGCTTTCAGTTCTCCCGTTTCAATGTCTATGCTAATTCCATAGTATTTATTGGATAGTTCTTTATTGAGACTACCACTAAACACATACTGATTGACTACAATACATAATGTCCTGCTATCACCTAACAAAGCAGAACCTTGTAAACTTGTTATTTTGTCTGTTGAGTTTTGACCACTTCCACTTAATACTGTGTCTCTGAATATCTGGGATTGTTTACGTTGTTTTCCTGTTTGTGCATCCCATAGTGTATAGCCCTTTGCATTAAAGCCAACCAATGTTTGATTATCTGCTGATATTGTGTAGGTATTGCTTAGTGAATCCCATTCAAATGTTGTTATAACTTGCCAGTTATTACGCCAATCTACTAACTTGGGGATGTTGTTATCACCTAACCATATTAGAGCATATTTACCATCTTGTGTAAACTGCTTAAAGTAGAACGGTCTTTCGTCTAAGAGTTGACCATCAGATGGACGATACATTTTTGAGATTGAATTGTTTGAATTGGTTTCTAGTCCAGTAACAATAACAAAAGAATCATCCGGCGCGAAAGTGACACCACCAACATCCATATTTGTTTGGCGTGTGTAAAGTGTGTCCCATATTCCGGCACGGGTAACAGAGGAAACTGTACAAAGTAGAATTGTACAGTACAGAACAAATTTGAGTTTCATAAAAGAACTCCTGTAAAATTAAGTGAGTAAAACAATAAGCCCACCTTAACACACCTTGCTCCCTTTATCCCATGTGCAAAAACGGGCGGCAATTCATTTATGCTCCATACTCGGTACTTGCCAGAACCGTGAATCAGAACAATAAAGAACGCGCCCGCAAGCGGGCGTTCCCTTACTGTGATTCTGATTCAATAACCTGGCAAGTTTTAGTATGGAATCCAGTAACAAACGCTAACTATGTATCAAAAAACTAAATTACTATATGTATATCCTGATGCCTATTGTTTTACCTTGCTCCAAACTTACAATTGATTGGTTCAACGGCAAAGACAATTCTTATCAGTTCTTACAATTCAAATATGTTTAATGTATTGATGTAGATTTCTTAGCAAAATCTTAGCAAACGTAAGTAATGTTTGTTAATAGGGCGGTACTCATTTTCTACGTAGTTAAAATGTAAGTATCTGTATTTATTTGAGATAACTTTTTATGCACACTGTTATTCTTTACTTTCTTTCTTCTTATAAGAAGTCAATAACTAAAAATCTATTGGTTTTCAGTCTCAAGCCACAGGTCGTTTGTCTCAAGCCACGGGTTTCATGCGTCAAGCTACGGGTCGTTTGCACAAAGCCACGGGTTTCATGTGTCAAGCCACGAGTTGTTTGTCTCAAGCCACGAGTTGTTTGTCTCAAGCCACGAGTTGTTTGTCTCAAGCCACGAGTTGTTTGTCCGAAGCCACGAGTTGTTTGTCCCAAGCCACGAGTTGTTTGTCCCAAGCCACGAGTTGTTTGTCTCAAGCCACGAGTTGTTTGTCTCAAGCCACAGGTCGTTTACCCCTCGCCACGGGTCGTTTACACTTAGCCAAGAGTTGAGATGCGCAGTAAATCTATGGTTTATATAAGATTGAGGGTATCTCCACAGCAACAATTCAAAAAATACATCTTATAGCTTCTCTTTTACATGCAAACTGAGTTCTTTCAATGGTTCATTTCAGTAATAAAGATTAGGAAATAAATTTGATAAAATAATAATTGCGAATATTAGTGATAAATGTATGAGATTTTGAAAAAATAAAGGTGGTAGTGTATCAACAGAGTACTAAAACCACATAACCACCGTAGTTTTTGAGTAGTGATAGGTAAGTTATTTTGTACTAACTTGCCTTGTAGCTAAGTCTCTGTACTTAGATGAAATAGATTAATACTAGTGAATTTTAACAACGAAGACACGTTAGTATTAGAAACACAATCTCATAATTTAGGAGTGAAGCATGAACGATTTAGATAAAATTCAAGAAAAATTCATATCTGATGGTATGAAAGAGGTAGCCCACTTTATAAGGCAAGTTTTGGACAATCCACTGAAAGAGACTGGCGAACTCATAACTGATTATATTCGGAATCAAAGAGCAATTAATCAAATAAAACTCATCCAAAATCTTAAGAAAAAAATAGGGAATGAAAAACTTGAAGAAGTAAATTTAAACAAAATCAACTTAAAGGTATTATATCCATTGTTAGAAAACGCAAGTTTAGAGAATGATCAGGATTTACAAGAACTTTGGGCCAATTTACTTTCTAATATTGTTCAAGTTAACGCACCAGATTTGATTCAAAATTCTGCGATAAAGATCTTAAAAAGTATTACAAATGATGAAGTTAGGATATTAAAATATTTATACGATAATGTTATTTCAGAACGAAAAAAAAGAAGCCAAACACACATTGATTTTTTTGGTAGTAAAGAGATTAAACCGACGGATTATAAATCTGAGGATATAGAAGTAACTATATTTTCAATAATCTCAAATTCAAAAATTGATGAAGAGCAATTATTTTTATTGATATCAAATTTAGTCTCTTTAGGGGTAATCAAGTATCTAACCGAGGTAGATATTAATTATGCAAATAAAAGTGATGTTGATCCATCAAACACATCTCTAGATATAGATCTATATGTTGCAAATCATGATAAAATATGTCTTACAAAGTTAGGGTTTAGTTTTGTTGAGTTATGTACCACTTCCATACAAAATAATCCTAATGAAGAATTGTAAAGTTATTGATACAATTACGATATGTTTCGGTTAATGCTAAAAATATCTATAAAAACAGTGACGCTGTACCGCCCTTTCCCGACCGGGTTGCGGCGCAGGTTGGGTTGCTTCGGCAAAAGTGGGAACCAAATTATTTCAGTTGATAGAAAGCAGTCATAGCGCGGCGCAGACACCAGATGTCCATTTTAGAAGCAACCTCGTAGGTGGAGTGCATGGAGAGGATGGGAATACCAATATCAATTACCTCCATGTTTTCTTTGCTCATGAAGCCGCCAATAGTACCACCGCCGCCACTTTCTACTTTATAGCTTGCCGTTTGCCACGGAATGTTGTTGTCATCGAGCATGGAACGGAAGCGGGCAATCATTTCGCTGTTGGCATTGAAGGAACGTCCGTAAAGTTTGATTGCTACACCGTTGTTAACGCGAGCCGCATTCATGGATTCCGAAAGTCCGGGAAAGATTGGATTGATGCCATCGTTTACATCGGCACTGATAACCAAAGCATTACGTAATGCTTTACGAGTAACGTTATCGTTAAACTGTGTGCTTTGTGCTTCGGCAATTTGGGCGTAACAATAACTCAGGAATGATGATTGAGCACCAGTGTTGTTGATGCTTCCTGTTTCTTCGTTATCGGTGAGATATGCAAGCACGGTGTTATCGGGAGTGGAGTTAACAGCAGTGATAGACGACACCGCAACAAACGAACACAACTTATCATCGTGTCCGTATGCGGCAAGAAGCCCTTTATCAAATCCTACATCGCGTGGTTTTAGTGCAGGCACAAGCGAAAGTTCAGCACTTACAAAATCATCTTCGCCAAAACCGTATTCTGCCTGCAAACGTTTGTACATTTCTTTCAACACGGAGGTTGAATCGCCCGGCACTGAAGCTACAAGTGGATGTAACTCCTCGCCCTCGAACACGCCTGTGTATTTGCGCTCGCGTAAGGGGGAATCCACGTGTGGAGCAGCATCGGGGATGACAAAGATTGGCTCGTCGTCGTTATCGCCGATATTAATATCAATGTGTTTGCCGTCTTTTAAATCAACACGTCCAGTTAACAGTAATGGTAGGTTTGCCCATTGATATTTTTTTATTCCACCGTAATAGATTGTTTTAAAGAGCACGAGACCGTTGGATTCGTACGCCGCATGCGCTTTGATGTCGATGCGAGGGGAATCGTGGTGTGTTGCAATGAGACGGCTGCCATCGGCAATGTTGTTCTTTCCAATTACAGCAAGAATGATTGCACGATTACGATTATTAAAGTACACCTTTGCTCCGGGCTTTATATCCCGAATGGAAGTAAACTCTCTGAATCCGTTTTTCTCAGCAATCTCAATTACCTCTTTTGTAGAAGTAAGTTCTGTTTTTGCTTTAGAGATATACGAACGATATTCTTCGGCAAAAGCAAGTGCGTTTTTCTTTTCGGTTGGTGTTGCAGTTTGCCATACACTTTTTTTACTGCCCTGTGCCTGAAGCAAGAGTGCACTTACAACAAACAATACGATGTACGATAATGTTTTCATATTAGAATGTGTTTTCACGTTTTGATTCGCGGGTCATGAGTTCTGTAACTGCCTGACGTGCCGGTTTGTTTTGGAAAAGGATTTCGTATACTTTTTCTACAATGGGCATTTCTACATTGTGTTGTTGTGCCAAGCGATATGCGGACTCTGTAGTAGATACACCTTCAGCAACCATTTGTGTTTCGCTGAGAATTTGTTCTAAGGTTTTACCCCTGCCAATTTGCTCACCAACACGGCGATTACGTGAGTGCTTGGAATCACACGTTACAATCAAGTCGCCCATTCCGCTAAGGCCGCTAAAGGTCATGGGGTTTGCGCCAAGTTCAACGCCAAGTCGGGCAATCTCTGTAAGCCCACGAGTTATGAGCGCGGCTTTAGTGTTATCGCCTGTTCCAAGACCATCAATAATTCCGGCTGCAATAGCAATTACGTTTTTTAAAGCACCACCTATTTCGGCACCAATCACATCAATGCTTCGGTACACACGGAATGTTGGTGTATTAAATACGTTCTGAACAGACTTAGCGGCGTCTTCGTTAACGGAAGCAGCTGTTACTGTAGTAGGAACCATTCGTGCAACTTCTTCTGCGTGGCTGGGCCCGGTTAGCATTACATATTCATCAATGTGTGTTCCTTGAATGGCTTTCATTAGTTGACTTACACGTAACAGCGTATTACGTTCGATACCTTTTGCAGCATTTACAACAAGTTTATCTTGTACGTTGAAATGATGATGTTGAAAAACCGTACGAATGTATTGCGTTGGAACTGCAATTACCAACATATCAGCATCGTACATTTCTTCGGCGTATTGGGTAGCAACAACCGACTTAGGAATCTGCACGCCTTCCAAGAATACCTTGTTGGTATGTTGTTCATTAATCTCTTGTACAATTGCCGGTGTGCGAGACCATAACCGAACATCGTGCCCGTTACTAGCACTTACCATTGCAAGTGCCGTACCCCAACCGCCAGAACCAATTACCCCTATTTTCATAGTATCATCCTACTTCTAAAAACAAACGGCGGCTACTGCCGCCGCAAGGTTATGTGTACATGTAATGTTTTCTCCGGCACCACGAATGTTGTTTAGCAGTTGTGGCACGGAGCCGTTTGCGATAGCATCACCGCTTAAATATCTGTAGCTTGGTAAATTTGTTCTCCGTTCCCGAGAGTAAGCGTTTAATGTTAGAACGGTGCATATAAATTACAAGTAACGATATACAGATGGAAAACCATATTAAAGTGTGATAGCCGGTAATTGATACACCAAATACATTGTAACGGATTGCCATTGCAGTCGGAAGTATGATAGCGGCTACAATTGAACCGAGTGAGATATATCCGCTTAGTGTTACTGCAATTGCAAAGAATAGCACGGCAATACCTATCTCAATCGGGGCAATTCCAATTAACATTCCCGTTGTGGTGTTAACTCCTTTGCCTCCTTTAAAGCCAACAAAAACACTAAAGATATGCCCTATAATTGCCGCAGAACCTGCCATCAGCCGCACTACGGTAATATTCTCGAACGGTGTGCGGTTTGTAAACGGAAGTTGTTGTCCTTCCATTAAATGCGCAATTACTGTAACAGCAAGCAGCCCTTTCAGAATATCAGCTATTTGCACAAACACACCCCATTTCCAACCAAGCACACGGAAGGCATTTGTGCTTCCCATATTTCCGCTGCCTTGTTCGCGTATATCAAAACCGAAAAACTTCTTGCTAACTATTACTGCTGTTGGAATTGCTCCGAGTAAATAACTGCACACACCTATTAAAATCATCCGTAACGTTGGGTCAACCATTGTACCTACTAAAAAAATTGAACATCTCAATTTCTTTCTGCCTTGCTGGAATTGCGCTTACACAATCCGAACATTACAGAAAAAATCGTCCGCAAAAATACAAGTTTCGTCGGGTTTATCGTCTTTACTTTTGCGCAACCGCAATTGTAAACAAAAAACGCAAAAAAATATTGTTATCAGGAGGTAATATGCAAGATGTTTCTACTCAGGCTACACGCAAACGGTTAGAAGAAATTGAAAAAGAATTAGCCGAACAACGTGAAGAATATAACCGACTTAAATCGCATTGGGATGTAGAAAAACAACACCTTCAAAAAATACGCTCGCTTAAAGAAGAGCTTGAGCAAGTAAAACTGGATGCCGCCGAAGCTGAGCGGCAAGGTAATTACGGCAGAGTTGCCGAATTACGGTACGGTACGTTGCTTACCATCCAAAAACAAATTGAAGAACAAACAAAGAAACTGGCTGAAGTACAGCAATCCGGTAAAATGTTAACCGAGGAAATTTCTGCAAATGATATTGCTGAGATTGTTGCTAAATGGACGGGGATTCCTGTTCAGCGTATGTTAGAAACAGAGCGTACAAAACTACTGACGATGGAAGACCGTTTGCACGAACGTGTAATAGCACAGAACGATGCAATTCGAACAATCTCCAACGCAATACGCCGCTCGCGAGCCGGGCTCTCGGATGCAAACAAACCTATTGGGTCGTTCATCTTTCTGGGAACTACCGGTGTTGGCAAAACAGAAATGGCTCGTGCCCTTGCCGAGTTTTTGTTTGATGATGAATCTGCAATTGTCCGTATTGATATGAGCGAGTACATGGAGAAACATGCTGTATCACGCTTGATTGGTGCGCCTCCGGGATATGTTGGCTACGAAGAAGGCGGGCAGCTAACCGAGGCAGTTCGTCAGCGTCCGTATTCCGTTGTGTTGTTCGATGAAATTGAAAAAGCGCACCACGATGTGTTTAATGTTTT
>JAIBAE010000042.1 GCA_019695345.1 Bacteroidota bacterium | reverse complement strand
TTTCCGATGGTGCGCTATCGGCAAGCGAACAGCCGGCTTTCATATCGGGGAGTAACACAAGTTTATCGGGGTTGAGAATCTTTGCAGTTTCTGCCATAAAGTGTACTCCGCAGAATACAATCACGTCGGCATCAGTTTGTTGTGCACGGCGTGCAAGTTCTAAACTATCGCCAACAAAATCAGCGAGTTCTTGTATCTCGGAATATTGATAATAATGCGCAAGAATAACCGCGTTCATTTCGCGTTTCATTCGTGCAATTTCTTCGATGTAATTAATAGTGTTCATGGTGATGTGTTTATTAACGTACTACTTTTAATAGTTGCTGGGCTATGGTTGTACCCATTTTACATTGTACTATATATGTACCTTGCGGTAACGACGATACATCTAATAATATACTGTCTGCGTTTACATTGTTTAACAGTTGATTACTATCAATGGTATTGCCAAGCATATCGGTTATAGTAATTGTTGCTGTTGATGGCACCAGTATTCTTACATAATCGGTAGCCGGGTTTGGGTACATGTGTAAGTCAGTATTTGATTGTTCTTCTACACTTACAATTCCTTCTTCAAGTTGCAGGTCGTCTATAAACCAACCTTCGTCGTTTATGGAAATATTACTACGGAATCGGAAGCGTATATATACAGGTGTGATAACTACTTTAGGTACTGTTATTAATTCCGGCTTCCAATCGGCTGAGGTTAGTTGTTTGTCATCCCATGCTGCAAACTGCGTTTTGTTAAACACAGCAAGTTGATTCCACGTTGCCATGTTATCGGATGAATATTCGATAATGGCGGTATCGCGTGAATCGACAATGGCAGCATTAAGAAAACGAACGCGTATTGGTTTATCAGCCGATTGTACAGGGAAGAATGTAATGGTATCGCGAGCGTTTGCTGTGTATTGCCTGCGCTTTGATTCTGTTAGTGCATTAGGAGTTGAAGAAGCAAACTCATCAGTTTGTTCCCAACCGCCACGAACAAGATAACGTGGAAGTTTCGTGGCATCAAAACTTTCGGCTAATGTTTTTTCTATTGGTCCAACATAGGCAAGTAGTGCTGATGATGCTTTGCTGTTGTGCCCAAGTGCATCTTGTGCTACAACATAATATGTATAGAAACCACGCTCCGGAACGTCGTCGGGGATTTGGATTGTTTTGTTTGTATCGGTATTTGAAACGGTGAATTCTTTTACCAACACAGAGTCCCGATACACTAATATTTTTGCAAGGTTAGTAAGCGCATTTACGCTGTCTTCACGAAGGTTAGGCGTGCGGACTGTAATGGTAGCAGTAAGTTGATTGCCTGCTGTTACATTTGATAAAGTAGCGGCATCTGGGTTGGGTGAACCACCTGCAAAGCCAACTGCTTCACGGTCTGCCGATGTATCAGTGGCGGTTGCAACAACTATAGTATATGTGTGCTTTGAGTACGCAGGTAATGGAGTATCGGTATATTGTGTTTGTGATGACGGTATTACACCTACACGATTGCCGTCGCGGTAGAGCACGTAGGAATAATCCGGCAAGTTTAAGGGTTGCCCAAACGAACGTTGGGTTGGTGCCGACCACGATAGTAAAATATCATTAGGTTGATCTGCTATTGTCTTTGCCGTAAAATTATCAACTGGCAATGGTGCGCGTACATTAATTATAGCACTGTACACATCATTGTCAAAGAAATTCGTAGCAGTTGTATTGCGCATATCCACCGTGGAAGGATACACAACACCGTTGTAAAATGCACAGCCACTATAATCACCCGAAAACACACTGCTAAACGGATTCCTGCGGATGTCGAATCCTTCATCGCTTGCCATGCGGTTGTACCATGTTGTGCCGCCATCGCTTGAATAACTTACATAACAACGCGAAAGCATATTGGTTGCGTCGTCGCGGCTATCAAGATAAATAACAGCAAGGTCGCCGTTTGTTCCATCCAGTGCCATCCATTGCCAATATTGGTCGTTGGTTGTATCGCTATGAACAATTGTTGGTGTGCTCCATGTAGTGCCACCATCGGTTGAGCGGGAGAAGTAAACGTTCGGGGTTCTATCGGCAGCCCATGTTAAATATACCCACCCTTTGCGTGGTGAGTTTGTTGTATCAACTACAATTGAGGGATAACTTTCTACGCGGGTTGCACCTTTTAGTGTGTGGTTATATTGCGAGCCGGTGTTGCGCGCAATACCAAGCCATTTGTAGTCTGCTACTAAACGTGGTGTGCCCCATGTTTTACCACCATCGGTGCTTTTGTTGAAACCTATGTTATGCAGCGGACCATAGTTCCAAGCGCAATACACTTCGCCGTTAGGTCCGGTGGTAATAATCGGGAAGCTCTGCCCAAATGTTGTATCGAGTGATTTCCCTGTTAGTACATTGCTTACTTGTATAGGTGTACTCCACGTTTGTCCTTGGTCGGTTGATTTTGTAATAACAATTCGTGTAGATGAATCCCTGTCGATAACCCGTTTCCACGGAATATACAGATGTCCTTTATACGGCGAGCCGTTTGCGTTATCAATAGAAATGTAGTATTTATCTTCAAAAGCAGAATCTTTGGTCATGGTTCCGGTATGCAGAATAACGGGAATATGTTTAATCCACGTTTTGCCGTTGTCGGTTGTTTTAGATAAGAATACGCCGTTCTCGCCCGAGGTACGTTTTACATCAAAGCCGCCGTACACAACATACCCAACACCGTTGTAGTCCCACGCCACACTGGGGTCGTTACCAACGGTAAAATTTAAGCCGCTAACTTTACCAAGATTTACATTCTTCCATGTTTTGCCGCCATCCTCGCTAACATATACCCAAGCCGATTGCGCATCGCGGTAATCAACAGCCGAAGCAATCAGATATTTTGTGTTGCGCGGATTAACAGCAATGCCCGATTCATTTTGCATGGGCGATTTATCCGTTTCCTCTTCAATCAGGTTAACATTAGTAAAAGCCGATTGCGGTGGTGTTGCCAGTATATATGCCGGATACGAGTACTCTAATTTAGGAATCTGAATTTTACTTGGGCGCGATGCTTCCATAGTTGCACGCATGGCGGGCGATACAGAATTATCTTGCGCAATAACAAGCACCGAACTCAACATATACAGCAAAACAAACGCAGCAGATTTCATATTCATCTTCCTAACAGAAGTAACAGATTATTGTATTTGTTGCTATCGCCGGACGGCACCGAATGTTGAACAATAAATATCGGTATGCTGCCGGATAGTAGCAACTATTACAAATATACCGTTCACCGTGAATAGAGAATAATAGTATATGTATAGCGAACGCGTTAAGCATACGTTCTATGCAAGAATCTGTAAGAACACACACATAAACGGGAAATGTTGTGTGATAGATGACGTTCTCTCGCCCCCGAGATGGACGTTTGTTTGGAAATGGTTATTCGGTTCGGTTCTGCGTTAGCAAAAAATACTACTATTGTGCAGCACTGGAAAACGCCAATTGTCCGCACGCCGCATCAATATCCAGCCCGCTTGATGACCTGACCATTACTTGCACATTGTTTTCTTTCAGGCGTTTTAGGAATAAGAAGAATTTTTCCTTTGGTGCAGCTTTTAACTCTGCTGAAAAACCTGATGGATTGGTGAAGTCAATTTCGTGAAATGGGATAACGTTTACCTTAGATGGGAAACGTCGGGTGAGTTTGGCTAAGCGTTTTACATCAAGTTCGGTATCGTTTAATCCATCAAATAAAATATACTCGAATGTTACAGGGATTTTTGTAGCTCGGTAATAATATTCTAAGGCATTGCCAAGTTCTTCTAACGAGTACTTGTTTGCTATGGGCATTAGTTTTTGGCGTATTCCATTTGTTGTGGCATGTAAGGATAATGCGAGTTTTATGGTGCGTTTTTCATCCGCCATGCGCAGTATTCCGGGTAATACGCCGGCTGTGCTAAGTGTTATTTTTTTGGATGATAGTACAGGTGTTTGAGTATTGGTAAAGATGTCAACGGCTTTCATAACGTTATCGTAATTGAGCATTGGTTCGCCCATGCCCATAAATACGATGTTAGTTATGGGGAGTTCGCTGTGTTGTTGTGCTGTTAGAAATTGATCGATGATTTCGGCGGTTTCCAGATTGCGCCGGAGTTTTAAGGTTGCTGTTGCACAAAACTCGCATCCTAACGGACAACCTGCTTGTGTTGAAATACAAAGCGTTCGCCGTTTAGGAGTTCCTTCGGCTACTTCCATCTCGCTTGGAATAAGTACGGATTCTATCTGTGCGCCATCGGCAAGGGTAAAGAGAAATTTGATAGTGCCATCGGACGATGTTTGTTTTTTATCTAAGGTAACAGAAGTAAAGATGAACTTTTCATCGAGTTGCTGTTGGAGGTTTTTGGAAAGTGTTGTTATTCCGGCAAACGAAGGTACCTGATTTCCGTACACTGCTTTATACACTTGCGATGCTCTGAATTTAGGGATTCCCAGCTCGGTAATCAATAGTTCTAATTCTTGTTGAGTGTAGTTTTTTAACAGGAGTTTATCTTGAAGTATGTCTTGATTGAGTGTTCTCATGGGTTTTGTTGTTGTTATGATTTGCAAAGTTACGATGTTTAGTGCAGTATGTTGTTGAAACCTATGCTTGCTTTGCAGATGTTTTTTCCCGCAAGCAGGGTCCGGATTGTTAGGAGCCGCCGGGTGCAGTCGGGCGATAGCAAACCCTTTATTACAGGAAAGTTTAAATAAAGTTTGTAAAAGTGAAATTATTTGTTTGATTTATGGTTTAGTCGGCGTATCTTACGTGTGTAGTGAACGATAGTCTCAAGTACAAACGGGGAGGGCAGTAATATGTCTCGTAGCTTGAATAAAGTAATGTTGATCGGGAATGTGGGGAAAGATCCCGAGGTTAATTATACGCCAAGTGGGATTCCGGTAGCACAGTTTAGGTTAGCTACAACGGAACAATGGCGCGACAAGGATGGACAGTATCAGGAACATACCGAATGGCATACAATTGTTGCCTGGCGCGGCTTAGCCGAAGTTATTGGCAAACTTGTACACCGCGGTTCGCGAATCTATGTTGAGGGCAAACTACAAACTCGAATTTTTGATGACCAACATGGCAACAAGAAGTACTTTACCGAAGTAGTTGCTGATAATATGTTGATGTTAGATTCGAAAAAGACAGAAGATAGCGGTGGCGGTGGGTATGATACCTCGGTGGGTGACAGCGATAACTCTCGCTTGGAGGACGATATCCCGTTTTAAGGTATTAGCATGATGCCAAACAAAAAAGAAAAGCTCTGAAAGTAGTTCGGGGCTTTTTTTGTTTTAAAATTACCTTGTTGAAACAAATCGGTGAGAATGCAATCACTGTGTTGTGCGTAATTTGCACGCTCTTACAAACACACATTTATAAATTGAGTTAGTCAACTTCTAAATCTTATGCAGAAAAATTTACGTTCTACGGAAATCAAGGTTGGTATTATAACATTTTCGGCAATATTACTGGCTATTATAGGAATTAGTTTAGGGCGCGGGATGACCGTAGCACCCGCCGGTAAAGTGATGAGCATCCGTTTTAATAACGCAAATGGTATCGAACCAAGTTCGCCGGTGTGGATTAACGGTTTTAAGCGCGGTTCGGTGTTAACGGTTAAACCCGATAACGGAAGCGTTCTGGTAACTGCCTCGCTTGATAATTACGATGATATTAAGCAAGATGTCTCCGCCCGTGTTACTATTCTGGAATTAACCGGTGGCAAAAAAATTGAAATTATGCCGGGTATGAGCACTACACCTTGGAATGGTAATGAAATAAAAGGAGCATCTGTTCCAGACTTTGGCGAGTTGCTTGCCGTTGTTGGCGATATGGGGGCAGACGCAAAAGTACTGATACGCCGTTTGGATACTATTTCTGCACATCTTAACGTATTGATGGCAGATGGCACGTTTATCAACAACGTTAAGCAAATGACTTCCGATGCAAGTAAAACAGTGGCTGATATCAGGGCATTAGTAGAAGCTAATAAGCAAAACCTAAATGTTGCAATTGTTAACATGAGAACATTAAGCGAAGATTTGAAGCGGCTTGTAACCGATAATGAGCCTGCTGTAAACTCAATAATTAAAAAACTGGATGTAACTGCAACCTCCGCCGAGAGAGTATTAAAATCTGCCGATGGAACACTTGCCCGCGTGGATACCTTAGTGGCAAACGTTGATGCCGTTGTGCATGATGTCCGCTATGGCGATGGTAGCGTACACAAATTACTCTACGATAAAAACCTTGCTACAAAGCTTGATTCTGCGATGTCGAATCTGCAAATATTTGTGGACCAAGTAAGCAAGCATGGCGTTAATGTGAACCTTCGTTTAGGAACCAGACCGTAACACAAACAAAAAACAATTATGGCTTCAAGTTTTACCATAGCAACTCCCGAAATTGTGGAGTATATATCCAAGCGCTTTAATGCAGAAGATGAATTCTTGCAAAAGCTCCGTGCAGACTCAGTAGAAGCAGGAATGCCTGCAATTAATATTGGCGGAGAGCAGGGTGCGTTTTTGCAAGTGCAACTACTGGCAATGCAAGCAAAACACATATTGGAGATTGGCTCCCTTGGCGGGTATTCTGCCATCACAATGGCTCGTGTTATCCCCGCAGATGGAACTATCACGTGTTTGGAGAAGGATGAGCAGTACTGTGCTTTTATCCGGCAAAAAGCAGATGAAGCAGGGATTGGAGATAAGTTTCATATATACTCGGGTCCGGCAACTGACTTTCTGCAAACACATCAGCCGCAAAACCTCTATGATTTTGTTTTTATTGATGCAGATAAACCCAACTACAGTAACTATCTGAATCTTGTTTTGCCTATGGTGAGAACAGGTGGCGTTATTGCTGCCGATAACACCCTTGCCTGGGGTGAAATTGCAAACGAAACTACAAATTTCGAACCCCGTAATGTATATGCCCTACAACAATACAACCAGTTCGTATCTGGGCATCCACAGTTAATATCATGCCTTGTACCGGTTGGCGATGGAATGACAATATCCGTAAAACGTAAATAGAATTTATTGTTCTGCCACATCAGCCGAAACGCTCGTACAGCGCGCAAACCCTGTGCGAACCACACCTTCAGCATCGCGATATACTTATTGCAAGTGCTAAAATTCCAACGTATCAACTATCAGATTGTTGTTCTGCCGAAGCAGAGCAAAGAACCAGAAGTGATCTTTACTCGTAATACACTATGCTGCTGCAACGGCTGGAGCGGACTGCGTTGCCGCGCAAAAATGGCTTGTTTCGGTAACTGACGCGGCACATGAAAATTTTTTTAACAAAATTTAGTGAGTGAAAAAACATGAGATAACTCGCCTCAATGCGAGCGTTTAGCGTAAGCAAATAAAGTGCGCAAGAGCTGAGCCTACACCACTGAAAAAATAATTTTTTTAAAAAATATTTGCACAGAAAAGATCAACCTGCTATTTTCGCAGTCCCTAAACGCAGGGCGGCAAGAAAAGCCCGGTATTTTGGGAGTGTTCATTGAAAACAGAAAGCAGCGATGTTTTATTATCACAACAACAGGTTGTGATAGCAGTCAAAACAATCTTATACAATCAAGTCTTCATGTAAATGAAGCAAAATCCAAAAGTCGGTTTTGAAATATAAACCGCACGTCAATGAAATTGAACTAAAATCAAATTTCTTCTTTTTATGGAGAGTTTGATCCTGGCTCAGGACGAACGCTGGCGGCGTGCCTAACACATGCAAGTCAAGGGCTTATTTGTAGCAATACGGATAGGCACTGGCGCACGGGTGAGTAACGCGTAGATAATCTGCCCCTAACACAGGCACAACAGTTCTAACGGACTGCTAATACCTGATGAGGAGGAAGCTCCAAAGAATTTCGGTTAGGGATGAGTCTGCGTCTGATTAGGTAGTTGGTGAGGTAATGGCTCACCAAGCCTACGATCAGTAACTGGTCTGAGAGGACGAACAGTCACACTGGAACTGAGACACGGTCCAGACTCCTACGGGAGGCAGCAGTGAGGAATATTGGTCAATGGGAGCAATCCTGAACCAGCGACGCCGCGTGTGGGATGACGGGGCTATGCCCTGTAAACCACTGTCGGATGGGACGAAAAGCGGGCTTCGCCCGCTGGGACGGTACCATCAAAGGAAGGATCGGCTAACTACGTGCCAGCAGCCGCGGTAATACGTAGGATCCAAGCGTTGTCCGGATTTACTGGGTGTAAAGGGTGCGTAGGCGGACAGGTGCGTCAGAGGTGAAATCTCCCGGCTTAACTGGGAGGGTGCCTTTGATACGGCTTGTCTTGAGTGCGAGAGAGGATGATGGAATTCCTGGTGTAGCGGTGAAATGCGTAGATATCAGGAGGAACACCAGTGGCGAAGGCGGTCATCTGGCTCGTAACTGACGCTGAGGCACGAAAGCGTGGGGAGCAAACAGGATTAGATACCCTGGTAGTCCACGCCTTAAACGATGTATGCTTGGTGTCGGGGTAGAAATATCTCGGTGCCGTAAGTAACCCGGTAAGCATACCACCTGGGGAGTACGATCGCAAGGTTGAAACTCAAAGGAATTGACGGGGGCCCGCACAAGCGGTGGATCATGTGGTTTAATTCGATGCAACGCGAAAAACCTTACCTGGGCTTGAAGTGCTAGTAGTAAAGAGATGAAAGTCGAATGACCCGTTAAGTCGGATGCTAGTAGAGGTGCTGCATGGCTGTCGTCAGCTCGTGCCGTGAGGTGTTGGGTTAAGTCCCGCAACGAGCGCAACCCCTATCCTTAGTTGCTATCAGTTTACTGAGCTCTCTAAGGAGACTGCCTACGCAAGTAGTGAGGAAGGTGGGGATGACGTCAAGTCATCATGGCCCTTACGTCCAGGGCTACACACGTGATACAATGGTTGCTACAAAGAGCGATGATGTAAATCAGAGGTAATCTTCAAAAGCAATCTCAGTTCGGATCGTAGTCTGCAACTCGACTTCGTGAAGGTGGAATCGCTAGTAATCGTGGATCAGCATGCCACGGTGAATACGTTCCCGGGCCTTGTACACACCGCCCGTCAAGCCATGGAAGCTAGGGGCGCCCAAAGATACATTTGTATTTAAGGTGAAACTGGTGACTGGGGCTAAGTCGTAACAAGGTAGCCGTATCGGAAGGTGCGGCTGGATCACCTCCTTTCTAGATGTTTTAATAACTGTATATAAAACACCTGCTTTCTGTTTTTTGTGAACATATTTTGTTCTTTTTAAAGTATTGTGTGCAGGGACCTGTAGCTCAGTTGGTTAGAGCACACGCCTGATAAGCGTGAGGCCGGTGGTTCAAGTCCACTCGGGTCCACACGACTGTAGGGCCCTTAGCTCAGCTGGGAGAGCGCCTGATTTGCATTCAGGAGGTCATCGGTTCGATCCCGTTAGGGTCCACATAAAACTCAAATAATTTTGTTCTTTGACAATTTAACTGGATATAATATCATAATGTAACACATGTATAAATATACTGTGGTTTTGTTATGGTGACTTAGAAATCTATATTATGTTTTTTTATATTAAGTTTTAAGTTAATAAGTGCATACGGTGGATGCCTTGGCACAGAGAGGCGATGAAGGACGTCGTTACCAACGAAATTTCTTGACGAGCTGGAAACAAGCTTTGACTCAAGAGTCTCCGAATGGGGAAACCCGGCAGAAGTCATTTTCTGTCACTGAAAAGAGCTAACGTAGGGAAGTGAAACATCTCAGTACCTGCAGGAATAAAAATCAAAAGAGATTCCCAAAGTAGTGGCGAGCGAAATGGGAACAGCCCAAACCGGAGTTTAATAAACTCCGGGGTTGTAGGACTTCATAAGTCGTAAACTCAATGGTAAAGAACTGTTTGGAAAGACAGACCAAAGAAAGTGATAGTCTTGTACGTATCAGCGAGTGAAGACGAAGTATCCTGAGTAGCGCGAGGCACGTGAAACCTTGCGTGAATCTGGGGGGACCATCCTCCAAGGCTAAATACTCCTCTGTGACCGATAGTGAACCAGTACCGTGAGGGAAAGGTGAAAAGAACCCTTAAGAAGGGAGTGAAATAGAATCTGAAACCGTATGCATACAAACGGTAGGAGCATAGTAATATGTGACTGCGTGCCTTTTGCTTAATGAGCCAACGAGTTACTCGTATCATGCAAGGATAAGAATGTTGACATTCGAATCCGCAGCGAAAGCAAGTCTGAATAGGGCGCTTAGTATGATGCGGTAGACGCGAAACCGTGTGATCTATCCATGGTCAGGATGAAGCGTAGGTAAAACTATGTGGAGGTCCGAACCGGTGTGGGTTGAAAACTACTCGGATGAACTGTGGATAGGGGTGAAAGGCCAATCAAACTCGGTGATAGCTCGTACTCCCCGAAATGTTTTTAGGAACAGCCTCGTATAATATAGTGTATCGAAGGTAGGGCTCTGATTGGGCTAGGGCTGTCACAACGGTACCGAACCCAGATAAACTGCAAATTTCGATATAACTAATGCGGGAGTGAGGCGACGAGGGATAAGCTTCGACGCCAAAAGGGAAACAACCCAGATCGTCGGTTAAGGTCCCCAAGTAAATGCTTACAGATAAAGGATGTTCAGTTGCACAGACAGCCAGGATGTTAGCTTAGAAGCAGCTATTCATTTAAAGAGTGCGTAATAGCTCACTGGTCGAGCGACTGAGCGCCGATAATAATCGGGACTCAAGCATTTCACCGAAACCACGAACTTCTGATTTATCAGGAGTGGTAGGGGAGCATTCTATATCGTGATGAAGGTGTACTGTAAGGTATGCTGGAGCATATAGAAGAGCAAATGTTGGCATAAGTAGCGAGAACGGAAGTGAGAATCTTCCGCGCCGAAAGTCTAAGGTTTCCTGAGCTCCGTTCGTCGACTCAGGGTTAGTCGGGTCCTAAGGCGAGACCGAGAGGTGTAGCCGATGGTAAGCAGGCGAAATTTATAATATTCCTGCACCACCGAAAAACTTAACCTCAATGACGCAGAAACGTAACGCGATAAATTAATGGCTAATCATTCGCGCCAAGTACGCTGCCGAGAAAAGTTGTGGGCATGTTTTAGGTGTCCGTACCGCAAACCGACACAGGTAGATGAGTTGAATATACTAAGGCGCACGAGTGAGCCGTGGTTAAGGAACTCGGCAAATTAACCCCGTAACTTCGGGAAAAGGGGTGCTATCTTCGGATAGCCGCAGTGAAATGATCCAAGCGACTGTTTAACAAAAACACATCTCTCTGCTAACACGTAAAGTGGATGTATAGGGAGTGACACCTGCCCGGTGCCGGAAGGTTAAGAGGAGAGGTCAGCGCAAGCGAAGCTTTGAATTGAAGCCCCGGTAAACGGCGGCCGTAACTATAACGGTCCTAAGGTAGCGAAATTCCTTGTCGGGTAAGTTCCGACCTGCACGAATGGTGTAACGATTTGGATACTGTCTCAACCACGGGCTCGGCGAAATTGTGGTACCGGTGAAGACGCCGGTTACCCGCATATGGACGGAAAGACCCTATGCACCTTTACTCTAGCTTATTATTGGGTCTGTCTGCAACATGCGTAGGATAGGTGGGAGACTGCGAAGAGGAGCTTGCGGGCTTCTTGGAGTCAATGGTGAAATACCACCCTTGTTGTAGTTGGATTCTAACGCGGAGGAGTGGATCCTCGCGGACAGTGGTAGGTGGGGAGTTTGACTGGGGCGGTCGCCTCCTAAATTGTAACGGAGGCTTACAAAGGTTCCCTCAGCACGGTTGGTAATCGTGCGTAGAGTGCAAAAGCAGAAGGGAGCTTGACTGTGAGAGAGACATCTCGAACAGGTGCGAAAGCAGGTTTTAGTGATCCGGCGACTCTGCATGGAAGGGTCGTCGCTCAAAGGATAAAAGGTACGCTAGGGATAACAGGCTGATCTTGCCCAAGAGTCCACATCGACGGCAAGGTTTGGCACCTCGATGTCGGTTCATCGCATCCTGGGGCTGGAGAAGGTCCCAAGGGTTCGGCTGTTCGCCGATTAAAGCGGTACGTGAACTGGGTTCAGAACGTCGTGAGACAGTTCGGTCCCTATCCTATGCGGGCGAAAGATACTTGAGGGGACTCGTTGTTAGTACGAGAGGACCGCAATGACTGGACCGACGGTGAATCTGTTGTCACGCCAGTGGCACGGCAGAGTAGCCATGTCCAGGAAGGATAAGCGCTGAAAGCATCTCAAGCGCGAAACCCACCCCAAGATTAGGTATCTCATGGCATAAGCCAGTAAGAACCCAAGTAGATGACTTGGTTGATAGGCACTACGTGGAAGTATGGTGACATATGTAGCGGAGGTGTACTAATAGTTCGAGGACTTCTTCTTATATATTAAAAACATTATATAGTGATAAGCACCATAACTAAATCACAATCTTTTGTGATTACTTTTTGAAATTTTATTCTTGGTGACAATAGCGCAAGGGCCACACCTCTTCCCATTCCGAACAGAGCAGTTAAGACTTGTTGCGCCGATGGTACTGCTCGGGTAACTGTGTGGGAGAGTAGGTAGTTGCCAAGTTATTTGTATAAACCCGTATATCATATGATGTACGGGTTTTTTTATTTTTGCTAACGCATGACGGCAAAGAACCTGCCTGAATTATTTACCCTCACTATGCCGGACTTAACCATAGTTTTTCATATATAGGTTTGTTTGTTCCGCACCTTTTGGAGGTAGCAGATATGTGGCTAATTATGCAGTTAAGAACCTGAGATGCAAATAGAGGTGAGATGATTGTAAAAGAATCTCGCTCAAAACCCAAAAAGTAAGTATCTATCCTAATGCGTCTGGTAGTTTTCTGGCTGGGTTGCCAACATACGTTCCGGGCTGTGTAAGTGAGTTCAGAATAACTGCACCCATCCCAATGGTTGTTTCATCGCAAATTGAAATCCCTTGGCGAATAATTGCGTTAGTACCAAAATAAACATGATTGCCAACGGTACAGTTGCCACTTATTCTAACACCTGGTGCTGTTGTAACAAAGTCGCCTATTGTACAATCGTGTGCAATGCAGGATTGAAAATTGATTTGAGATTGTTTTCCGATATGGGTATCAACGGTAATGATACATCCGGGGGTGATAACCGCACCTTCTCCTATGGATGTCCACTGCGAAACATTAGCAGTTGGGTGAATTAATGTAGCATATTGGGTATTCTGGGGTAAGTTTCCCGCTATTTTTTCTCTAATCTTTCCACTACCAATGGCTATAATAACTTTGCCTCTATCCGGTGAAAATTCTGATTGTGGTAATATCCTAACTCCATGAATAGAACCTTCGGTAAATGATGCGTCGTCTACCATAAACTCTACTGCCTCTTGAAATGGAAAAGTATGTGATTTTAACGTATAAATATCATGAACATACATTAGTACTTCTTTGGCAAAACCTCCGGCGCCGGCAATTATTATTTTAGAATCAAAGAGTTTCATGGTGTAGTCCTTGGGTTACGCGCGTGGACGCATCTTTTTGTAGCGGGATGATATATGACTTTCGCTAGTTATACTGACTTCAACAGGAATTTTATATCGTTCTAATTTTTGGTTACAAAACGACCTCATTCTGTTTTTGAACATAGGTAGTGATTCTTCGTTTTCTAACACTACATCAACAGCAACAACTTTTCCAAGAAGTGGATTATCTTTGCCGTACACAGCAACATCGTTAATTCCTTCCATTTGCAGTAAAACAGATTCTACTTCGATAGGATATACCTTTTGTCCGCCAACGTTTATTATATCTGATGTTCTGCCTAAGATTTTCATCCACTCTCCATCAACTTCAACACGGTCTTGAGTATTAAACCAACCTTCGGCATCAAATGGTGAAGGTGCGTTTAGATAGCCAAGCATAGCAGACTTTGCTTTTATAAACAACACATCATCTACAATTTTTGTTTGATAGTCCTCGCCACCAATTCGTACCCAAAGAGAGTTATTACCGCGTGATTGAGAACGCATAATTCCAAGTTCGGATAATCCATACGTTTGCTTCATCTCTATGGCTGGAAACAACTCATGCACACGCTGTAATGTTGATTCCGGCATTGCTTCAGTGCCATAGGTCATCATTTTTAGTGATGTAATATTATAGCGTTCGTATGCGCGAGATACTAATAACAATGAAATAAATGAAGGCGATGTTGGTAGCAATTCTACGTTGTATTTTTCGATGAGTCTGCAAACATTCTCCGGACTTCTGTCTTCTATTGCAACTATGGTACCTGTGTTGGAAAGTATATACAGCAACGTGTTTACGCCACCAATGTGGTCGAACAACAGAAATGTTATCGTGCGGAGTGTATGGCGTTTTACTTTGAATTTTTCTAAGAGCGGAATAAAATCATGAACAGCTGCTTTAGGTTTTCCGGTTGTACCGGAAGAGAATAGTACAAGACCCGGATGGCGTTTTGCTTTTAGCCCTAACATTATCTCATGCTGAACAGACTGAGAACGTTTTTTGTGGGTTATTGAATCGCTGGTAACCTCTATTATGTGCTCAACCTCTGCTATGTCGCAGAATTCTTCGAATGTTTTTACCGTGTAGCTTACCGGAACTAAGATTATTCCACGCTCCAATGATGCTAATACAAAAGCAATAGATGTAGGATTAAAATCACTACGCAACGCAACAATAGAACCGTACTCAATAGAGTGGACTTTAAAGAAATCACGGGCTTTTTCTATTTCCGAAAGTAACCACTGGTAGGTGTAATCTTGTTCTTGCCAAATAACTGCAGTTGATGTTGCGCTTGCCGAAAATCGCTCAAGCATAAACGAAATTGGTGACTCGAGTATCGTATTCTGTTCCATCAGAAAACACCTCCTAAGTAAAGTACTTGTCCGGTTATCATAGAACTATGCTCGGAAAGATAAAAGTCTGTTACATTCGAAACATCTGCTAACTCACCAAATTGATGAATAGCTTGTTGCTCTAATAACTTGTTCAATTTTTCATCGCCAACATTTTTAATAAGGTCGGTTTTAATTGGGCACGGACCAATCGCATTCACCGTAACATTCCACGGAGCGAACTCTTTTGCAAGAATTCTGGTTAAACTTTCTACAGCTGCTTTCGATGCCGCATAAATTGCTTCACCTTCCAAACGTAATGGAACGGCTACAGTAGTAAAGTTAACTATACGTCCAAATTTCTTGCGGGACATCACTCGTGCTGCCTCGCGCGAAAACAAGAAAGTACCGTGAACATTAGTATTCATAACACGTTCAAGGGTACTGCCCGGAGTTAACATGGCGTGATTCATAGAAGCAATACCGGCATTGTTCAACAGCCAGTCAATTCTACCAAATTGTTTTGCAACAGATGATGTAGTTGTTTTTGCAAAATGCTCATCGGCTACGTCGCCACAAAAATGGTGATATCGTTCGTGCTGAATTGTACTCTCGCTGCGTGAACATCCAATTACAGTATGGCCTTTTTCTACATAATATTCGGATAAGTATTTGCCAATGCCTTTTCCAGCACCGGTAATAAGTACTATTTTATTCGTGGCATCCATTAGGCAACCGGGTTAAGTTCTTCGTTAATAAACTCGGCAAGCGAGTCAACAGAACGGAACGGACTACGCTGCATTGACATTGCTTTATCGGAAAGTAACGAAACATCAATACCTGCATCGGCTAACCTGCCCTCAACATCAACAATCACACTTACCAAGCCAACCGAATCCACCACAGCATTGCTGCCAACTAATCGTGTTTCGCCGGTAACCTGCGCATCAGCACCAATAGAAGAAAGGTAATCGCTAACAGTAGCACTTACAAGCGCGCTGATTTCATCCTTGTTCATAATGTTCTCCTGAATAATACCAACAAGCTAACTCAAATATCTTGCCGCAATTTACAAAAAGCTACACAGGAAAGTATTTTTTACAATTTGCTATCGCCCGACGATACCAAACGTTGCTCGGTAATTATGCTACCTATGCCGGAGAGAACCTAAATAATAAACTCTACGTCACGGTGAATGTTGTGTTAAGATGAAGCTGCTTTCCCGCAAGGAAAGGCTGTGTAAAAGCGTACATTTAGTGCGGTTTGCGATAGCAAAAGATAATTTAACCATGAATGATAACGGCAGAGGATTCTCCGTAGTTTTGTAACGAGATTTACGGAGGAGTTATGAAGTACCTTGGGATTGCGTTAGTTGTGGTGCTGATTGGGTGTTCTAAAAATACCGATACTATTACACCACAACGGAAAGAAATTATTGAAGCGGTATATGCAAGTGGCTCGCTTCACCCCGATAACGAATACAAAGTGTTTGCTACGGTGAGTGGAATACTTTCTGCAAAAATGGTGAGCGAAGGTGATTCTGTTACAAAAGGAAAAGTGTTGTTTACTATTGATTCGCGCGACCCCGCCTTACGCCAACAACTTGCCGATGAAACCTTACGATATGCCCGCACCAACGCCGCCGATAACTCCGCACAGGTTGGCGAATTACAAAACAATATTGAGAACGCTCGTGCTAAGTTTACAAGTGATTCGCTTGTGTATGAACGAACTGCGTTGTTGTTTCAGCAAGGTGCAGCAACACGTGCAGAGTTTGATAGAACCCAAACGTTAATGCAGGCATCGAAGGCGTTATATCAGCAAGCACAGAACAGATATAACTCTGTACGCGAACAACTGAGGAATCAGCTACAATCTGCCGAGCGGCAATACCAACTTTCTGTAACATCCAAGGGGAATTATTCTGTAAACAGTTTGTTAGATGGAAGAGTGTTTGCAGTGTATAAAGAAGTTGGCGAGATGGTGAATGCCCAACAACCAATTGCCTTATTAGGAAGTACACATCAGTTCCATTTGCATTTGATTATTGATGCACGCGATGTAGTTAAAGTAGGTGCAGGAATGGACGTAGTGTATTCGGTTGATGCCATGCCCGATAGTGTGTTCCACGCACGTGTTACTAAAATTTACCCCGTGTTGGAAAACGAAACACAATCATTCAGAGTAGATGCCGATTGTATTGGCTTACCGCCAATCCCGTTTGCCGGAACACAAATCCAAGCCAATATTATTGTCTCCAAAAAACAGAATGCACTTGTAATACCACGCTCCTACGTACAGCAAGGGAACATGGTGTATGTTAAAGATGGAAGTTCTATTCAGCAAGTAAAAGTAAAAACAGGAATTGTGAATTTGGAGTATGCTGAGATATTGGATGGCATTACCGAGCAATCGCAACTAACCAAGAAGGCAAGTAAATAATGAAGTCGCTGGGTGTTATAGCGCAGATTGTTAAAACTCATTTGCTTTCCCGCAAACGGCAAACGGTAGTGGCATCGCTTGGTGTTACCTTTGGTATTGGTTTGTATATAGCAATGGCAGGGTTTATGAATGGCTCGAATAAACTTACCGAAGATTTAATGTTAAGCGGCACTCCGCATATTCATATCTATAACGATGTGCGCGTGGATACGCAACAGGTAGCACAGCGCGTGTTTACCGGCAAAGAACAACTTGTTGTTGTGCATAATCCCAAACCGCAGGATAAACCTAAAAACATAAAAGACGGTATGCAGATACTGAGCTTTATTAAGAACGATAAGCGTGTGTACGGGGCATCGCCACGAGTTACATCGCAAGTGTTGTATAATTACGGAGTATCGGAACTGCCAGGTACTATTCTTGGCGTTGATTTGTTAGAAGAAAATAAACTGTTTGCTCTGCGCGATAAAATTACCGAAGGTACATTGGAAAAAGTTCTGGCAACCGATAACGGTATTATGATGGGCGGTGGCTTGGCAGATAAAATGAATGTACATGTAAACGACCACGTTACCGTTACCTTAACTAGCGGAACAAAGATTACGCTAACAGTGTGTGCAATTTTCCGTTTGGGGTTTGCCTTTGTAGATAATGTGCAAAGCTATGCAACAGTAAACACCGTGCAGAAGTTGTTGCATAAAGATAAACTCTACATTACGGATATAAACATCAAACTAAACAACCTGAACGATGCCAAAGAATACTCCAAAGAACTGCAAGCACAGTTTGGGTACACAGCCGACGATTGGGAAACAACTAATGCATCGGTATTAGTTGGAATAGTACTACGGAACATTATTACCTACACGGTATCGGTTGCAATGCTTATTGTAGCCGGGTTTGGAATCTACAACATCATGACCATGATGATGTACGAGAAAATGAAGGACATTGCCATACTAAAAGCCATTGGATTTGATGCCTACGATATCCGCCGGATATTTCTGGGCGAGGCACTTGCACTTGGTGTAATAGGTGGCTGCGTTGGCTTGTTAATGGGATTACTTCTTTCGCTGCTGCTCTACTCTATACCATACAAAAATGAGTACCTTCCGGGTATGGAGCACCTGCCAATGGACTTTAGTATGTGGTATTATATTGTTGGGATTGTATTTGCGTTGGCGTCATCGGCAACAGCAGGTTGGTTCCCTGCACGGAAGGCAGCACATGTTGACCCCGTAATAATTATCAGGGGGTAATATGCCACACGTACTTCATGCAGAACATATCAACAAATACTATCACGACCCCGTTACTTTTCAGGTGTTGAACGATATATCGCTAACCATAAACAAAGGCGAGTTTGTTTCTATTGTTGGTAAATCGGGTTGCGGTAAATCAACGTTGTTGTATATTCTTTCTACAATGGATACCGATTACAAAGGCAAGTTGGAAATTAACGGAGAGCTAATAACAGGACAGCAACAAAACTATCTTGCACATTTCCGCAATCAACACATTGGTTTTATATTTCAATTCCACTTTTTGTTGCAGGAGTTTACTGTTCTGCAAAACGTAATGATACCAGCCTTAAAACTTGGCGTGCATACACCAAGGGAAATTGAACAACGTGCAATGGAAAAACTAACCCTAATGGGAATTGCCGACCAAGCAAACAAACCCGCTAAAAATCTATCGGGAGGTCAGCAGCAACGGGCGGCAATAGCACGCGCACTAATTAACAACCCAACTATAATTATTGGCGATGAGCCAACGGGAAATCTCGATTCCGAAAATTCAATTATTGTGTTTGATATACTGCACGAGCTTACTCACACTCACGGGCAAAGTATCATTATAGTAACACACGATTCCGAATTTGCCAACCGCACCGACCGTATCATAGAAATGCACGACGGACATATTGTTTCATCACATTCAACAGAATAATACGTGGTTCCCGCCTCAGCCGAAGCAATCCTTCAGCGCCGTCACACGGGCGGAGCTAACCGTTACAGCATCGCAATTTGCGTGAGAATAAAATAGTTGTTACAACGTAGAGACGCGATGCCTCGCGTCTTCCCGGTAACATAAGTTCTTTCGAGTAGGTTCACGCAAAGAACGCAAAGGTACAACACTACGAACGCAATGTTCTTCATTGCGAACCTTTATCCGAACCCTTGCGCACCTTGCGAGCATCACCTGTCTTGATTTGTGTTATTCGTGGTTACAACACACACGATAGCCGCTGTTTTGTAGTTGTTGTACTTTCCCGTAAGCAACATTCTTTGTAACTGCCTTTTGGTGCGGTCTTGCGATAGCAAAAACCAATAACCAATAACCTTAATGCACAACAACAAACGGCACACGAACAACCGAAGTACTGCTTTGTAGTATTGCATAGTAATTACCCGATGGCAACTGCTGAACATTAATGATTGGTTGTTGAGGTTGAAGCTCTTGCATAACAATATCGCCAACGGAGTTGACAACACGAATGCTGTGTAGTTGAGTGTTACCGGAAATTGAGAATTGAAGAATATCGGTTGTACATGGGTTGGGGAATACAGTAATAGCAGGTTCTTCGGAGATGTTGTTATCATCAACACCAACTACATCAAACAATCCAAGTGCTTGTGCATCCCAAAGAATGATAGAGCCATCGGCTGCACTTGTGGCTACCGTTTGTCCATCGGCAGAAATATCAATACTAAGAAGGTTATCGTCGTACTCTTTATAGGAACGGAGTAGCTTTCCGTTTCTTACGTCCCACACCCGAAGTGTAGTATCGCTATGTGTAGTAAGTAGGTAATCATTGTTACGGGAGAATACCATTGCAGTAACACCGCCTGTTTTAACTTTCCGTAATTGTGTAGATGTGTTAATATCCCAAAAACGCAGTGTCGAATCGTTACCTACTGTTGCAAGGATGGAGTTGTTATGAGCAAATTTAATTTGTGTTACTTCGGAGTAATGACCGTACACATATTTGGGATTATTTGGCTCGTTTACATTCCAGATAGCGGTAGTGTAATCCGGTAGTGCACCTGCTATTAGGGTTTTATCATCGGTTATATCAACGCTTTTTATACTTCCATCTGTTGTTGTTTTATAGAGTGCATCTACACTTTCTGTGGTAATGTCAAATCTTCGGAGGTAATTTCCGTTATGATAAAAGAGTTTTGTATTCTCTTGAGAGAATGCAGACCACTGTGTAACATACGTAGAACCAAATTGTGTTGATTGAGAATCATTAAATGATTTTATGTGTGTTTGAGTTGCATACTTGATGCCGTCTGTGCTTATACTTTGTATGCAAAATGGATAGCGTACTATTCCGCTATCAACAATTTGTAGTGATGAGTATAAACTTGACCATGCTAAACGTTCGGTATTATTCTTAGAACAGTATTGAACCTGAGTTTTTTCATTGTAGATAAATACAGGACCAAAATATGCTTCGGGGAATATACGTGTAGGTGTTGAAAGGGTACTAGTGTTGTATGTATAAATGCCGTTGTATGTTATAAAGCCAAGCGTAGATTCATCAGGTGAAGCTATAACATTGAAAAAATAGAAATCAAAAGCAACAGAATCATATTGTTTAGTTCCTAAATTAAAAACTCGAAGAGTGTTTGTAACATACGAGTTGGCAAACCAACTTAGGTTAAGTTTCTTTTTAGGAAGTAGTATTGAATGATAGTTGTTAGTATTTGTAAATGGTTCCTGTGGCAATTGTATAGTAGAAGTAGACATATCGAAAGAAGTGCTTCCAAATACGTTGTATTCTGTATAGCTTCTGCCGTTACTCGTGTTTTGGATGAATGAGGCAGAGAAATGATTTGTATCGGTGACAGATAGCGTTGATGGAATACATAAATTCAATGAAGAAGGCGCAGTTCTTACTGCAATTGTATTTGTCTCGATATCATACACCGTAATTAATGAAGGAACATTAGAGACTTGACCAACCTTATATTGTAGTAAGTATCGGAAGTCTGATGATACTACAAATTGTGCCCCGTAGTAATTATTAGCAGAATAGGAACTGAAGTATGACGAGTATTTTACCGAATCTATAACAGTTCTTTTTAACATACCTGTTTGTGTGTCATAGTATTTATATTGTTTGTAATCTTGGTTGTTTATTCTTATCCATGAAGAGATTACTAATAAGGATGAGTTGTTGGAAAATTGATAATAATTTTCCTTGAAGTATTGGTTGTAGTATATGAAGTCTGGGAAAGTATAGCTATGCTGGTGTTCTATATCATATAATGTAGCTTTAAACTGGTTAGCGACACCGTACATAGAAACCGCATACTTACCATTTGGAGAAAAAGTAATGTTGTAGCCATTAATTTTGCTTTTCATGCGACTAATTTTCTTGGTAGAAATTTCAGTTTGGTAATAAGCGCCACTTTTTGCTACATAATGCAACACCCCATTATCGGTTAAAGCAGCCTCCCCGCCCGAATACGCCCCATAGTATATCCTCTTGATTGGTGATTGCCCAAACACGGTGCTAATGCTTATTAAAACACAGAGTAGTAGTACAAACGTTTTCATAGTTGCTCTCCCAGATAATATTGAATAACTGTTTTCCTGAATGCAACATAGAATTATTGAGAGTTGTAAAATCTTAGCAAAATCTTAGCAAACCGATTCTTTTTGTAGTGGGGTATGTGATGGTAATACATCCACGATAATGGGGTGTTTGTAAGGAGTGGAACTGCCCCGCAAGAGTATGGTTTTTTGATTAGAAGCAAGGCACGGTGCGGTCTGGCGCGGAAGCGCGGAAAACACTTCCTAACCGATTGATATTCCGTAAATAAGGCGATTTTCCGTTTTGGCACCATTGTTGTACGTGTAGCAGGGAAGAGATTTTTAACCTATTTACAACTCATTGCGGAGACGCATCATGGACGGTCAGCAAAAACAACAACCAACGCCCCAGTTGAACATTGTGTGGGAAGGTTCGCAGTTTGTAACACATTCGCTTGCTTTGATTAACCGCGAGCATTGTTCCAATATTATTGATAGCGGGGTTGCTAACCTTGCTATTGTACCGTTTGAGCCCGACACGTTTTTGCCAGAGGGTAATGCTAAGTTTGAAAAGTTGTGGGCGCATGATGTACGCAATGGCGAGTTGAATATGGATGATAAACCGTTTGTGTGGATACGCCATCAGTACCCGCTAAAGAGTGAAATACCGCATGGTGCTAAATGGATTATCAACCAACCGTGGGAATTCTCGGAGTTGCGTAAAGATTGGGTGGAAACAATGAACCAAGCCGATGAAGTTTGGACACCCTCTAACTTCTGCCGCGATGTGTTTGTACGTTCGGGTGTTACTGCCAACAAAGTGCAGGTAATTCCAAACGGTATTGACCCCGCTATCTTTACCCCCGAAGGTAATATTCCTGCATTGCCAACTAAAAAACGTTTGAAGTTTTTGTTTGTAGGTGGTACCATCTTCCGTAAAGGAATTGACGTGTTGCTTGATGCGTATGTACGTACGTTTTCGGCAAGCGATGATGTTACGCTTATTATTAAAGACATGGGCGGTAACTCTTTTTATAAAGGGCAAACAGCCGAACAACTAATTGAAAATATCCGTAAGAACCCGAATGCACCGGAAATACTCTATACCGATGCAACATTAACCGAACAACAAATGGCAGAACTCTACCGTGCGTGCGATGTATTTGTATCGCCATACCGCGGTGAAGGTTTCTCGTTGCCAACATTAGAAGCAATGGCGTGCGGTTTACCGGTTATTGTTACCAATGGCGGTGCAACCGATGACTTTGTAGATGAAACTGTGGGCTGGACGATTCCTGCCGGCGAACGTTTTATTGGTTCGGTGATAGATGGCAAAGAACTTACCGGCTCGGCATATATGCTTGAACCCGATGGAGAAGTACTTGCATCAACATTAGATTATGTTGCTAACAATCCGCAAGAACGTGTTGCTAAAGGTATTGCCGCAGCACACCGCGCACGCACAGAGTGGACATGGAAACATGCAACATTAAAAGCTTTAACACGCCTTGATGTTCTATACGGTACAACAATGGCAATTGAAGCAGAAGAACAATTACTAACAAACGAAGACGATATCTTTACAAACTTCTCGTATGCAGAAATGTATCATGCTGCCGGAAGAATTGATGAAGCTATTGAGTATTACCACCGCAGTTTTGTGTGCGGACACTTGCCAACTAAATATATGATGTTGGCGTTACACCGTATGGCTTCGTTCTGTTTGTTGGAAGAAGATTTAGAATTATGTGCTGAGTATTTAGAAAAAGCAAAATCAATCTCGCCAGACCATAGCGATACACTGTATGTGTACTCTGTTATGAAAGCCATGGAGGGCCGCTGGTTCGAGGCATTGGAAACATTAACCGTATTGCTAAACAAATGGGAACAGGCACGCTACGAAACAATGTTAAACATTACGCTTGATATGTTATTGTGCGATAGTGCCCGTGCGTTAATGAATACCGGTGCAATTGAAGAAGCAAGAGAGTTATATACAAAAGCATTAGAGTTTAATCCAAACAACCCCGATGCATGTTATGGCGCAGCATTGTGCTTTAAGGGAGTAGGCGCAGTGGTAGAAGCAAAAACTATGTTAGAGTGGGCTATTCGTTTACGTCCGGATTTCTCATCGGCTCTGGAAGACTTTGAAGCGGAAGTAGCACACGCATAACAAGACAATCTCATGGTATCCCCAACTCCCCCTATGGCGGCGCAGTAATGTGCCGCTTTTTTTATATATACTATTGTAGCTGTCATTCCCGAAAATGCGGCGAGCATGTATCGGGAATCCAGGATTCTTTGCTATGATAACTGGATAACCGATTTCTCGGGTATGACATCGTGTAAATAATATTACAGTCTATACTCGTTTACAAATAACCATAATCGGCTTACCTTGCACACGTGTTAGAATAACAGTACCCCACGTTGTTGTGTGCGGGAACGTAAGGTGTTTCCGAATTTCATCCGGAGTTTGGGCAATGCCGCGTTTCTTAATTTCGGTACGGCTGTTCCATTGCAACTCGTGGAGTACACTTTGCAGTCTCTTTTGCGAGTATGGCAACACGTGTAGTATCTCAAACACATCAGTAAATGGCGAATCAGGTTTTGTACTACTCACACCGTACGCAATGGTTGAATCAATCAACATAATGTTATGCAATTCGTAAAACTCAGCAAGATGTCCGCTACGGATTAACGCCGCATGTGGCTCTACCATATATGCCGGCGGGGAGCCAAGAATATCGTTATATACAGCTACAGTTTTTGCTATCGCCCGAGGCGACCACACGGCATCTGCATCTACAATCCTCACCGCGCCGTCAGAACATTCGGTGTTTTTCCATAACAGTTGTTCGCGACATTCGTTGCGGAAGCCAATCCATTCTCTTTTCCAATCAGCTGGAAGCGATGGCAACGTAATAGCCGGTGATATTTTTATTCCGCAAACACCGTTTATTGGTACGCTCATAATCCACGGCAATGGTGGTTGGTATTGGGTTGCATCGGTGCTAACGCGTTTCTCGGTTGTGCGGCGGGCGGGGTCTGCCCATAGTCCATCAAACTGTTGTAGGGATTCATTCTGTACAAACTCTTGTGCATCGGCATTGATAAACGTAATGTTAGTTATACCAAGCTGTGCGGCATTGAATTCCGCAATGGCGCAGGTAAGTGCGTTATGTTCTATTGTTGTTATGTGTTGGGCAGTTGTACTTAGCGCAAATGTGTCGCTTGCACTACCTGTGCATAATTCCAATATGTGGTTGCAACCTGCAAAGTGAGATGCGTGATACTGCGCAATTGATTGCGATGTAGTTTGCTCTAACGTATGGCGTACGTACAAACATCCTTCACTATATTTTTCTTTGTGTACAGCATAGAGCATTCCGTTGGTAAGCTCGGCAATAAGCGTGGATTCCTGCGGCGATAATGATGGGAATTGCTTACGGATATGCTGGATTACCGTTGCTGTAACGGCAGTTGCCTCGGTTGCGCGTTTGCAACAATCACTGTACGCATTGCGGAAGGCATCCGATTGAAAGAACGATTGATATTGTTGAACAGTTTCCAATACAAGTGTTACAGTATAGTCACGAACAATGGTTTGTTGTTGCACAAGGTTCTGCCGCGCAAGGTGTGGTGCGCAATTGCAACGATGTTAGGAGCGCATTGCGATAGCAACATCATTTATGTACTGCTTGTATTGGGCAACCAACTGTTGGGCTTGTTTTTACTTTTACCGGTTTGTTTTTAAGTGTGGCGGTAATGGCATCGGCAAGTTCTTGTGTGGTTACCTTGGGGCGTTTGCTCCAGAGGTTCTCGAACATGTTGTCGATTCTGCCGTTGTACAAAACATTGCCTGCGGTGTTAAGCACAAATGCTTGTGGTGTTTGTGTTGCTTTTAGTGCGTTGGCAAGTTCGCGCTTGCGGTCAATGATAATTGGTATCATCAGCTTTTGTTGTACGGCAAAGATTTGTAGTGTCTCGATATCGGTTGAGGTATCAGGAAAAACTGCGTAGAAGTTAATGCCTTGATTGCCAAACTTTGTGTTTAGGTCGTTGATTGTTTTAATGTACTGCGGGCATACCGTACACTGGTGATTAAACATAATAATTACCGTTGCCTTTGCACCATACGTTAAATGGCGAATGGTTTCGGGACGGTTGTTGATGTCGCGTATTTGTACATCAAGCGGGTTTGTTTGTTGCGCAAACGTAGTGGTTGCAAACACAAGAAGAATGATAAGATAAACAAGGAGATTCTCCCTTGCTTCGCTTTCCACCTTTGGGAAAGGGGGATGTCCGTTAGGACAGGGGGAATTACCGGCTACAATAGAATTGGTGAAGATCATAAAACAAATAATAGAAAACGTATTAACTGATTGCAATATACAACCCAAAGTTGGTACATACAGTAGTGGTTGATTTACAGCGTAATCCGTATCTTGCGCTTGTGCCATTACATGTACCATTAACTCATTTGCTTATGAAAACGATTATCTTTTTCTTTATTGTGTGTTCGGTTGTACTTACAGCGCAGGTTTCAACGCAATACAAAGCAACAGCTTCAAAAATTATATCAACAGCAACAGCCGATAGCACAGCGTGGAACAAACTTGCTACCATGTGCGATACCTACGGTCACCGCCTTAGCGGAAGCGACGCATTAGAAAAAGCAATTGACTGGATTATAGCCGAAGCAAAAAAAGAAGGATACAACGCCCGTGGCGAAAAAGTTATGGTGCCGCATTGGGTTCGTGGCAGTGAGTCAATCACCATGAACACACCGCGAGTGCGCCAGATGCCTATGCTTGGTTTGGGCGGTAGTGTTGGCACACCAGCCGAAGGCATTACAGCCGATGTAATGGTGGTAAACAGTTTTGATGAATTAAAAAAACGCGCCGCCGAAGCTAAAGGTAAAATAGTGTTGTTTAATGTTCCGTTTACTAAGTATGGCGAAACAGTTGCATACCGCGTTAATGGTTGCGTGGAAGCCGCACGTGCCGGAGCAGTTGCTTCGTTAGTTCGCTCGGTTGGACCGTTTTCAATTCAATCGCCACACACGGGAATGTTACGGTATAACGATTCCCTTACCAAGATTCCACACGCGGCTATAACAGTAGAAGACGCCGAGATGATTCAACGAATGATTAAACGCGGTCAGAACGTTTCGTTAACTATAAAGATGTCTGCGCAAATGTTGCCCGATGCGGAATCTCGCAATGTACTGTTTGAAATCCCCGGCACAGAAAAACCAAACGAAGTAGTAGTAATGGGCGGACACATAGACTCGTGGGATGTTGGGCAAGGTGCAATGGATGATGGCGGCGGATGTTTTGCAGCATGGCAGGCATTAAACACCATTAAAAAACTTGGGCTAAAACCAAAGCGTACAATTCGTGTTGTGATGTGGACCAACGAAGAAAATGGCGTGCGTGGCGGTAATGCGTATGCCGTTGCCCACCCAACAGAAAAACACGTGCTGGGAATTGAATCGGACGAGGGAACATTTAAACCAACCGGCTTTGGTTACGAAGGCAACCCCGACATGAAAAAACTTGTTACCGAGATTGCAACACTGTTAGAGCCACTTGGCGCAAACGATATTCACGATGGTTTTGGTGGCGCGGATGTTAGCCCCTTAAAGGAAAAATATAAAACGCCGTTGCTTGGCTTAGAAGTAGTTGCCGATAGATACTTCTGGTTTCACCACACACACGGCGACACGCCCGATAAACTCAACCCGCACGAAGTAAACCAATGTGCGGCGGCAATGGCAATTATGGCGTACATCATAGCCGATATGCCAACACTTCCCGATGTTAAATAAGTTCGTATGCTATCGCCTGACCGTTCCGAACGGCGTGCAATAAACACTCTCAAGCGCGGCTTCAGAACGTGCGATACATTACCGTTGTGTTAGGTGTTAAACGAAGTGTCACCTGACACGCAATGTAGCAACAGGATAAAAATCCAACTGTAGAGATATTCCGCGGAACGTTTTTACGATGAGTTGATATATCATTAAACAAATAATCTTTCATCGTATTAATTCCCCCAGTCCTAACGGACAGCCCCCTTTGATAAAGGGGGCAGACGAAGTCGGGGGAATAATAAACGAAGTGTCACCTTACACGCAATTCTGTAAATTTGAACTATAAACTAAAAACTATAAACAAGGAAACAGTATGGTGTACGGTTATATAAATATAGATGCAGGAATAATGAGCGGAACACCTGTATTTAACGGTACAAGAGTACCTATCAAAAACTTGTTTGATTATATAGAAGGTGGTGATGATATAACAGAGTTTTTGGATGACTTCCCCTCAGTTACAAAGGAAGCGGCAATCGCAGTATTAGAAATGGCAAAAACACTTTTACAAAAATAAAACACAGTTAACTTTGCCTCTTATCCGTAGCGGCGTGATGCCTTGCGTCGGAATAGGATGATATGAAATCTGTATTTTACAGAGTAGAATGAAGTTTAACAAGCGATTAATTTCATTAAACAAAATGTGTAGGATATGAATATCTGTTGCGATAGCATGTATGTACTTAACATTTTAATGTACAGAGAAATCCATGTAATATGTCTCATCATCTATCTTATAAAAATCAACATCTGTTCTACCGTAATGTAATAAATGATTTTTTGTTACAAATACACCATTAGGTAAATCCAGGCGGTTTCTAAAGTATTCACCAAGCAACGAATTATTAAGTGTAGTATGAAGTCCTTTGCCACCGTCTTGAGCACGTACACAGATAAATTGCTTGTTATCATCTGTGATAACGGTGAAATTCACATACCTGTCAGGAAAAAAGCCAGAGCGGCCTATTTCAGCAGGAATATTAATATATGCTTGATTGGGTTCTCTGTGACCTCTCTGTCCCCAATTCAAACCGGATTTCTTAGGAGTATCGTTTGTTTTACTATCTAAAAGAGTTAGAGTCACTTTGTTTAATCCAGTTGTCTTAAAGGTAGTAGCTGTTTCCGATTCAGTTGACTTTTTCAAGGTTGACTCGTTTCTATATATTTCTATATAACTGGTGACTTCAGAATCATTACACATTATTGTATCCCCCTCAATACTTTTGTAATAATCAAAACAATCAGTTGGATTGGCATGTCCGACAATTTCTCTCATGGATTTGCTGAATGCGTTCTGTGTATAGTTTGCGGAACCTACAAACCCAACTATCGGAATATCATTATTAAACCATGCATATATTTTAGAATGCACAGGTGGTCGCTTTGCAAGATAGCGACATTCAAAATCAACATCAAACATTCTTGATTGTAACTGATTGAATGAATAGTGATTACGAAATTCAATACCATCCTGAGGACACATCCCAACAATTAGTTTTATCGAAAATTCCCGATTAGTATAGTTCGCTTTAACGTACTGTATATGTCTTGTTGCCATCAAAGCCGTTGCGTAACCAGAAACTATATATAATCTATTGGCATTTTGTTGGAGGGGCTCGACTAATACCTTATCAAATAAATTATTAGTTATTATACTCATAACATTAATGATTCTTGCAAAGGTTTAACATAATTTTCAAAAGTAATATTGGGTTCAACAGTTTCATATTTAACTCCTGCATAAGTTTTTAGTATAGCCTCAAAAATGATCTTTGCCCCTTTGGGTGGTACAGCCATACCAATTTGCTTACGCACACTTTCTTTTGAACCGCAAAATTCAAAAGTATCTGGGAATGTTTGTAGTCTTGCCCTTTCTCTATTTGTTAAAGCTCGATTTTCGAGCCAATGATATATATGAGTTCCACCACCACCACTTCCAGTCACAGTATATGCAGGTTTATTAGGATCAAGTCTCTTGTATATCTGGCTTATTTGCGCACCTTTTACATTTAACTTTAGATGTTCTGGTAGGTTTGCAGTAAAGGCATTTTCGCCTGGCTTGATAAATTTTAATCGATCAATCACATTCTCAGATTGCTTAGTTAACTCATTGTTTGAAGCATCAAGACTGATTGGTGGATTTTCAATCGCTTCTTTGGCTGTGATGATACGATTATTAGTAAGTATTGGAACACCAAAACTCAAATTTAAGTCATTTCTAAAACCAACAATAATGATACGGTGTCTCGCCTGAGGTACTTCATAATTTTCAAATTTGTACAAGTGAGGAACAACATTATACCCAGTATCAATTAATTCATTAATAATCTTCTGAAAAGACTTTCCATCATTCGCTGTCTTTAGTCCACCGACATTCTCAGCTAAAAACCATTTTGGCTGGAACTTTTTTAATATCTTAATACCATATGAGTATAATGGTCCATAAACTCCTTCCATTCCTTTTTGCTCTCCCACTATTGAAAAATCATTGCATGGAAAGCCAAAAGCAAATGCATCAATATCAGATAATTTTCTGATGTCTAGTTTTCTCACATCTTTACAAATCACTGTTTTAGGTTTGCTAGGACAAATATTTTTTACATAAGTTTCACAAGTGTCTTTATCATAATCGTTTGCCCACTCATGACTAATTGTATATTGTATTCCATTATTCTTGATTTTTGCATTTATTGCACCCCACGCAATACCACCTGGCCCACAAAATAGTTCGCCTAGTCTAAAATTCATATTTACCTTTCTGATTCATTCTTTAGCAATTAATGTTAGGCAAAAATAAGAAACTACGAACAACCCAATTAATAGAAAGACAAAACAAAAGAAATATAAGGTTTATCTTACGCATGTGGTAAGTAGCACCTCGCGTCTCTACGAAGAATGTGTGAGAGAATACGCTTCGCTAATTCCAGTCTCAGTTGAATTACTTTACTGTATTACTGTGAAACTCTGTGTAGTACTCTGTGAACTCTGTGGGAACTGTATTTCACAAATGAATAGTAACTATCGCCTGCGTTCCTTCCGGCATAGTGCGGGTTTGTTGTAAATACGAGGTGCGGTGCCGTCCGGCGATAGCAAAAAAATTACAACACGTACGAGATAATTACATTTTCGCTTCCGGCAGTAAAACGGAGTTTGAGTTCGCCGCTTGTTCTGCCCGTAACGCGCTCGTACTCTTTGCGGAGTGGTGCAAGGTTAAAGAATAATGTTTCGTGGATGAGTGCTTTACAGGTATCACCATTGGCATTGTGTACAATGTATGTTGATATTGCCGATGTGTTTTTGAATGAGTTATCGATAGCAAGTGTGAAGTTGTGTTGTGTACAGCCGCCGCCGTAGCGTACATCCATCCGAAGTGTATCGTTGTTGATAGTTATTGTTTGCAAATCGAACATATCGCTTTTGGGAAAGTTGTATGTTGTGAAGTCGGTTGGTACTACGTTTTGCAATGCAACAGCTTTTGGGTTTAACACCCGAGAGAATGTTGCGTATCCGCCATTAAGGAATGATACTTTAAGCAGGTTTTGCGTTATCATTGTGTACTCAACCGCCAACGGCATTGCATTGGCAAATACTTGCGAGACGGTATCGCAGGTGTTGTTACTAACGTTGATGTTTTGGATTCGTAGCGATGTTTGTTTGTTTGCCGTGAAGTCTGCCGTAAAGGTGTTGCAGTCTGCTTTGCCTGATATAGTGCCTGAGTATTGTGTTACCGATGGTGTACATAAAATGGTATCGGTATTAAACCTAATGTAATACTCTTTGGTTGAGTTAGAAAGTACCCGCGGCGAGAAATTGATGCCTTTGTAGTTCAATACTTCCAGATACCACGTTGCGCTGTATAGCTGTGTTGGCTCGCCATTGTATTGGGTTGTATACGGCGCATCTACCGAGCTTTGTGAACACGATAATAACAAATAGCTACATGCTAATACTATGATAATGTATGGTTTCATTGTACGTAGGGTGAATATCTACACTTTGCACATGCAAAATACAATGCAACAAGGATACAAAGAACATTTGGTAAATTAAATCCTGAAGCCAACCCAATAGGTAAAACTGAGTTTATGTGTTGCAAACCAGTCCCCACGTTGGGTATATACTAACGATGTTGTTTCCATACCTGTTCCCATTACTACACTGTTGTTGGGCTCGTACTGAACGCCTACAACACCTTTTAGCATGGGGCCAAAATCTGTACCGCCAATAAATCCACGGATTACCGGTTTAAGCGATGTAAATTCTTCCAGCGTATTTCCGGTGTATTGGTACGTAGCACCTGCAAAGGTTAACTGCGGACGTTGGTTGTATTGCAAAGCACCGCTTTCCAGTTTAGAAATAGCATACATTGGGAATGCTTCGGTTCCTACCTCTAAGCCAACTGCATGATTCTTTGCAAGTTGGTATGTAACCATTCCGGTAATGTTGTTAAACATGGTGGCGTTGCTGGATAAATCGCGCGTGGGATACATAGTGATACCAGAAATTCCACGGAAGCTTACTAAATACTGCGACTCTTTTTCGGCAACGGGTTGATTGGTGATATCAATCTGTTGCATTGGTTGCAACTCGGGCGATGGCGCGTACATACCGCCAATGCTTTGCGCAGATGTTAGCAGTACGTTTTCCGGTGCATCCTGTGCAGAACGCGCCGTAATGTTGGTGGTAACAGGTGAGTCGGGTTGCTCCGTTGGTGGTACATTGTTAGCAATGGTGCCTGTTGTAGTATTGGTGTTTGGTTGTTGCATGTACACATATTTTGTTACAACCCGTTCAGGGGCTACGGGCTGTTGTTGTGCTGTTTGCATAACCGTACTAACAGCAGGTAACGGCGAGGTATCGCCTACGGAAAATGTTTCGTGAATGTGATTTGAACTGTTCAAAGCTAATGGTGCCTGGTTGTTTTCCTGCATCACAAAAAATGTAATAACCGAAGCAAGTACAGCCGACGCTGCCGGAACAAGTGCTTTACCTGCCCATGCCGAAACAACATCGCGTGTTGCATTCCACCACGCGCCCGATGTTGTTGCCCCGCCCAAAATTGCGCCACCGGTAACGGCAATTCCTGCCGCACTCATAACGCGGTTGGTAAGCAAAGGCGTTACAACGGCACGCTCGCGCGAGTGTTCTAAAGCGGTGCGCAGGGTAATGGCGTTTTGGAAGTCTTGTTGCAATTCTGCATTACCATGTAAAGCGGTAAATAACATATCGCTCTCATCGGGCGATGATGCCCCGTCTATAAACAACCAAATCAGTTCGTTATCAGAGAGTTCGTTTGCCATGATGTTATTCGTGAGTTTGTTCGGTGAAATCGTTGAGATATTTGCCCAGTATACTCTGAAGTTTTGCTTTAGCACGCACCACACGGTTACGTACGGTAGTAAGCGGCACCTTCTGAATCTCGGCAATCTCGTTGTAGCTTAAGCCGCCATAGGTTTGCAGTGCAAACGCCTCGGCATGCTCTTCGGGTAAAAGTTCCATTGCTGTTTCTGCCAAGCGGGCAAGTTCGGTAATCTCGTATTTGTTTTCGGGCGAGGGCAAATGCATGTCTTCAAATTCAACGTGTTCGGTTTTGCGGGCACGCATGTAGTTAAAGCAGTTATTGCGTGCAATGCGCAGTAAGTACGCCGGAACATTTTCTACGTCGTTAGTTGGGGTAGCACTATTCAGAAATTTCAAAAAACTATCCTGAAACACATCTTCGGCATGTTCGCGGTGACCAATTATACGCGAGCAATAACTAAACACCCGCTGCGAATACCGTGCATACAACTCCTGAAACGCAGTATCGCGCTCGTGTTTACTGCCGGTTGCCATCATCCGGTACAGGTCTTTATCGGTTGTGTCGTGTAATCGCGTTTTCATACCCCAAAAACAAAGTGTTTACCCTTATGTACCACAAGGACAAAGTACGGCAAAACTTGTTTCACCCCCAAGGAAAATTAATTTCTATGTTTTTAAGGGTTACCACCTCTGCCGAAGCTACCGTAGTGCGCCGTCACCCGGGCGGAGCCAATCCGTTCAGCATCGCATTATCACGCAAAGGGGCAAAGTGTGCAAAGGCGCAAATTCGGATTCGCAATGATTTGTGTGTTTTTGTGTGATTCGCGGTTACAATCGCATTCACGATAACTATTGTTGGTGTAGATGAGGTTCTATCCCGCAAAATGAGGTATTGTTTATAGTGCCGGTTGGTGCGGAAGGGCGATAGCAGAATATTATGATACCCGCTTTGTATTGAACGAAAAAAATGTATTTTGAGTAAAAAATGTTTTCCCTTTTCATTCCAAGGATTTGTATGATACGGATATATGCCCTCGCAGTTAGTATAGTGCTTTGCACCACGTTTCTTTGCAGCCAACCCAGAATTCTTACTGCTGTTACAACACCGCTTGGTGTGCAACAGTCTGCAGTGCAATTGCATACCAGTGTAGTACAAACCGTATTGCTGAATAAACCAACCAGCATTATTGCAGATGTTCCGTTGTTTGATGGGACCGAGCAAGTGGTGTTGCAACGCTCGCGCATTGTTAACTCCAAGACTCAATTTGTAATGGGGTCTGACTTTGGAGACGTTCCGTTTAATGGACTTGATTGCGCTTTGCCTTACGAGGGGACTTTACGTAACGGTGCGCGGGTTATTCTTACCGTTACACAAAATGAGATTATGGGGCTTGTATTGCAAGATGGAATTGCTCATCCTATTACGAAGCAGACACAGCAGGGATTCTACACATTAGCAGATGGAACCCCGGATAAGTTTACCCTGAATTGTTCTACCGATGAGCACACTATTAGTAAAGATGTTTTAGAAATGATGAATACCATTGCGAGTGGTAAACAAAAAGCATCGTTGCAAAGCGATGAACTTCTAACTATTGAAGTTGCTTTGGATGCAGATAGTTATTACTATGGCAGGTTTAATAATGATTCGGTAAAAGCTGCTTCGTACCTGCTGACGTTGTTTGCAGCATCATCGGCAATTTTTGTTCACGATGTTAATGCGCAGTTTGCAATTACGTATGTGCGTATATGGAAAAATATAACACCGTATGGAGCAACCGTATATGATGTAGCAAAATACTGGCGGCAGAATATGAAGTCGGTACAGTATGATGCGGTTCATTTTCTATCTGGGTCAAGTAGTGCCGGTGGTGGTGTTGCAGCAAGAATAGGTGGAATTTGTTCGGATAGCGGGTCGTTTGCCCGTAGTAGTCTGAATTTAGATTTTAAATCGGCTACGGTGTATTCGTATGATTTGTATTTAGTATCGCATGAGTTTGGGCACGTGTTTGGTTCGGCACATACACACAGTTGTTTATGGCGTGATGGCCAGATTGATAACTGCGGTCCAACAGAAAGCGGCCCGTGTACATTTACCAAACCAAAGCCGCTAAAGGGTACTATAATGAGCTACTGTGGGCAATCGTCCATTGGGCTAAACTTAGAGTTCCACCCAATGTGTAAGCAAATGATTCGTGCATTTTTGGAACGCTCGGTATGTACGGGAAATCCGGCTAATGCCGAGTACACACATGCACTGCGTGGAAATGTTGTGGATGGATTTGGACAACCCTTAGCTGGCATACAACTACGTATCCGTCCGCAACGGCAGTACTACTGGGAAGGAACTCCTGTACCATTAAAAGATAGTGTGTGTACAACAACAGCCGATGGCGATTACGAGTTTAAAGATGTAGCAAGCGGATTTTATTATGTAGTATTTCCTGAAAATTACTGGTTATATAACTCGTATGCAGGCGAAAATGAAACAACATATGTACAGAAGTGTATGGTAATGATACAAGACTCTGATGTAAGTAAAAACTGGATATTAGATAGAAAGGTTGGAGTGTATTGTACGTATCCGCAAGCAACAGGTAACCCAACGCTTATGATATTACCGTTAAGTAACATGCTAAGCTCAATCAAACAATCTACTATAAATGCAAAAGCATCTCCGCAACAGCTTACATTAACTACAGGTAAGTATTTGATAGTACCGTATCTGCCGGGTGTTGAATTCAATCCGCCATACAGGATAATTTCCATTACAAACACAACAACATCAGCAGATGTTAATTTTACCAGTGTATATAAATCGGGGGTGAAGTACTTTGGTATTGTGGTAGAGCGGAACAAAAACAATGTACAGTTTGGAAATGTTCTTACCAATCGAAACGTTGCCTATGGTACAAATGCAACAGCGTTGAATCAGACAGCAATAACCGATTCTAATGGTGTATATATCTTTGCCGCACCAACTGCTACTACCTATTATTGTGCACTACCAAACATAGATACAACGGTAACGTATGTAGAATCTAATATTCTGAATGCTTATCCAACAACTATCAATGTGTTTGTACAGCGACCCAGAAAGGCACCGTTTGTACACAAGTATTTGTTTGATAGTTACATGGGAGAGTTTAGTGATATATCGGCAAGTATAGGTAAAGTTTCGTTTTCGGTAGCAACCGGCGATGCCGTAACTTCCTTACCATTTGCATTTAAATATGGTAACTCTATGCTCAGTTCATTGCGGTTGTACGATTACGGCGCGGCATCGTTTGGTTATACCGAAGTTATACCCAATTCATTTTACCCGCCAACGTTAAATTATCGTTTACCTACCGATGGCATTCTTGGTTTAGCGCATTCAAGTTTTCGTTCATATGATACCTCCAGAACAACAACTGCTACAACTGCCGTAGTAGGCACTGCACCTAACAGAGTGTTTATTGTACAATGGAATTTCCGTTATAAATATAACTACGATTCGTTACGGTTTGTATCGCAATTACGCTTGTACGAAACATCGAATACCATAGAGTTTATTTACGGTAAGTGTATAAGTAATACATCGGTGTTTAATAATGCAATGGTTGGGTTACAAGGCACCGACTCGTACGATATGCACACACGTACATCAACTACATCGTGGACGAATACAACACGCGCAACAATACCAACAACGCAGGGCATTGTAATGGGAATTGGCTACCTGCCACCGCAAGGTTTAGTGTACCGTTGGCGCGATACCGTTAGCGCGCCACTTGATGTACAAGAGCAACCAACGTATCACGGATATAGTTTAGCCCCGAATCCTGTTACCGATGAAGCTGAAATTCATCTCCCAACACAACGCAATATTCTTATACAAATAAAAGTTTGTAACAGCATAGGGGAAGTTATAACAACACAACAAGTGCAACACGATGAAAACAACATAATACTTCACACAGATGCCTTTGCACAAGGCGCGTACACTGTTCAGATTTGTACCGATAAAACAATCGTTACATTACCAATGATAGTTGTGCGATAAATGTTGTTGCTATCGCAAACCGCGCCGAGTGTTGTTATATAATCAACCTTTATTGTGCGGGAGAGAATCGCCTGCGCAGTAAATGCGTTATCGCAAGTTTCTGTAACCACAAATAGCACGAATACATACAAATTTATTTTGGATTAGTTAGCACGAATTAACCGCAAAGGTCGCAAAGTTCAACGCAGAGTTCCGCTAAGTATTATTGTAAGGTTTAGTTTGATGCAGAAAAACTTTGTGTACTTTGTGATACCCTTTGCGGACTTTGCGGTTATGTATGTATGTATGTATGTATGTATGTATGTATGTATGTATGTATGTATGTATGTATGTAGTAATTGTATCCACGATAACGGTTCTTTAGTACTTGTGCTTTCTGTCCCGCAGTATATGGCTCTTGTCTACACTTCTTGCGGTGCGGTCTATTAGGTTGCGTTAAAAAAGAAATTACCTTTGAAATCAAAATAGACACACAGCAACCGCCTGTCCTGCATTCCCTAAGGTGCGGTAAAGGTTCACAACACCTAACGCCTGATTC
>JAIBAE010000041.1 GCA_019695345.1 Bacteroidota bacterium | reverse complement strand
TGACCTTCTCCGCCATACAATGGCTGTACAAAATCAACTGCACCCAACTGGCGAGCTAAAATGCTAGGATATGAATTTTTCTGTCCTGCTTCGAAACATGCACCTGAAATATACCCAGCTGTTAAGCTATTTCCAATTGACACATACCGTACTTGTTCACCGGAGTTAACCAGTGTACCAAGTTCAGGTCCTGAATTGGGATTTGCTATTTCCGTACTACATGATGTAAAAAGGACGGTTACTACGGCACACAGTACAATACTACTTGCATACCGTATCTTGTTTATTGTTTTCATAGATAGTTGCTCCGTTAATTATACTGTTTAGTTAAAAAGAAAAGTTAAGACCAATTGCCATAATGTTTGCCCATGCTTTATATGTGCCATCAAAGTTATTTGAGGTTGTTGGTTCGCCTGCCTCGCGGGCTTCACCTTTTACCACCCGGTCTGCACCGTTAACATAGAAGTACGCTGCATCCACGGTAAATTGTTTGGTTATGTTATAGCTTACACCAAGTGTAAAACCTAAACGGTCAGCATCGGGTAAAAATGGTTGAGTATATTTTGCATCTACCGGAGCTGGGTCATAATTAACGCCGGCACGTGCGCTGAAATCATCGCTAATTTTATAATCAGCCCCAAAGCGTAGAATCCAACTGTCTTTATACATCCGAGGGTTTTTAACTGTATCAGCTACAGCAGGATTTCCCGGACCTTTCTCAAAACGTATTGCAAGAGTATCATAGCTAGACCAACCAACCATTTGGAATCCCAGTTCAACACGGAGATTGTTATCCACTTCGTAACTTAAACCGGTGCGTAAATCATACGGCAAATTTATTGTTGCACCACCTGGTCCATCTGCAAACAACGTTGGCAAAGGTGGGTTAAAGGTAAATGTTGCATCACCATTCATATCTAATTTTATATTAGAACGGTACGATGCACCAAGTCTCATCTTAGGAGTAATTAAGTAACTTAAAGCGGCATTCCAGCTGATGGTATTGCCATCACCTTTCATATTCATTTCCCCTTCGTTTCCAATACTGATGGGTACTTTCTGTTTCAATTCAACGTTACCCATGGTGTAGTTTATACCTGCTGCTAAAGTAAGTTTATCATCCAGTAAAGAATAGGCGACATTAGGATTGATACTTACCGTTTCCAAATAAGATCGAACTGCTATGTATCGTCCAACCCAATTATCTGCCCACTGTGTACCTAATCCAAATGGTACAAACACACCAACCCCAAATGCTAAGTGCATATCCTTCATATTATACACCGCATAAAAATTAGGAATCTGGAAGGACCATGGTTCAAGTTCGGTAGTGGTTTGAGTTTCGTTGTGGAAGAATTTTGCACCCGGAGATATATTAGCAAGTCCCGCGCTAAGATGTAAACCATTGGATAATTGAGTCATTCCAGCGGGATTATAAAACAGAGTTGTTGCATCTCCACCATACCCGGAACTAAAAGCCCCACCCATACCAACTGCTTTCACTCCGGACTCATTTAATTGAAATCCGCCTGCCCAAACCATAGTAGGCAAGCACAGTGCAATGAGTACATACATTCGTAGTCGTCTCATAGCGTTCCCCTATTAGTGAATAATTTGTTGCGGCAAAAATAGAAAATGTACTGAATAATTTTCTTGGTTTGTGCACCAAGTCATAACTACGCTACCAAACCATATTTTTGCATCTCAGGTTCTTGTTCTACTAGGTAGGTTGTACCCGATAACTTCTATGGTGCAGAATAGCAATGTCGTTAGTTATGTTCCGCACCGTTTAGGAATAGCAGGTTTAAGCTACATAGCAGCAGAACCACCTGCAATGCAAGTTGTGGTGTGGCTTAGCAGGGTACTTGGTGCTGTGAACTAAGAAACTAATTCTCTGTTAAGAACCTAACACTTGTTCTTCCAAACATGGATGTAAGTTTTTCCATTACAGTTTCGTTGATAGATAGTTTAATATCTTTTGCTACATACTGTGCATATGGCGCGTCATCTTTTAGGATTGAGAAACTAACTACCACACCTTTTTCGCCATTTGTACTACAAAGCGAATGCACTGTTCGTATCTTTTCAGCATCGGTGTTGATGTCCATTCGAATAATGTAACCTTTTCCAAAACGCGCAATAGAATCATCCAGCAAAATAACTTCATCGGCTGTGATTCGTAACGTTCCATCATCTTTTTTATCACACTTCCCTATCAGCATAACGGCAGCACCATCTTGTATATGTTGTGAGAAACGTGAATAGGTGTCACTCCAAAATATTGCTTCTGCTTTTCCAGTAAAATCTTCTATGGTTGCAAAGGCAATGGTCTTTTCGCGTTTATCTAACCTGGTACGCACTCCACTTAACATACCACAAACGCGAGCAGAACGGCTCTCGGTTAAAGCTTCTGTTTTGCCAAGATAAATTGTAGCAAAAGAGTTTATATGCACCTGATATTTTTGTAAGGGATGTCCGCTGATATAGAAGTTCAGATATTGATACTCTTTTTCTAAACGTTCAGATTCGCTCCACGGCTCTACATCAGGTAATTGAGGTTCGATTATAGTTGCATGAACATCATCACCAAACAGTGAATCCATAGTGTTAGCATTTTTATCGGCAAATGCTTTTGTGTAATACAACGCAGAATCAATCGCCTCGAACAACTGCGCGCGATGGTTATTCTTCAGTGAATCAAATGCACCGGTTGATATAAGTGCTTCCAAGGCACGCTTGTTTACCAATCTGCTATCAACACGCTTTACAAAATCAAAAAAGGTTGTAAAGTCACCGTGTTTACGAGCAGCAATAATGCTTTCAACAGCGGGCACACCGACATTTTTAATACCAGCCATACCAAACACTATTGTGGTTGGCTCCGCCGCTTGGAAGGTAACACCTGAACGATTTACATCGGGTGGTAATACTCGGATGTTAAACTTCTTTGCTTCCTCAATTAGCGCGGTAATTTTATCGAGATTATTTAGCTCTGATGTCATGTTACTTGCCAAAAACTCGGCAGTGTAATGGCACTTAAGCCAAGCGGTTTGATATGCCAGATAACTATACGCAGCCGAGTGCGATTTATTAAATCCATACGATGCAAACTTCTGAATCAAATCAAAAATCTGACCTGCTAATTCGGGATCTATATTTTGTACATTCTTAGCACCTTCAACAAAGATTGCACGTTGTTCTGCCATGAGTTTATCGTCTTTCTTACCCATAGCACGACGCATTAAATCTGCTTGTGCAAGGGTAAACCCCGCTAAGTCTCGCACCAACTGCATCACCTGTTCCTGATACACAATAATACCATACGTTTTCTCAAGCGAGTCGCGCATTTTATCGTGTAAATAGGTAATCTCTTTTCGTCCGTATTTTCTATCAATAAAGTCCGGAATATTATCCATCGGTCCCGGACGGTATAACGCGTTCATAGCAGTTAATTCCTCAAGGTTCTTTGGCTTTAACCCGCGTAGGTACTCCGTCATTTTATCCGACTCAAACTGGAAGATGGCAAGGGTATGTCCTTTACCAATCATCTCATATACTTTTTCATCGTTAAAATCTATTTTCTCAATATCTATCTTTGTTCCATAGTTCTTCTCAATCATTTCAAGAGTTCTATCAATGATTGACAGTGTTGCCAAACCCAAAAAGTCCATCTTCAGCAAACCTGCGTCTTCCAGGTCTTTCATGGTGAACATGGTAGCGGCGTTTGTTGTTGGCGTTTTATATAATGGAACGTAATCAGTGATTGGACCGGGCGCTATAACAACACCGGCGGCATGTAATGATGTGTTTCGTGCAAACCCTTCCAACACCATTGCATATTCAATCATCTGCTTAATCTTTGGGTCTTCGTTTTCTTTAACCCAGCGGAGTTCAGGTAAATCTAATGCGTCCTTTATCTTGGTTACCTTCCCCATTATCACAGGAATTTTTTCTGTAATTGAATTAATCGTTGATAATGGAACACCTAAAACTCGTCCAACATCTTTTAATACCGCGCGCGAACTTAACGTACCAAAAGTTACTATCTGAGCAACAGCTTCTTCGCCGTACTTTTCTTTTACGTAATCAATTACTACGTCACGCTTTTCATCGTTAAAATCAATGTCAATATCGGGCATTGATACACGGTCGGGGTTTAAGAAACGCTCAAAAAGTAACTCAAAAGGGATAGGGTCGATGTTTGTTATTTCTAATGCATAGGCTACCAACGAACCCGCCGCCGAACCACGACCCGGGCCCACACTTACACCGCGCATTCTTGCTGCGCGAATAAAATCTTGCACAATCAAGAAGTAACCGGCGTACCCCATTTTTTTAATAACATCCAATTCAAACTTTGCTCTATCAAGTACAGATGCAGTTAACGTTGGATAGCGCTTTTCCAATCCCTCCATGGTAATTTCTTCAAGGTACTCATCTAAGTTGGTAGCCTTACTTTCGGGTGGGATTGGAAAGATAGGCATCTTCAAGTCAGTCTTTAAGCTAACGTTACATTTATCAGCTACTTCGTTTGTGTTGTCAATCGCTTGCGGAAATTTCTTGAACAACTCCTTCATCTGGTCGCGCGATTTGAAGTACATTTCCGGTACTCTATACCGTAGCTTATGTACATCCATTGTTCCACTATTTGCCGCATTAGAATCTTTAATCATTAGGAACACGTTGTGCGGAACAGCATGTTCTTTATTAATATAATGGCAGTCGTTAGAAACAATCATTTTTATTCCTAACTCTTCTGCAATGCGTGGTGCGCCTTCTAATATCAGTTTGTCTTCGGGTAAACCGTGGTCTTGAAGTTCAATGTACCAATCCTCACCAAATTGATCTTTAAACCACTTAGCATTTGCTTTAGCAGTTGCGTAATCACCACGCATAAGTGGTTCATTAACAACACCGGCAAGGCATGCACTTAATGCAACCAGACCTTCTTTATATTGAACCAAAAGTTCTCTATCAATGCGAGGTTTATAATAGAAACCTTCGGTGTGACCTAATGAAACCAACTTCATCAGGTTATTATAGCCAACATCGTTTTTAGCTAACAGAACCAGATGGTTGTAATTACGTTGGTTTGCACTTTTGTTTGTGGCGATTTTATCGAATCGAGACCCCGTAGCTAAGTACACTTCGCAACCAATTATTGGTTTTATCCCTGCCTTTTTACTTTTCTTGTAAAACTCGTAGCAACCAAACATTACACCGTGGTCGGTTAATGCCAATGCAGTTTGCCCGTCATCGACTGCGGCGCGAATAAGCTGGTCTGGAGTACACGCGGCATCCAGTATAGAATAATGAGTATGATTGTGAAGATGAACAAAGTCCGACATAGAAAGCCAACAGTAAGGATAGAATTGAACGGCAATTTACAACACACCACGCCAAACAAAATAGTTTAAAAGTTTTACACACTACACTTCTCATAGTAGGATTATACAAAACAAAGGCTAAAACAGATAGATACTTTGGTTTAACTCCTCTTCCGAAGCAATCCTACAGCGCCGGCACACAGGCGGGAACAATCCTTCTGCTGCGCAAATGGTTAATATGTACTTCTGTTTTCTCCTACCTTCGTGACATTTTCTATGTAGAACTGTCTTTGTCGTTCCACCCGTTTATTAACGGTAAGGAGAGTATTGTTATAACCGTTTTCATCGGCACAGGAAGGCTCTGATGTGTAGAAACCTGTGGTGCCGTCTGCGGTAGCAACAAATAATAAAATAAGATAGAAACACCAATTAAAGACAATTTTGTCTAATTTATCTTGTTTTCAAAAAATAACTTGAATATATTCGCTAAACACTACATACAGGAGTACTTATGAAACAAAATACACCACAACATTTCTGGTATTTTATACTACTATTGTGGGCCTCAAGTTGGGTGCAAAGTTTAAGCACTACAATGCCTACGGTTCAACCACAACATTATATTGAGAATAAAGGACAATGGGCTGACTCAATTCGTTACAAAGCACAGTATCCCGGCGCAAGTGTTTGGATTACCAACAATGCTGTGTACTTTGATTTTGTTGGCGGTACGATTTCTACCGGGAACAAGATTCTCTCCCCCTCTAAGTTTAGAGGCATGAAGGAAGAACTAACCGACGAAATGATACTACAAAAGCACTGTGTTCGGATGGACTTTGCAGGTGCTGCTATAACATCATACATACCTCAGCAACAGTGCGTATCAACGTATAATTACGTTATTGGAAATTCATCATCCAAGTGGATAACAAATGCAGCTTCGTTTAAATCTGTTGCACTTGAAACAGATAAAGGGTACAGCGTACTGTTTACAACCGATAATGGAAAACCTCGGTTTGATTTTATAGTAAAACCAAACACAGATGTGCGGAATATTTCAGTACGATATACCGGGGCAACTTCGTTAGAATACATTAACAGCGAAGTGTTAGCAATTAAAACCTCATGCGGGGTTATTCAACAAGGTAGCCTAAAGGCATATCAGCAAGATGGAATTTTACAAACAAAGCCCGTTCAATGTTCGTTACAAATTAACGGCAGTACAGTACAATTTAAAGTTGGTGCCTATAATAAAAATCAAGAGTTGATTATTGACCCTACTGTGTTTGCTACCTATCTGGGCACTGATGGCTACGAAGAAATCAATGCTGTTAAGCAAATGCCTAATAACGGTGATGTAATTGTTGTAGGATATACAACGGCATCAACCTTCCCCAAAACTACCGGCACATATACATCACCAGTCAGTGGTAACGAGGATGTGTTTGTTGCAAAGTTTGATAATTCCTTTAACACACTACTTTTTGCAACATACTTTGGTGGGTCGGGTACAGACAAAGCGTATGATGTGTGTTTATCAACCGATGATAATAAAAACATAATTGTAGTAGGCGAAACATCCTCCACTAACTTCCCAACTACCACGGGGTTTTTAAGCCAAAATAACTTAGGGAAGACAGATGCATTTATTGCAAAGCTGAATAATGCCGGAACAACACTTTTATACGGTACATATTTTGGCGGTGCCGAAGATGACAGAGCATATGGTGTAATTACCGACGACCAGAACAGCATTTACTTCTGTGGGGAAACGTTTTCATCGAACATGATGATTAAAGTAGGTTCATTTAAAACAACTTATAGTGGTCAGGGAGACGGCTTTGTAGCATGTATAGCATCGACCAACCAATTGGCGTATTCAACATTTTATGGTGGTACAGGAAGAGACCGATGTTTAGATATAGCTTCCTCGGTAACGGCAGAGAATGAAGCATTTGTAACAGGCGAAACCAAAAGTGCAGACTTACCGTTGGCACCGGCAGATTGGTGGGGTAACCCAAATTGTGCCCAAACAAAAATAAATGGAACAGGTGCAACAGCAACCACCGATGCCTTTATTGCTCGCTTTAATGGCTTAGGCAGTAAACTTGTACTTGGTACATACTTTGGCGGTAATGGCGATGAAACAGGATATACTATTTATGTTGATAATGGCAGTAAACCAATTATCGGTGGGACGACATCTTCTAGCAATCTTAATCTTATTCGGAACCTTCCACAGGGAAAGAAAAATGGCAAGGATGGATTTTTATGCGGGACAGATTTAGAAGGTAAACTGTTTAACTATACAACCTATTTTGGCGGCGATGGCGACGATGCAATTTTAGATTTAAAGTTTGATGGCACCAACCTGATTGTAGCAGGAAAAACAACATCTAACAACTTCCCTGTTACTAACGATGCCGGGCAGGCTGAGAACAAATTGGGAGGTGATGGTTTTATTGCAAGCATTGGATATAGCACAGTATTTTACAGCTCCTACCTTGGCGGAACAGGCAACGATGAACTACGTTCGGTTGTTGCAACAAACGGCATGGTGTCGTACGTGGCAGGTGTAACAACATCAAATGGTTTACCAACACCCGGCTTACCGTACCAACAAAACATGAATGGTATCAGCGATGGATACGTTGCTAAATACACTTACTCATCGTTTAAGGTGAATACACCTGTTGCTACCGATAAACCATGTGCCGGAACACCTATAAATATACTTTGGGATGTTTCAAATTTTGCATCCACTGATTCTTACACAATCGAAGTCTCCCCCGATAACGGAGCAACATGGCAGGTAGTAAAAAACAATGTTGTTGCAAAGAACTACAACTGGATTATTCCTAATACCCAAACAGGTTCAACAAACTACAGAGTACGTGTTACGCACAATGCTACGGGCTTTGCAATCCTGAATCCTGCACCATTTACCATTCGTAAAGCAGCAACTATAACATCACAGTCTAGCGACACGACTCTTTGCCAAAACACATTGATGCGTTTAGTAGTCTCGGTGGATGGCTCGGATGTAAAATATCAATGGACGAAGAATAACAGCAACATTGATGGTGCTACAAACGCCATCTACTCAGTCTCTCAAGTTGACAACTCAACAGCCGGAACGTATGCAGTAAAAATCACAGCCGGGTGTACAACTGGGTTGGCTTCCGGCAATATGGTTGTAACGGTAAACCCTGCACCTCAATTTATAACTAACCTAAAAGATGTTACGGCATTTGAAGGCACAAAAGCAGAGTTTACTGTACAAACAAATGCAACTGCCATAGATTATAAATGGCAAGTGAAAAAAGGTGCGGCTTGGGTTAACATTACCAACGCACCCAATAGCACAACCTATACTATTAACACAACTCAAAAATTTGATGAAGGTAAGTATCGAGTTATTATCGCAAACAATTGTGGTATAGATACATCCGATGAATCTACCTTATCGGTTACAACAAGTAGTGTTCCCGATTACAGTAGTAATGCAGACTGGATTGTTTATCCAAACCCGACTCAATCACAGATTCAAGTTTGCAACAAAACAAACATGACTGAGAACATTAAGAATTTGGAAGTGTGTAACATCCAAGGTGTAGTAATACCTTCTACTCAATCTACCATAAGTCCGGATTGTATTAGTATCACTCCTCTTGAGGCAACAACAGGTTTGTACTTTGTTCGCTTCCAGATGGGTACCTCGTGGTATCGTTATCAGGTAGTATTAGTAAAGTAACATTTGCTATCGCATGACGGCACCGAACGTCAGCAAAATAAAAAGGGGTAATGTTCATTACCCCTTTTGCGTTTCTATGCCGAACAGAACCTCGGCAAAAGTATCACGTAGTTACGATGTTAGTATGTAATATTCACTACGTTTTGAGTTTCAACTATAAACTTGTGTTTTTTCATTAATGCAGTTTGTTCTGGTGTGAGTTTATCGTTCATGTTCTTCATAGTTTTACGAAACTGTTTGTTATCATAACTCAGTTTTGTGATGTTATACAAATCCACATCAATAAACTCAACAGTATTATTCTTTGTAAACACTGCATTGGTATTTTTAATTGGAGTTTCGGTTGAAAGAGAAAAATGGAACTTGAATCCTTTTACCATGTTCAGTGCCATTTTTCGTGTTTCCTTACTTGGCATATTAGCATCATCTGCTTCCATTCCCTCTTTGTACGAATTAAAACGAGTTGAATCGGCAATAACAGCCAAGGAGTGTGTGCCGTTGTTGTTTGAAGTATAACGAAAACGATATGGATATTGTTCTTTAGGAACATCACTTCCCATCATGTTCATATATACATCGTTAATATTCTTAAATGAGTAATGTACTACTCGGATAATCTTCCCTTTTTCTTTATTCTCTTTGAAGTCTTTTACATCTACAGCTCCAAATCTCTCTACAGCACTTTTCTTTATGGAATCCAACACAAAAGTATCATCCCCTTCTGCCATTGGCGATGCAATCGGAATAATCGTTGTCTCGGTAATGAGTCCACTGCCATCACTATTAACTTTGATATTAATATTCCAATCCAAACATCCGGTAATAGTTATCGAACAAACTATCAACACAAGTATTACGAATGATTTCATACGGTCACCTCTGTTACGATTAATTGGAATGAACTGTTCTCTCCGGCACAACACGGTTGTTTATACGTGGCGGTACGGTGCCGTCATGCGTTAGCAAAAACTACATTGCCGGCTTTAATTTAGATATCAAATATGCAGCATCGTTTAATGCTTGCTCGGGGGTTTTGTTGCCGTACAGAGCATCAACCACAGCGTTTTCAATCACAACTTCAACATCCAGCCACTTTGCATGGACAGGAGTCATCTTTGCGTTTTGTAACTGCTTAGAAAAAATACTGCGGATTGGATGCGACGCAAAGTAGGTATCCTTAAATGCAACCTTATCGGCAGGGAAACCTGCTTCGGTGATTTGTTTGCAGAAGCCAAGCGCGGTTTTACCATTTGTAAGGTATTGCAAAAGCTTTGTTGCTAACTCTTGCTTTTCTGTGGCGGCATTGATGGAAAGATATTCACCACCTGCAAATGAAGTACCGTGCTCACCTGCAATTGCTGGAAGTGGAATTACAGTATAATCGAGCAACGGATTTTCTCTTCCTATTTTATCGGCAAGCCATCCGCCTGAATTCCAAAACGCAAGTTTACCTTGTGCAAATGCTGCATCGAGTTGTTTTTGCGTGTCTATCAATCCTGCGCGCGATAACTGCACATAGAGTTCTAATGCGGCAATGTTTTCCGGTGAGTTAATTACGCAACCACCGGACGTGTTAAACACATCGCCACCGTTACTCCAGAAAAATGGTAATATCTTTTTATACACTTTATGTGGGTCGGCACCATTGGCGCCAAAACCGTTGTTACCACTTTCTGCCTGAACTTTCTCACTCATGATTAGCACATCATTCATAGTAGCGGGCATACCGTTTATTCCGGCTTGTTCTAATAACGCCTTGTTTACATACAACACTCGTGTATCTACCACCCACGGCATTGCGTAAATTTTATCCTTCCACATACATGGTTGTGTTGACCACTCAATAAAGTTATCCAAATGTGCTAGGTCTTTTGGAATTTCCTTTAACACTCCACTGCTGGAAAACTGCGCTACCCAGTCGCTCCCAAATTCCATTACATCGGGTGCGGTTTTTGAATTAAACGCAGCAAGTAATTTTGTTTTGCCATCGTTCCAACTAAGTTCCGTTACTTCAACTTTACAGTTGTTTTGTTTTTCGAACTCTGCAATCATTTGTTGCAAAGCTGCACGTTGCGATGGCTCGCTCCAGAAGTGCCAAAAAGTAATTGTATTAGATGGCGTGCTTTCACCTTTCCCACACGAGAACAACAAGGTGCTAAATACAATAACAATAGTAAAAACAAATGCTCTGTTTGTTCGATAGAAACTACAATCCATGTTCATAAATATTAAGTAGAGGGTCTGTAAATAAACTGGGTTAGGACTCAAACAAATACACATGCTTCTGCAGCTTTTTGTACATCATCTGGCGTGCGCGGAAGATATGTGCTTTTACGGTTCCTAACGGTAAATCAAGCTTGTCTGCAATTTCCTGATAATCCATTTCTTCTTCGTGGCGCATGCGGATTACCTCTTTATATTTAGGCGGTAGTGCTTCAAATGCTTCCTGCAAACGTATAGTTCTTTCGCGCTGTAACATCTCGGCATCGGGTTGCGGGGAATCCGGGTCTTCCAACTCCATCATCATTTCACCGCCATCGCTAGTGCCTATGGGTTTATCCATCGAGATGATATTAAAACGTTTCCTTCGCAGGTAATCTATGCAGTTGTTCGATGCAATTTTATACAACCATTTCTCAAAGGAATGCTCGCACTGAAACGATGCCAAGGCACGATATGCTTTTATAAACGTCTCCTGAACCAAATCCTGCACATCGTCATGGTCGCGAACCATACGGCGTAATAATGATGTAATCTGGCGTTGATACTTTTTTTGGAGGACTTTAAAGGCGGCTGTATTGCCCGAAAGGATTTCTTGAATCACAAGACAATCTTCGCTCGGCTCGGGAGCTAAAGGTGAATCGTGTGTTTCAGTAATCTCCATTATACGAAAATGCTTCGTGTGTATGGTATGTAGAGAGAGAAGCGGAAGGTGAGAGATTCGAACTCTCGGTACCCTTTCGAGTACACACGCTTTCCAGGCGTGCCAATTAAACCGCTCTTGCAACCTTCCGAATTCCGTTCATTTTTGGCGCGCAAATATACGGCTGAAACTGTTTACGAACGTCAACTTTGTAAATGATTTTCCAAACTCTATGATTTTTCTTGGTTTAGCACGATGTTTTAAAGAACGGATATGGGTTTCCCTCCTCTGCCGAAGCAATCCTTCTGCGCCGTAACCCGGTCGGGAACGAACGTTACAGCTTCGCAGATATTAAAATGTAAAGGTAGTTGGAATAAACTAAATCACTACTAGCATCTCGCTACTCTGTAGCTATATACTATACGTACAAGCTCCTTAGGAGCGAAATCCTCTTAGCAAAACATACAAAATAAAGAGGTACCCGCGCCGTTGTAACGCTATCCCCCGCCCGTGTGACGGCGCAGTATGGCTTGCTTCGGCAGATGTGGGAAGTAATAATATTATTCTACACTAACCTTTGTAGCGTATTTTTTCTCTATTGTTTTTGCTTCAGAGTTTGCAGCGTCTTCCGTTGCGTAGCCCCAAAGTTTTACGCGGTAACCTGAGTTGGAATTCATGTACACGCGCTCGTAGTATGCTTTGTAGCCGCGCTTTTCCCATTGTTCGGTGTACTTAATTGCTTCTGTTTCAGCATAGACGTATTCAGCTACAATCTCGAATGGTTGAACTGAGGCATCTAACCAACGTAACTCTACCCGGCGGTTGTAATCTTTTTGCCACTCTGCTTGTTGGAAGTAATACAACGGTTTTAAATCCCCTAAAGCGCGGGCACGTACTTGTGTTGGGTTTACTCCCATTTCGCTTAACATTCTACGAACAGATTGAGTGCGTTCCAGGGCAAGTTTACGCATCTCGTCGTCTTCGCCTTCGGCACTACTATGCCCTACCAATTCAATAACTTTATCGGGGTTATCCTTTAACACCTGTGCTAAACTTTGTAGCAATGGCTTATACTCATCGGTAACAATGGTTTGCCTGAAGGAAAACATGCTGAGTGCCTGATACATAGGGCTTACGTTATCATCGTCGGTTGGCAAATTGATTTTTTCTTCTGTTCTGCCAAGTTCAGATTCGTACACAACCTTCATGCTTTTACACTGATGCATGATAGTTTCGGAAGCTGTGAACTGTAACTGATAATACCCATGAACGCTAAAGCTGACTTCGCGTAACACTTCTGTTATCTCAGACATGCGTTCTTGTGCTACATAATAAAACCGACCACCAGTTTGTGCAGAGATATACTTTAACGGATAATTCTCAACACCTTCTCCAACGGCAATGGTATATACTTTTGTATTGGTTTCTCGGGCACGTTTGATAATATCCTCGGCAGTATATATCAATGATGAATTATCCGTACTTGATACAACCATAACCATTGTGTTGCGAACATTATTCTGCCTTGAAAATTGTTGTAAAGTGTTGTACCCAATCTTATACATTGAGTTCAAGCCTTTAGGCGGTGTGTTACCAAACTTTTCGGCTAAGTAATTAAGTTGGTCTTTAGTGGTGAAAGGTGTGAGCACATTGGATTCCTGATTAAAAGTTATAACCGATAACTTATCAACCGATGTCATCTGGAATGGAAATGCACCAATAGCTTTGCGGATAGTTTCATCGTAATCTAAACTCGTAGCAGAACGCTCAACACATAACGCCATTTTCATGATATCGCTGTTTTTACTCCAGCGTTGTTCTTTAACCTCGGGGCGGAACTCCTCTTCTTTACCGGTTAGTTGAGTTTTGATTGACCATGTGTGTTTGTCGTCTGCCATTAAACCGGATAGCGAATTACCGTTGTCGTCCATTGCTACAACATCAACGGTAAACACTTGAGATTTTTCCTGAGGATAACTAACACGAACGATTTTCAGTTGAGATGGTTTGGCATCGCCGTTAACTGTTTTATAGCCGGAATAAAAGGAACTCTTCTGGGTTGAAACAGATGGAGTAGGAATAAACACTTTGCCGGTTTGTGTATTCTCGGGTTCATTGCCCCGCTGTACTGTTTTAGGAGTTTCTAACTCATACACCCGAACATTCCATACTGTACTTAACGAGTCTTTACCACCATTTGAAAAGGCTGTAATTGTATAATTGGTAGATTCGGTTGGGGAAACAGTGGTTTGGTCTTTGGGTTGATATTGGTTTGTATCTCCACTAACTTTTACATAATCTGCATTTTGGAAACGCCAGTAAAATGTTACTTTTTCACCGCGGGCAATCTCTTTTTGTCCGCCCACAGTTTCAAGCATAATTGGTACACCCGAACACCCCGTCAATACAGCTACAACGGCTAACAACACTAAAAATCGCCTTGTGTTCATGGAATCATTCCAAATTCGTGAAGAGCATCCTACTAATTACATACAAATATAATGGCTACACTCGCCACTCCGTACAACGGACATGATTAATGTAGCCAATACATAATAAAAATACTAAGCGTGTTGTGCATTATGGTGCTGAAGTTCTAACCAACGTTCCGCATCAATAGCAGCAACGCAACCGCTTCCGGCGGCAGTAATTGCCTGACGGTACACGCTATCTTGTGCATCGCCACAGGCAAAGATTCCATCAACATTTGTATAGCTGGATTTACCGTTCGTAACAATATATCCATTCTCATCCATTTCCAATAAACCCTTAAAAATATCTGTATTAGGTTTATGTCCAATGGCAACAAAAGCTCCGTCGCCTTTTTCTTCCCAAACTTCTCCCGTTACCGTGTTACGTAGTTTAAGGTGTGTAAGGCGTTTAATTCCTGTTGGTAATGTTTCGCCACAATACTCAGCAACTTCTGCGTTTGTGATAAACTTAATTTTGGGGTTGGCTTTTGCTCTATCCACCATAATTTTTGAAGCACGGAATTCATCACGGCGGTGAACTAACGTAACCTGTGCTGCAAATCTTGTTAAATAGTTTGCTTCTTCCATTGCGGTATCGCCACCACCAATTACAAACACATTCTGGTTCCTGAAAAAGAAGCCATCGCACGTGGCACAAGCCGATACTCCATATCCCATGTACGCATCCTCTCCCACCGAACCTAACAGTTTTGCGCTTGCACCCGTTGCAACAATAATAGCATTGGCGGTGTAGGCTGTTCCTCTATCGGATGTTAACGTAAACGGGCGGTTTGTAGCATCAATCGTCTCAATTCTTTCGTACACCGAAACAGCTCCAAAACGCTGTGCCTGTTTGCGGAATACCTCCATCATTTCCGGACCCATAATACCATGCTCAAATCCGGGATAATTCTCAACTTCGGTAGTAATAGTAAGCTGACCTCCGGGCTGTAAACCTTCAAACACAGCAACCTTCATATTTGCACGCGAGGCATAAATTGCCGCAGTAAAACCCGCCGGACCGGAACCAATAATCAACACATCATAATGAGTATTCATAACACGTTATTTTTTAAAGTGAAGTAACTTCTGAAATGCAATTTACGAATGAGATGCCATCATAGTGCTTTTGGCTTCAATAAGAATCCATAAAATTGGTCCCAGCCACTGCCGAAGCGAACAATACTGCGCCGCAACCCGGTCGGGAAACAGCGTTACAGCATCGCGGAAATTTAATCACTAGACATCAACAAAATAAAAGCCCTACAACTTTAAGCTGTAGAGCTGTGGTTATAACAAGTACTATTTTGATTACTTTACTATTTAATTAACTTGCCATATTTCTTAATTACATCAGGTAATTGTTCCATACTTAGTTGATACCTTTTTTTAGAATGATCCTTATCTCTCCAAGTTACGGATGCACCTCTCACTTCAAAGGTTCCAATTAATTCAGGCTTACCTTTATCATCTGGAACCTTTATTTCAAAAATGCAAGGTGAATTTTTAACTTCAGTATGAGGCATTTTTATCAATGTTACCTTTCTATTTTTCTCTTTCATAAACGCCTCTTAGTAAATTAGAATTTTTCGTAATGCAACCACCTTATTTGATGAGTCAAGTACCTCAATATTGTATGCACCTTTAGAACCCAATTCTTTTACTTCAACTTCTATTAGAGGTTGGGTGACTAATTTACTTACTACTAATTGACCTAAAGAATTGTAAAACTTTATCAGATACCCCGATAACTTTGTTACATCCCCAATATCCACGAATATTTTATCTGTACTTGGGTTCGGATAAACCTTTATAGTAGTGAATTGCTCAACAGGAACATCTGTGGTTTTCAACTTGATAATTAAAGTATCGGTAACTGCAACTTTTACAGTATCTCTAAATGTAATGCGCAATGTGTCCCGTATAGTAAACTTAACAGTATCACGAACAGTGACTTTGATTGTATCACGTTGTGTTATTTTAAGTGTGTCTCTTACAGTAGTTCTAATCGTATCTCTAACAGTTACCCGAACCGTATCTGTTACGGTATTGTAAACAATGTAGGTACAAGGTGTTTCTGTATAAACTGCATTTATTTCTGTTGTGTTTAAAGCCCTATTATAAATTCTAATGTCATCAATTTTTCCTAAAAACTCGTAACCATTACCACCCCCAATGAATAAAGTTTTAGTTGTGCTACCAAGTGCTTTCTGTGCATTTGTAGTTCCAACTAGTTGGTTATCATAATATAATTTTAGTGCTGTACCATCGTAAACAATTACATAGTGATGCCAAGTATTTGCCGCTACGGAAGCATTGTAGTAAGTTTCAACTTGACCTGAAGTATCACTTATAATAGACGCTCTTATTACTCCGCTAGGTTGAACAGCAGTTGAAAATGAGCCTGTTGGCCATAAATGGTTAATTACCCTTTGATTCCTATTAACATCAGTTGTGTTAAACCAAAATGAGACAGTTATCCTAGCAGTTGTAAGTGGAAAATTAGCAATAGAAATATTGTTACTAGTACCATTAAAGTTATAGGCACTATTTGCATTTCCAAACCTGTCTGTTGTTAAAGTTGCTCCATTTACAGTACCATTTCGTGCGTTACCACTCTGGTCATTTGCATTACCCGAAAATGGCATCCAAAGCATTAACCCATTTGTAGGTACTTGTGAAAAACATTGGAGAGAAAAGGAAAGTAGAATCGCAAAAGCTATGCGATAAAATAGATGTAGCATGGGTCCACCATAGAAATGAATAAATTGTGATGAACTAAATTACGAAAAAATATTAAATGGGCGTTTGCGCCCTTTATATCAAAATGGATGGGTTTACCTTTGATTAAAAACGATTGTCAAGAAACCCTAAGCATATTAACCAAAATAAAGTTGATGTTACAAATCCAAATGTTGCATTTGGAATAGTGCTTCGTAGATTGAGGGTAGAAAAGGGGTTAAAACAAGAAGACTTAGAAGATGACGAGAGTATTGATAGATCCTATATTTCAAAGTTAGAACTTGGCAAGAATCAAGTTTGCTTGGTAAATTTTATCAAGATTGCAAACAACTTACAAATTACCCCTGAGAAATTGTTATCTGAGGTTATCAAGGTAATGAACAACTAGTGCCGTTATTAATCACAATCCATAACTATTTCTATGTTGGTATCTAAATACTGATGAATGATTGCAGATTTGATAATGCAACCTACTCTCTCGCAATAGTATGCTTGTTTGGAATGTGAGGCGCGGAGCGGTCACGCGATAGCAAAAAAAAAGGGACAGAATACATCTATCCCTGAGAATAATCTTAAGTAAAAGTTTACTCTGCACTCATATATTCTTCAATTGGCGGGCAAGCACATACTAAAACTCTATCGCCGTGCGTATTGTTCACCCTTCCAACCGTTGCCCAGAACTTGTTGCTACGAACAAACGGCAAAGCAAACGCCGCTTGTGTACGGGTGTATGCGTGTTGCCATTCATCGGCAGTGATAACATGTTGTGTATGCGGTGCATTTTTTAACACGTTATCGGTTGCATGTGCCGAACCATTCTCAATTGCTTCCACTTCTTTACGAATGTTTATCAAAGCATCGCAGAAACGGTCGAGCTCTTCTTTGGGTTCGCTTTCAGTTGGCTCAATCATAATGGTGCCCGGAACCGGGAACGATAATGTTGGCGCGTGGAAACCGTAATCCATCAAACGTTTTGCAATATCTTCTGCCTCTATGCCAAGAGTTTTGAACTTGCGTAAATCAACTATCATTTCGTGGGCACATGTTCCGTGTGTGCCGGTGTATAACATATCGTAATGTTTTTCTAACCGGGCTTTGATATAGTTTGCGTTTAGAATAGCAATCTTTGTAGAAAGAGTTAACCCGGCACCGCCCATCATTTTGATGTACGCATAGGAAATCAACAAGATACTTGCACTACCCCACGGAGCTGCACTAACAGCTTGTTTGTTTCTGATGCCATTAATTGGGATTACTACGTGACCGGGTAAGAATGGCTCTAACTCTTTAGTAACGCCAATAGGTCCCATTCCCGGTCCGCCACCACCGTGAGGAATACAGAATGTTTTGTGTAAGTTCAAGTGGCAAACATCGGCACCAATCATACGTGGACTTGTTAATCCAACTTGTGCGTTCATGTTAGCGCCATCCATATACACCAATCCACCATTAGCATGGATAATATCACACAATTCTTTAATGTGTTCTTCAAATACACCATGTGTTGATGGATATGTTACCATTAAACATGCAAGTGAATCTTTGTATTGTTCAGCTTTTGCTTTAAAGTCATTAATATCAACATAACCGCGTGCATCACTTGCTACTACTACCACTTTCATTCCTGCCATCACTGCACTTGCAGGATTGGTTCCATGTGCCGATGCCGGAATAAGAGCAACATTCCGGTGTCCTTGACCGTGATGTTTATGATACTCGCGAATTACCAACAACCCGGCATACTCACCTTGTGCGCCGGCATTTGGTTGTAACGACATTGCATCAAAACCGGTAATCTCGCAAAGGTCGTTTTCTAATTCTTTGAATATCTGTGCATACCCTTTTGTTTGCGAGAGCGGCGCAAACGGATGCAACCCGCCAAACTCACCCCACGTAACTGGAATCATCTCGGTTGTTGCGTTGAGTTTCATTGTACACGAACCAAGTGCAATCATGGAATGTGCTAACGAGAGGTCTTTGTTCTCTAAGCGTTTTAGGTAACGAAGCATATCTGTTTCGTTATGATATTTATTAAACACGGGATGTGTTAAATATGCACTGGTACGTTGAGCAAATTCAGGAATAACTGTTCCAATTGACTGAGCTACAGTAGCTGCATCGAGCGAAACGCCGTTGGATGTTTTAGCTTTAATAAACACATTAAACAACGTTTGAATATCCGCCAACGAGGTAGTTTCATCGCATGAAATCTGAATAGTTTGCCCACTAACATAATGGACATTAATTTCATTATTTAATGCTTCTGTTTGTAATGCTGCAACCGGAATCTCATTTGGTAATGTTACGCTAAGTGTATCAAAGAACGATGTATTCACTGAACATCCAAGGGTTTCCAATCCTTTTGCCAAAACTTTTGTACAAGCATGTACACGCTCTGCAATTGCCTTCAATCCTTTTGGTCCGTGGTATACAGCATACATAGCAGCTATGTTAGCTAAGAGTGCCTGTGCTGTGCAAATGTTCGATGTAGCTTTATCGCGTTTAATGTGTTGCTCGCGGGTTTGTAATGCCATGCGTAAAGCAGGATTCCCTTGTGCATCAATGGATACACCAATTATGCGTCCGGGCATTTGGCGTTTGTAGGCATCCTTTGTCGCAAAGAACGCTGCGTGAGGTCCGCCATACCCCATCGGCACGCCAAAACGCTGTGCAGAACCAAAGGCAACATCGGCACCAAACTCACCCGGAGGTGTTAGAAGTGTGAGAGATAACAAATCACAAGCAACAGCAACTAAGATGTTCTTTGCATGGCAGGCATCGCAAAAAGCACGGTAATCTTCAATGGAACCTGTTGAATCAGGATATTGAAGTATGGCACCAAAGAATGAACTATCAAGCTCTGTAGTTAACGGATTTCCAACAACAACCTCCAAACCAAGCGGTTCGGTACGTGTGTACAAAACGTCTAACGTTTGCGGGAAAACATTCTCAGCTACAAATATCTTGGTTGCATTACCTTTATCTAAAGCGTGCATTAAGTGCATTGCTTCAGCCGCTGCGGTAGCTTCATCCAATAACGATGCGTTAGCTATTTCCATTCCGGTTAAGTCCATAACCATTGTTTGGTAGTTCAGCAAACTTTCCAAACGTCCTTGCGAGATTTCCGCCTGATATGGCGTGTATTGTGTGTACCAACCCGGATTCTCCAAAATATTCCGTAAAATCACTGTTGGTGTAATTGTATCACAATATCCCATCCCGATATACGATTTAAACGCTCTATTTTTAGCGGCAACACCACGTAACGAGCGTAAAAAATCAAACTCGCTAACAGGTGCCGATAGCTGTAACGGTTTTTCTAATCGGATAGAATTTGGAATTGTCTTTTCTATTAATTCATCAAGCGAACCCACACCAATTACCTCAAGCATTTTAGCTGCTTCGGCCTCGGTGGGACCAATATGGCGGTTTACAAATCTGTCGTAATGTTCAAATACCGAATTCATAACATTTGGTGAGTAAGGTACATAAAATTGTGTTCTCATTGAATTGAACACAAAACTACGAGGAAAAGTTCGTTCAAACCACGTTCCCCTGCCATTCAAAAGATATTTTTGTATTTTTTGCTATCGCTGACCGCGCCGAACCTCATTTTTCAAATAAACTCACTATGCGGGAGAGAAATTAACGCTTAGGAAATAAGCCAACAACTACATTATCTAACATTTTTTAATTCTCCCCAAACAAGATCATATGTAAGCTGTGATAGAATCTTTGATTCTTGTACGCGATAAACTGACTTTGCATAATTTATTGCAAGATCATTAGCATACCTTGTTGAATCGAAATAATAGGATTGCACCCATTGATCTTCAAATGTAACCGACGAATCTAAAATGTTGTTTTGAAACTTGATAATAGTAAATGTATTTGGCCATTGATCCGGAGAAAGCTCAATTGCAGTATCTTTCCAACAATTATAACTATTCAATCCTAAAAATAGAATAGAGTACTTTTTCCATAGATCATAATCATGTTTAGATTCAATTGTATTGTCACAGTTCAATTTGATAACTGATACAGTAGAGTCCTGCTTATTATTAACAAGAAAAAGTGTAAAGTCAAAACATCGAAACATTATTGGTGAATGATTTGATGAGATTTGAAAATAGTCCTTGGATTCTTTTAACAACTGGTTTTTAATTACTAAAACTCTTTCCTCATAACTTTTTTGTAAACTAATACTTTTATCTCTAAGTGATTGACATGATGATATAAAAATCATTATTATAAATGATACGAACAACTTGAACGCAGAATTACCCATCTACCACCCCTGAGAAACTGTTTAACTATTTACGAAAAAGTAACAAGCCAATCTAATATTGAGAATCAAATACGACTTTTTTAATTGTGATCGAACTGTATATGTCCTATCAGTGAATTTCCACCAACGCTCGGTTCGTACAGGGTTGCCGCGCTGAACGCTGTGAATTACTGTTAGATAAAAACATATTATGGAGTATTCTTATTACTGAGTTTAAGTAAAGAGTTCATCAATTATTTCTGATTTTGTTTTGTTAAGATGAAGTGAGATGCTTTGAAGTATAGAATTCAGAGTGCCAATTCTGATAGGATTATGATTTGGCTACGTTATATGATGAGTGCCATTACGATGGGTCGTCAAACGAATATGCGAGCCAACCTGACGAGTAACTTCATATTCGTACTTCGCAAGTAATCGAATAAACTTCCTTCCAGATATATCCCGAGGAATTTTCATAGCACAAAAACTTCGTCGCGTACAAAATGCAATCGTATTATTTTGGGCTTTACATCTTCGTCAAAATGGCATTCAACAGCTTCACGAATATTAGCACGAAGTTCATCTATTGTGTTTCCAACTGTAAATATTGATTCGCCTAAGGCACTTGCTTCAAAGCCACCTTCCGGCGATTCTTCAACTTGAAAAATTAACTCAGTACTCATATTTATTTTTGACTTAGTGTTACTGCTAACAAAAATAGGAAATTACTCTATGAATTAAATCTACTTTCAACCAAACGCTCGGTTCGGACTGGGTTGCCGCGCTGAACGCTGTGAAATACTGTTAGCGAACCAATAGCTCTTTACAATCCAATCATAGGCAGAAATTGTTCTTCCGTTAATATCGAAACACCAAGTTCTTGAGCTTTGGTGAGTTTGCTTCCGGCACTTTCGCCAGCTACCACATACGTTGTTTTTTTGCTTACACTTGATGAAACTTTACCACCACGTTGCTCAATCATTTCCCCGGCTTGTGTGCGCGTCATACTTTGCAACTCGCCTGTTAACACAAAGGTCATACCTGCAAACTCGTTCGATTGCAACGCAACTATCTCCTGCTCAAACTGAACACCAGCTTGTTTCATACGTGCAACGGTTAGCAACTCTTGTTCATCGTTACAGAAATCAATTACCGATTGCGCTATTCTTTTACCTATCTCATTTACCGATGTTAGTTGTTCTAAAGTTGCATTTTGTAAAGCATCGAAAGAACCAAAATTCTTTGCAAGAAGTTTAGCAGCACCTTCGCCAACAAAGCGTACACCCAAAGCAAACAACACTCGGCTGAATGGCTGTTGTTTACTTGCTTCTACGCCATCCAACAGTTTTTGAACACTCTTCTCTCCCCAACCTTCTAACCCGCGCAGTTCATCTCTGTGTTCGTGCAAATAATACACATCAGCAACAGTGTTGATGTAGCCTTTGGTAACAAGCAAGTCAACAACTTTCTCGCCCAGACCTTCAATATCCATTGCCTTGCGTGATGCAAAATGCTCAATACGTCTGCGAATTTGCCACGGGCATGCGGCAGAATCACAATAGTAATTTGCCTCACCTTCAGGACGGTGTAATGGTGTTTGCAAATGGCACGGACATGTATGCGGAAACCGCCATTGTTGTGCTTCGGGCGCACGTTGGTTGATATCCACACCGCTAACTTTTGGGATTACCTCTCCACCTTTTTCAATTACTACCATATCGCCAATACGTAAGTCTAACTCGGCAATGTAATCAGCGTTATGTAATGTTGCACGCGAAATAGTTGAGCCCGCTAAAAACACCGGCTGTAATTCCGCTACCGGAGTTGCTACGCCTGTTCGCCCGACCTGTAGTGTTATATCGTTAAGGCGCGTCAGTGCTTTCTGGGCTTCATACTTATAAGCTATTGCCCACCGCGGCGAACGAGCAACAAAGCCAAGTTCATCCTGTTGGCGTAAGGCATCAACTTTCAATACAATACCATCAATCATAAACGGAAGTTGCTCGCGTTGGTTTTCGTACTCATTTATAAACTCAAACACTTCATCAACTCCACTACAAACACGTGTTGCGTTACCAACCGGGAACCCGAGTTGTTTCAATAGGTCAATATTTTTAGAATGATGAGTAAGTTTAACTTCAGTTGTAAATAAATAGTAACACACCATTTGTAAAGGACGCTTAGCAACTTCGCGGGCATCAAGTTGTTTGAGTGTTCCGGCAGTTAAGTTACGTGGGTTGGCATACGTTTTCTCGCCTGCTTCTTCGCGTTCTTGGTTCAACCGAACAAAGTCATCGTTAAGCATAAATGCTTCACCACGCACCTCAAAGTTCAGAAGCGGAACACCTTCAACAACTACATCTCGCACTTTCAACGGGATACTGGAAATAGTTTTAATGTTATGGGTAATATCATCGCCTGTAAAGCCATCACCACGGGTTGCACCGGTTTCCAGAACACCATTTCGGTACGCTAACGAGATTGCAACACCATCGTATTTCAATTCGGTAACGTATTTAAAGTCAGCACCTTCCAACCCTTCTTTTACGCGTCGGTCAAAGTCTGTTACTTCCTCACGAGAGTACGTATTCCCAAGCGATAACATAGGAATTGCGTGAGTAATCTGCCTGAACTCTTTCAAAGGTTCACCACCAACGCGCTGAGTAGGCGAATCTGTTGTGACCAAGAATGGATGTTCCCGTTCAAGGTCTTGCAGTTCCTTAAACAAGGCATCATATTCTCTATCTCCTACTAACGGGTGCGCATCCACGTAATACGCATAGTCGTATTTGCGAATCAACTCTCGCAATTCCTGAATACGTTGTTCTGCTTGCTGTTCGGGTGTATCAAATAATGTCATAATATTAGTTGTTGCTATCGCAGGACGGCACCGCACCATACTTCACTACTATTCCTCAACATGCCGGAAAGATTGTCTGTTTATTCAACAGTGGTTATCGTGTGCGTCCCACAGAAATGGTACATTGAAACTGACGGTTCTATCCATGCAACGCATTGGTTGTATAATGCATTACGGTTTGGAGCAGAGAACCAATGGTCAAATCTACAACACATTAAATCAACTATTGCACACGAACTTTCCACACTCTACTTTTGTACTAATGAAACCAACAGTTTACATAGAAACAAGTGTAATTAGTTATTACTGTAGCAGACCTAGTAATAACGTTGTGATTGCCGGTCATCAGCAGACTACTTATGATTGGTGGGAGAATTATAAAGATTACTATGATTGTTATATCTCAAATTATGTAGTAACAGAAATTTCCCGAGGTGATTTGTACGCTTCCGTAAAGAGGCTTGAATCGGTTCAAGGCTTGCCACTATTACCCATCAGCAATGAAACTGATTTATTAGCAAATCTATACTTTACTGAACTGCCTATTCCTGAAAAGTCGAAAGTTGATGCAGCTCATTTAGCTGTAGCAGTACATCACAACATAGACTACATAGTTTCATGGAACTTTAAACATATTGTTAATGAGCATGTTAGGAAATTGATTGAAAAAATAAATCTAGAAAACAATCTTAAAACACCTCGTATATTATCCCCTGAAGAACTAATGGAGAAACCATGAAAGAGTCAGAACAAATTATCGAAGATATACACAGAATCAGAGAACAAATATTATTTGATTCTAACAACGATATGAATGTATTAAATGAAAAAGCTAACCGAATTGGCGAACTTTTTAAGGAAGGTAAGTTCGTGGAAGCAGTTCGATTGGCAAATACAAAAGAAGACACTCAACACTTGCATTGATTACTATGAACGAAGCACAATACACACAATTACCTTTAACATCCGGCAAAGACGAGTTTTACCAAGAGGTAACACGCAATGCACTTGCGTTATTGCAAGGCGAAACCGACCTGATAGCAAACTGTGCAAACATCGCTGCATTACTTTACCATACATTGGAAAAAGTGAACTGGTGTGGTTTTTACTTCTTGAAGGAAGAGTTAGTGCTTGGACCATTCCAAGGCAAACCTGCCTGTGTTAGAATTGCAGTAGGACGCGGCGTTTGTGGTGCAGCAGTTCAGGAACAATGTACATTGGTAGTTCAAGATGTTGAACAATTCCCCGGACATATTGCCTGCGACTCCGCATCCCGCTCCGAGATTGTTGTACCTATGATGTTTGATGATGCCGTACTTGGTGTGCTGGATATTGACTCCCCCATTATTGGGCGATTTGATGAAACTGATGCTCATTATCTGGAAAAGATTGTCCATGCTGTTGTGTATGCTTCTTCTTCCACATTTAATTCCGAAACTATGTAGAGTTACCTATGAAATCTCTTGCTTTTTTCTTGCTCGTGTTTATTAACAGTATTGCTTATTCTCAAATTGTTATCAACGAAATTCAACCCTACCCTGTTGGCAACGAACCTGAATGGGTTGAGTTGTTTAATCCGCAGGATACTGCCGTTACATTAAAGAACATTTATCTTCGCGATAAAACTTCCCGTGCCGCCATTACTGAAATCACTCTACAACCAAAGGGCTTAGCCATATTGGTTAAAGATTCGGGAGCGTTGCTTGAACGGCGCATAATCCCACAAGAAGTACCTGTCTATAAAATCTCTTTGCCATCGCTCAACAACACAACCGAGTCGGTGTATCTAACAACAAAAGATTCATTAATAATTGATTCAATCTATTACGATGTAAAATGGAGCGCGCAAGGCATCTCCATTGAACGTGTTGACCCAATGTTACCTGCTTTAAGTAATGCTAATCTTAAACGATGCGAGCATCCCGATAGTGCCACGTGTGGGTTTACCAATAGCGTAGCACCAACCGATGTAGATGCCAAGTTATCACGTCTGGAGATTGACTCTTCAACATCTACGTTGCGAATCTTTGTTCAAAATAGTGGTAAGTCATCAATTGCATCGCTTACTACTTCAGTTCAATACCAACAGACTACGTTACATCAGTTTAGTCATCAAACACTTGTATCAGGTGATTCTGTTTTATTTACTCTTAGTATTGACTCCCTCTATTCCACTACCAAGAAATACGGCTACACACCGCTTGTACTCTTTGTTTCAGCCGCTAATGATGTTCGCCACACCAATGACACCATTGCAACCACTGTGTTTATTTCGCCACCAGTTGGTGCCTTGTTGGTAAACGAGTTTATGTTCGACCCGCAATCAGGAGGAAGTGAGTTTATCGAGTTTTACAACACAACAACAGATACACTTAACCTGCAAGGAATGGACATTCACGATGCATCCACAACAGCATTATCAATTACATCACAACTCCATGCACCACCTAAAGGGTATTGTGTAATAGCAACCGATTCATCATTCCTAACGCAATTTCCTTTGCTACGAATTCAATCAAATGTTGCAGTACAAAAGTCATCATTTTCTCTAAACAGCGATGGCGATGCAATTACCCTGCGTACTCCGTATAACAAAGAGATTGATTACTTGTATTACAGTAGTAAGTGGCACTTAACGGATATACCAACTACAAAAGGAAAATCACTCGAAAAACTTTCCCCCATGTTGCCATCAAACTCACAAAGTTCCTGGACGACTTGCGCGCTTACAGAAGGAGCTACGCCAGCCGTAATTAACAGTGTAGCTCGAGAACTCCCAACCACAACAACATTAACAGCAACTCCAAATCCATTTTCACCCAGAAGTACAGTTGGCGCAAAACAAAGTACAATTTGCTCTTACTCATTGCCATTCAAGCAAGCGCATATAACAGCAACGGTATTCGATGTAAATGGAATGCAGGTAAAAACACTGCTCAACAATCACTTTACAGGAGCAACCGGAACATTTGTGTGGGATGGAAGAAACGATGTGAACTTTGCACTTGCATCGGGCGCATACATTGTGTTAATGGAAGCAGTAGATGAATCAACGCAACAAACACATTCGGAAAAATTGTTGTTGGTAATTGGTGAATAATCTGCTATCGCATGACGGCACCGAGTCTCAACAACAAAACAACCTCAAATTGCCGGAAGCAACAACATGAATAAATACTACGACGTCTACAAAACGTATTCTGATGATGAGTTGTACAAGATACTTCGTGAACGTGAAACGTATAATGCAGAGGTAATAAAGTTTGTTGAAGCAATAATACAAGAACGAGGATTAAGTCCGGTTGAGAATTCCGTGGGTTTACCTTATCATACTCTTAAACTTTCAGAAAAATTAGGTAACAATCAACACGTAGGAACACAGGTTTTAGAAATTCTAAAAAGAGGATATGAACTTCTAACATTCAATAAAAGCACGCCAATATCATTTATTGTCATTATCGGACTAGTGTTCTTTACCCAAATCGTGACTAACATTTATCAACTCAGTTTGTTGTTATTTAATAACACAACCAAATATAATTACTTTACTTCTGTGGATGTTGTTTATCCATTGGTTCAACTACTTTTTATTACTGTAATTTTTATTCTCTTCCTATTGAGAAAGAAGCTTGGTTGGTGGTTGTTATATCTATACACTGTTTTGTCGTTGTGCCTGATAGCTAACTCCATATATTTTTCATACCATAACGGAATGTATAGTTTTGAGGATATTTCGAAGTTTTATTTTCAAAACAAGTTGGATACGCCAGAAACTGACATATTTGGCTTATATGATCAGTTACTTTTAAATGATGTTTATACAGAATTAAATACTATACTAGAATGTGTCATTTTATTAATTCTTATGAACGGCAAAGGTATCCGTAAGCTATTTAACGTTAGCTTAAAAAACGTAAGTATTGTTATAATGTCAAGTTTAGTGTTGTATATATTGTTGTCGTTTACACTAAATTAAGCGCAGCACAAACGCTTGGCTCGCGCCGGGTCTGCGCGCTTGAGGGTTGCTACGGCTGTGGCGGGAACCACTAATTAAAAAGGCATCTACAAAATTGCAGATGCCTTTATTTTTTTGTTCCTGTTGTTGTAACCGATACTTTATTTTATTCAGCTAAAACAGGTGTTGTGCTTTCTGTTTCATCACCCATTTCGTCTTCTTCATCGCGCGGTACGCTGGTGATGTCGGCAATGGTATCACCTTCATCCAAACGGATTAACCGTACACCTTGCGTGTTTCTGCCAATCACGCGAATCTCACTTGCCGGCTGCCGTATAAGAATTCCACCTTGCGTCATTACCACTAAGTCATCGCTATCAGTTACTTCTATAATGGAAACAACTTTTCCGGTTTTATCGGTTACATTCATGGAGTAAACTCCTTTTGCACCACGACGAGTTAAACGGAAGTCTTCGTAGCGAGTACGTTTTCCATAACCATTAGCACCAATTACTAATACTTGCGAGTCGCTGCGTTTGATTGCAACCATTGATACAACATAATCGTCGTCTTGTAAATCTATACCGCGAACGCCGGTTGCGTTACGTCCCATCGAGCGTACATCGCTCTCGCGGAAACGGCACGCCATACCTTCGTGTGTACCAATAATGATATCATTTGTGCCATCGGTTAACCGAGCCGATAGAAGTATATCGCCTTCATCAAGCGTAAGCGCAATCTTTCCATTTTGGCGAACACTCTCAAATTCAGATAATGTTGTTTTCTTAACGGTACCTTGTTTTGTACACATAAAGATAAACTGGTCATCGGTGAATTCTCCTTGTACCAACAAGTACGCTGTTACTTTTTCATCGTTACTTTTTTGTATAACGTTGGCAATGGAGCGACCTTTTGCATTACGGCTTCCTTCAGGAATATCATATACCTTCACGCGGAACACTCTTCCTTGGTCAGTAAAGCACAACAAGTAATTGTGCGTTTGTGCGCGGAAGAGATTTTCTACAAAATCGTCATCATACGTGCCTGCCCCACTCAAGCCGCGCCCGCCACGACCCTGACGGCGATAGTTATTAACAGGTGTACGTTTAATAAACCCTTTGTGCGATATAGTAACAATCACGTCTTCGTTTGCAATCATGTCTTCAATGGTGAAGTCACGTGCATCAAAAACAATGTCCGTACGGCGTGCATCGCCAAATCGTTCAACAACAGCGGTTAATTCTTCGCTAACAATTTGTAACTGTAATTCTCTGCTTGCAAGAATTGATTTCAAACGTTCAATGTGTTTAATAATATCACGGTATTCCTGCATAATCTTCTCGCGTTCCAAGCCGGTAAGGCGTTGCAAACGCATATCAAGAATTGCTTTCGATTGAATTTCGCTGAGTTTGAATTTCGATTGCAGGTTTGCATTAGCAATTTCAACATTACGCGATTCTTTGATGGTTTTAATTACTTCATCGATATTATCAAGAGCAATAATAAAACCTTCTAAAATGTGTGCTCTGCGTTCTGCGGCATCAAGTTCATATTGTGTACGGCGCACCACAACTTCGTTACGGAACTCAATAAAATGCTGAAGCATTTCGCGTAGTTCCATAATCTTTGGGCGGCCGTTTACTAACGCAAGCATAATCACACCAAACGTGTTTTGCATTTGGGTGTGTTTGTACAAGTTGTTCAACACAACAAGTGGAACGCCATCGCGCTTTAAGTCAATCACAATGCGCATTCCGTCGCGGTCAGATTCATCGCGAACGTCTGCAATATCTTCTAATACTTTATCGCGTACATGGTCGGCAATCTTTTCAATTAACGATGCCTTGTTCACCTGATACGGTAACTCTGTAACAACAATGGATTCTTTACCATTCTTGTTTGTTTCAATACTTGCCTTTGCACGAACTAACACTTTACCACGACCTGTTAAGTACGCATCGCGAACTCCCTCGTAGCCGTAAATCACACCACCGGTTGGGAAATCGGGGGCGGTAATATGTTGCATTAAATCTGCACTGGTTAACTCAGGATTTGCAATCAGAGCTTTAATCCCGCTAACAACTTCTTTCAGGTTGTGGGGTGGGATATTTGTTGCCATACCAACGGCAATACCGCCTGCACCATTTACCAATAACAAAGGAATTGTTGTAGGTAATATCTTGGGTTCTTCTAACGAGTCATCAAAGTTCGATTGAAAGTCAACGGTGTTTTTATCAATATCGCGAAGTACTTCGGTTGTTATTTGTGCTAAACGTGTTTCTGTATAACGCATAGCCGCCGGTGGGTCACCATCTACTGAACCGTAATTCCCTTGCCCATCAACCAATGTATAACGCATCGACCAATCCTGCGCCATCCGAACCATCGCATCATATACCGAGCTATCGCCGTGTGGGTGGTACTTACCAAGCACTTCCCCCACCAAACGTGCGGATTTTTTGTACGGTCTGTTAGGTGCCAAACCCAGTTCCTGCATAGCATACAAAATGCGGCGGTGAACAGGTTTTAAGCCGTCGCGCACATCGGGCAACGCACGCGAAACAATAACCGACATAGAATAATCAAGGTACGAGCCGCGCATCTGGTCTTCAAGCATTACGGGCTGTATTTTTTCGCTCAATAAAGCCATACTCTCACTTTACTCAATCGTGGAAATTCGTGTAATTTTGAGCGGCAAAAATACCGAAAAAAAGCGAGAAATCAGGGCTTTAGTTATCCACATATAACAACTTTCTGCAAGCCGCAACCCCGCATAAAATATAGGTATTCGGGGGATATTCTGCTAACGCAAACGGCACCAAATAACAAACTTCAAAACACCGTCGGTTTTGCCGGATAGAACCCACAGTTTTCAACCAAATGTTTATCGTAAATTACCCTGAAAATTTGTCGTGAGAATTGACTGCTATCCATCAATTGTCATTATCGAAACTGTAAGTGGCTCTTTAACTAATCTTGTGAATATGAGATCATCAAATATTTGGGTTCTTTATATGTTGAAACAGACTTCGATTATTAATGTCATAGCTTTGTAACTAAAAAACTTTAAAGGTTAGGGGATATGAAACTATTACTTGGGTTAATTTTTTGCACTATACTTACATATGCCTCTGCTCAGACATCAGGTACAACTTATATTTCAAAGTCAACTGATTCAACTAACCTATCAATTCATTTTGGTGTACTTGCCGGGATTGGTAGTCATCAGGGTACAAGAATAGGATGTTATGTTGATGTATATGGATTTAGATTTGGTGGGTGTAAAGGATACGGTGTAATGGCGCCTTTAGGTTTTTTTGCTCCTTTGAATGGGGAATACTCTATGTCACTTTTTTTAGAGATTCCTTTAAAATTAAGTAAGTACATAAATATAGGATCATCATATGCTGAGCTAAAAGGATTTGATATTCACGATGACCAAAATAAATATGTATCTGTTTATATCAATTATGAAAGAAAACTATCGAGATATGTATACTACTCATTTGGTTTCGGAATTGATGAGTTGATATATACTAGTGATATGTTGGGTCAGTATGATGGTAGAGAAAGCTTCCATGTTGATTTAAAGTTCGTGTTAAAAATTTTTTAGGAAACATTGTCACTCATCCCGCACCTTTTGGATTTAGCTGGCTAACGGCAGACTGAAACTGAACATATATGAGAAGCACCACAACGCAGTTTTGCAAGTAGCCACTCTCGCTCAAAACCATAATGAATATGTTCCGCTTGAAACTCTTGTTGTATTTTCGCGGCATGTTTTACTTCATTTACAGCATTTATGTATATAGGATTTGCCACCAAGGCGATTCATGCCGGACAAGAACCAGATGAATTAACCGGAGCCGTTACCGTTCCGTTGTACCAAACTTCCACCTACGCACAAGATGAAATTGGAAAGCACAAAGGATTTGAATATGCCCGCACGCAAAACCCCACGCGCTTTGCATGGGAAGAAAACATTGCAACCTTAGAAGAAGGAATTGCCGGATTTGCTTTTGGTAGCGGTCTGGCTGCAATTGATTCTGTAATGAAGCTTCTAAAATCGGGCGACCATGTGGTAATGGCTGAGGATATGTATGGTGGTACATTCCGTTTGTTTGATAAAATCTTAACAAACTTTGGGCTAACCTTTACAGCGGTTGATATGCGCGACGAGCAAGCCATTAAAGCGGCAATTCAACCCAACACTAAAATGCTGTACACCGAAACTCCAACCAACCCCATGATGAACCTTACCGATTTGCGCATGGTTTCGGCTATTGCAAAATCGGTTAACGCGTGGATGGTAGTTGATAATACATTTGCTTCGCCATATTTCCAGAAGCCGATTACACTTGGTGCTGATATGGTGTTACACTCTGCTACAAAGTATCTGGGTGGGCACTCCGATTTGGTACATGGTGTTGTTGTAACTAACAGTACTGAGATTGCAGAACGTTTAAAGTTTATACAAAATGCTGCCGGAGCTATTCCGGGTCCGTTTGAGTGTTGGTTGTGTTTGCGTTCAATAAAAACGCTTGCCGTGCGCATGAAACAACACACCGAAAACGCTATGAAGATTGCCGCAATGTTGGAAAATAATCCGGCTATTAAAGCAATTTATTATCCGGGACTTCCCTCACATCCACAACATGAGCTGGCTAAACAACAGATGTCCGGCTTTGGCGGAATGATTTCTATTGAGCTTGGCTCGCTTGAAAAAGCTGTTGCCTTTACTAAAAATTTGAACGTGTTTACATTGGGTGAATCACTTGGTGGAGTGGAATCGTTAGTATGCCATCCCGTTAGTATGACGCATGGTTCAATACCTAAAGAACAACGCGAGCGTTTGGGTGTTACCGACGGCTTAGTACGCCTATCGGTTGGAATAGAAGATTACGAAGATTTACAAGATGATATCCTTAATGCCTTAAAGCATATATCATAATTAGTTTAAAGCACCTGTTAGTGTTCGCAGAGTATTGCACAGCGCAACATTGTGTACACGAATAATGTCTGCCTTGGCTTGAAGTAATAACGCATGAAGTAATGCCGTAGCCGTATCTCGGTCTGCGGCATTTTCTATTCCGGTTAATGCACCAATAAATGTCTTACGCGAAATCCCCAACACAACAGGTACATTGAGTTTTGCAAACTCTGCATGGTTACGAAGTAGCTCAAGATTATGTTCAAGTGTTTTACCAAAACCAATTCCAACATCAATCATAACATTTGTAACACCTGCGTTTCGTGCTGTTGTAACTCTTTCTTCTAAAAACGAATACACATCTTGTACCACATTGCCGTACGTTGGGTTTTCCTGCATGGTTTTTGGCTTCCCAAGCATGTGCATTAGCACAACTGGTACATCAGCTTGTGCAGCAACTGTAAACATGTTTTCATCAAATCTTCCGGCACTGACATCATTAATTATAGTAGCCCCTGCATTACATGCTTGTTGGGCAACTTCTGCTTTCATGGTGTCAATGGATATTGGGATAGTTTTGTTAACAGCGCGAATACCTTGTATAACAGGAATTACTCTTTCAAGTTCATCCTTTAACATAACAGATTCCGAGCCAGGGCGTGTGCTCTCGCCACCAATATCAAGTATATCAGCACCTTCATCAACTAATTGCAAAGCGTGGCTTATAGCTTGTTCTACCGTATTATATTTGCCGCCATCGCTGATTGAATCCGGCGTTACATTAACAATACCCATTATCTTTGGGAAGTTCATAATTGTTTGTGTTGAAGGTTGTTTAATGAACTACAATTTACATATCCCTTTAAAAACAAAAAAGTCAGGCGGAACCTGACTTTACTTTTTTACTTCAGTGCTTTTTCAATTTCACTTTGTAGGTCTCTATCGTTACTACCTTTGTAAATGATAGTTCCGTATTTATCAAGTAATACAAACTGTGGTATTCCGGTTATCTTATATGTTTGAGATAAAGGACCAAACCCTGAACTCATATCATAACCACCATACACATGGTTCCAACTCATATTATTATCTGAAACATATTGTTTACAATCTTCTTTACTATAATCAAATGATACGCTTACAATATCAAATGCTTTTCCGGCAAAAGTGTTTTTTAGGTTTTTTAAAGTAACCGACGATGTCTTACACGGCGGACACCACGAAGCCCAGAAGTCTAACAACATTATGTTTCCACGTTTAGCCGATAACTTAAACGAGCTACCGTTAATATCATTCATAGAAATCTCAGGGGCTTGTTCGCCAATGTTAGTACCAACTGGTTTTGTGTTTGCCCAGGTGTTGCCGGTGTTGGTAGTGTTAACAGGATAATCGGTTGATGATGAGCACGAGTTTGCAAATGGTATAGACAAACAAACTAATAGAAAAACAAGAATACGTTTCATGCGAAGTACATAAACATTAAACATGATATAAACTAATAATGTATTTCACATCAAACAATCCGTAGAATTACGGTCTGTTACGGACGGAAATATCCATCCATACTTATCAACTTCTGAATTTGTTCCGCCTCTTTTATTCGGGGTATAACGCCACTTAAATGGGTATGCAGGTACGTTAGTCTTTCGTTTTCACTACGCATTTCTAACAGGTCTTGTTTTTGGTTGGCTTGCAATCCGGCTTTCTGTGCCATCAGGAATGATAAGTTCGCTTCGCCAGCGTATGTATGTTGCAAAAACAACTCACCTTCTCCGTTGTAAATCACTTCCATAACTTTGTTGTACATCTCTACACATTCATCAAATAATTGCGGGTCAATAGGAGTGGTATCGTTGTCGTCGAAGTATTCAACATGAGCAGTTAAGTACGTCTTCTCTTGTTCGTGTAGGGTTTGCAAGGCGTAACGTCTGCCCCCCGAAATCATAATATCCATTCTACCGTCATCAAACTTTACCAACACTTTGGCAACCTTAGCTGTGCATCCAACATTAAACATCTTGTTACTGTTTACAAGGTTTATCCCAAAGTATGTACTCTCCTGAATACACGTGTTAATCAGTTCTTTGTATTTGTCCTCGAATATATGTAGCGGATAAAACGAACCCGGAAACAACACAATACTCAACGGGAACAACGGTATTTTCTCAATCATCTCAGCCATATAAATCTCTTAACAGTATATGCTTTGCTATCGCAAACCGCACCCAGCCGTATTACCATAAACACCGTTGTAGTGCGGGATAAATCCTTTGCTGTAAAAATACACCATTATCGTGATTAAAATAAAATGCCCGTGAAATTTTCACAGGCACCATATTAATTTACTTTAAACTGCGATGCTGAAGGAACGTTCCCGACCGGGTTGCGGCGCAGTATGGTTCGCTTCGGCAGAGGCGGGAATCATATTACCGAACAAACTTCAGGTAACGCTCGTTGATTCTTCCCCAATGCAAGTTGTTCAAGAAATTCTCGATGTACTTAACACGTCCCGGACCATCTTTGTGGTAGTACGCGTGTTCAAAAACATCGCACGAAATAAGAGGAATTCCACCCCAAATTGCACCATAATGATGCTCATCAACAAGCACATTTAGCAAACGTCCGCTGTACAATTGGTCGAACGCCAGAACGCCCCAACCACTTAGTTTAGCAGCGGTAGCAGTTGCTTTAAAATCTGCCTTCCAATTATCAATGGAACCAAATTCTTTTTCTATTGCCGCTACAACTTCAGGACCTTTACTTGTATCGCCATCACCGCCAAGAACTTCCCAATACACATCGTGTAACACTGTGCCTGCGTGGTTCCAGGTTAAACGGCGTTTAAGTTCGCCAAAGTTCGACCAGTTACCGTTTGCAGCGGATTTATCCGCGTTTGGTAACTCGCCTTCAATTTTGTTTAGGAATGTAACATATCCTTTGTGGTGCGTGTTGTAATGCCAATCGGTTGTTTCGGGCGACATTACGCTTGATAATAATTCTTTTGCTTCTTCATCCGAATATGGACGTGCGTTAAATTTCCATTCTGCCATTGTAAACTCCTGTATCTTTAGAAATATGATTCAAAAATGAGAACAAGTACTCTGCTAATAAAAAACACCATGCTGGAATACACATACACTTTGCGGTATGCCGGTAATATTCCTTTTGTGTTAAACAATGCGTAAAATACTTTGGTGTTTGGCTCTCTGCGGAAAAACAACATGGCACAAAACACCGTGATTGCAGCAATAGAAATCACTTCTAATATTGCAATAAGGTAATACATTGTTTATACACCAAACGAACTACCACAACCACAAGTTTTAGTAGCATTTGGATTATTAAAGGTGAATCCTTTACCCATTAAACCATCGCTGTAATCAAGCGTTACACCCATTAGATAAAAAATGCTTTTGGCATCAATAAACACGTTAACGCCTTCTGCTTCCAATACCATATCTTTTTCTTTTGCCGCGGCATCAAAACCAAGCGTATAACTTAAGCCCGAACATCCTCCGCCTTTTACACCAACGCGTAAACCGTAATCAGCAGGTATGTTGTTTTGCTCTTTAATTTTCTTTACTTCGCTAATAGCTTTTTGTGTGATATTAATATTATCACCTTCATCGGCACCGTTAATTCCGGTTCCTACGCTAATAATACCGGTAACTTCTTCTATTGCCGGAACATTCAAATCAATATTCATCTTCTACCTCTTTTGGTAAATGTATTAATTGTAAACTTGTTTTCGTATTGATTGTACTTCTTGAACTATACGCTCAATTGTGTATTCTACTTCTTCATCGGTTGTGTAACTTCCAACACTTAATCGTATTGCTGTTTCACCGCGTTCATTGCCTACATTCATTGCTTTCAACACGTGTGAATACGCTGCGCCTGTTGTGCCACATGCTGCGGCAGCACTAAATGCTATATCTTTAATTCCCATCATTAACACCGAACTGGGCGCACCAAGAAAACTGATATTCAAGTTTGCACTAAGCCGATGGCATGAATCCAACAACGGATGAGGTCCATTCACTACAACATCTCCTACTTGTTGTGATAGCCCATTGTACAATGTATCTCGTAAACGAGCTGTCTCCGAAATCTCTTGATTCAAATTCCCAACAGCAAGTTGTAAAGCAGAACTCAACCCAACAATCCCGGGAACATTCAATGTACCGCTACGCAAACCAAACTCGTGTCCCCCGCCATCAATTTGTGGCACCATTTCAATTTTAGGTGATGTCTTTTTTCTATACAAACACCCAACACCTTTTGGTCCGTAAAACTTATGTGCTGTAAAAGAACACAAATCAACATTACTCTTCACAACATCAAACGGTATTTTCCCAACGGCTTGTGTTGCATCTGTATGAAAAAGAACACTGTGTTTTTTACAGATGCTCCCTATGGCTTCAATATCTTGTATAACACCTGTTTCATTATTTGCCGCCATAATGCTTAAAAGAAACTTATCATTTGTTATCAGCGTTTCAAGTTCCTAAAGGTTTACAAATCAAAACTCATAAACC
>JAIBAE010000123.1 GCA_019695345.1 Bacteroidota bacterium | reverse complement strand
CACTGTTCCCGGGCGACCTGCAAGTTTGCGCTTGCTGTCTATAAACACCTGAATTTCCTGATTTACTTTTGTATCGAGTTTGATGACATCGCCGTGTTTTAACTGGAGTAAATCGCGTACTGTTATAGTTGCTTTTCCAAGTTCCGAAGCCACGTTGAGAAATTGTGAAGAGAGCTGTTGACGCATTACTCTGATGTTCTCGCGTTCGCGCTCGGGGTTGTACCCGGTATTGCTTGTTACCGATTGTCTGTTTAAACGTGCAATTACGTCTTCCAACGCAAAGGTTGGGAAACAGAGGTTCATTAGGTATGAGTTCATCCCGATGTTTACATCGAATGATACTACAACTACAATCTCCGAACTTGGCGCAACCTGAACAAAATCAGCTTCCGATTCTAAACGATTGTAACGGAAGTTGAGGTCGTGAATTGATTTCCAAGCGCTGCTTAAATCGCTAAGTGCGTGTTCAATAACATTACGCAATACAGCTTTTTCGATTTCTGTGATTGTACGTGGTTTACGCTGTTGGTCAGCGTTCCCACCTAACAAGCGTTCTACTATAGATAACGCCAGTTGTGGGCTTAACTCCATTATTCCGTTTCCGTCAGTGCCTTCTATGTCGAATACATACAAGCAACTTGGGTTGGAAACAGAGAGAATGTACTCGGAATAAAATAACTGATCAACAGATGTTACGTTGATAGAAGCCATTGTTTGGAGTTTTGATACAAGGTAGTATCCGAATGCTTCGCCAAATGCTTCGTGAACGTTTTGTATAGTGCGGACTTGATTCTTACTGATACGGTTGGGTCGGCGGAAATCGTAATTCATCACATCACCACGCGAGCGTATTGAACTCGAGATTTCTTCGGGTTGTACTGCTCCTACATTGAGTCCTGTTAAGAGACTATCTATTTCGTGTTGTGATAAAACGTCTGCCACACATCATCCTTGATTCAGTTGTACTTTATCTACACTTACTGTATTACAAATTTTGGGAAGTACACATTTCGTAACTTCACTTCTTCCATACCAAGAAAGAATGGTTTAATATCTTTCTTAATAATTGTTCTGAGTGAGTCCCTGATATCGCTACGTTGAAGTTCTTCGGTTGTGTAACCGGATATTCTTCCTATAACTTTATCCTGAATTGGTACCATCAGTTTTTCTTCAACTTCTTTAGCTTTTTCAGCAGGGGAAACCTCGATACCAAGTGATAACACCACGATGTGCGATGAAGTACCACGAGGGTTAATATAGAGATCGTTCTTGGTTGTTACAATTGCTTCAACTTTTTGAACAAGCTCTGCTTTACCATCGTTTTCTTCTTCTTCGCCATCTTTTGCTTCATGTGCTTTTTCGCTGTCTTTTTCTTCTGCTTCTTGCTCGGTTTTGTGTTTGTCTTTTTCGTTATGAGCATCTGCCGGAGCCATAAATTTTATAGCTGCAAACACAATACCCACCTGAACAATGATAATGCCAAGTATCACGCCAATCAGAACAGGGAGTTTCATCCCTTTCTTTTTGGGTTCTTCTATTTCATCGAGTACGTCTTTTTCTGCATTTGCCATAACGCATATTCCTGTTATTCGCGGACTTGTTTATATAGTCCGGTTTGTTGGTTTTAGTACTGAAAAACGTATGCCAACAATACACGGACGGGTTTTCATTGTGTATTATCGGTAGGCAAGTGTTGAAAATGAAATGAGTTATTGCTTGGAATTGTTAAATAGTTACGTGCGGTTTAAAATCAAAAAGCCCCAAACCGGGGCTTTTGTAGAAATGTTTGTTCTTTTATAAACCTATAGAAAGTCCATAATTGAAACTGTACTTGCTGCCAGTTTGAGTGTTATTTTCATAGTTCTTATACTGTTGAGTAAAGTACCCAAAGCCGCCGGTTAACATAATATTGTTAGTCAAGTTATATCCAAGTTGCCCTTGCACCTGAGTTACAAGTCCGTTTGGTGATGCTCCTAAAGTAATTTGACAGATAGGTCTGATGTTGTAAATTTCTGGAATACTAGGTCCAACAAACTTTACGCCCGCTGCAATCCATTGAGTACTTTCATAATAATTTCCAAGTCCAGTTACACCAGAGTTATAGGTAGCATAAGGAAGATACTCATGTCCGGCTTCAAACACACCATAGATATAGTCGTTAACGGGAACTGAGAGCCCTATTGCAAAACTCAAATTGTTATACCAATTAGAGCTCCGTAAATAATCAGGAAAAGATTGACTGTTCGTGAGTCCCATAGTTGAGATACCACGTAAGGTAAGCGCATATTTGTATTCGTGCCAATCTTTTTCCGAAGCTAACTCGTGGATTGCTTCAGGGACAGCCACACGAACGGAGTTTCTTTCGAGTGTTGGTGTTGATAATGTTGATGGAATTATTGATGCCGTACTTGATGGCACTGAAAATCGTGTTATCGTTGTAGTTGGTTCCTCAGTCAGCTCAACTTGTTTCGGAACCGGATTGTTTATTGACGTACCGTGTTGAGTATTTGAAGTAAACGAAAGAGACTTACTCGCGTTATTGCGTAACTCCGCTATAACAACTTGTTGATTATTAATTTTACCTGAGAGTGTATTTACTCGTTGCGCAAGAGTGGAATTTCTATCAGCAAGAATTGAATTTCTATCAGCAAGAATTGAATTTCTATCAGCAAGGGTTTCGATTGTTTTCTCTTGGCTGCTAATTTGTTCTATGAGCGAAGAAATTTGTTTACTGTTTGTATTAGTTTGAACAACAGGTGTTTGTTGTGCTATTGTGTTTGCGTTATTACTTGATAACAACAAGCCTATTCCAACTCCACCTAATGCAAAAAGCCCGGGTACAACATACGTTAACATTGTGGTTCCCCACGAGCCAAACAACTGTGCAAACCATCCTTGAGATACCGCTGATGCCGCTGCACCTCCGGCAAAACCAGCTTTGCTCATAAGTGCTGAGGTAACAGTTGCAGACGGAGCTATTGCAGATGCATCTTTAAGCGCTGCAGCACGAATCTTCAAGGCATCTTCAAATTCCGATTGTAATTCTGAATTGTTAGCTAACGAAGAAAACAACACACTGCGCTCTACGGGTGTGTGCTCGCCGTCTAAGAACAAGTAAATAAGTTCCGATGAAGTAAAATCTGAGTTCATAATGTCAATTGTTTTTTTGTAAAAGCCGCTCCGAACCCTGTGCTATCCATTGTGTTGTGGTGCGGGAGAGAACCTTCAGTGTCCATACTACCCTTTACCACATATCACTGTATTGTTGATGATAAACATATCATTGGTTGGTATCGTTCTATCCCGCATGTGATGGTGCTTTATTTTGCAACGTTCGGTGCGGTCAGGCGATAGCAAAAACCAATTATTTATGATCTTCGAAATAGGGAGCAAGTATGTCCCTCATTTGCTTTTTCGAGCGAACAACCCAGTTCCGCACCGTTGTTACAGGAACATTAAGTTGTTCACCAATTTCTTCGTAACTCATGCCGTGATACATTTGCAGAATCAACGATTCGCGATATTCATCGGGCAATAAATCCAACGCCATTGTGATGAGTTTTGCAATCTCGTTACTTTCCACTTGCTTATCGGTAAACGAACGATGATAATCTTCGAACATTACCGAGTTTGGCTTGTGGTCGCGTTTGTAGTTAAGGCAAAGATTACGGGCAATACGTAGAAGAAACGCTGGAACATTCGTCATGACGCGTTCATCTTGCACACTGTTCAGAAATCTGATAAAGGTATCTTGAAACACATCATCGGCAGCGACGCTATCGCCAAGGATTTTTCTACAATACAGATACACACGCTGTCCGTGGCGGGAGTATAGCTCCGCAAATGCGCCTTCCCGTTCCTTCCCGCCTGAGCGGAGGAGGTAGTAAAGCTCAACATCGCCGTATGTTTTGTAATCTTGTTTCATAACCTTTCGGACAGTAACCCAAAGAATGGTAAATGTGTTTCAGTGATGCACTGTTTGTTGTGTATTATCGGATTTTTTGAAGAAACCGAAGAAACTTCCGCAAATACCGCCAACTATGTGAGCGAATTGAGAAATGTTGTCGTTTGTTAATGAGTTTACAATTTCTCTCCCTAAAAACAGAACGACTACAATGATAAACGTTGCCGGGATTGTTTTAGAACGAATGTTTGTAATAGAACTGAGTAGTATCATCATAAACACAACGCCGCTTGCACCAAGTAAACCGTTGGTGAAAAAAATGTTGTTTAATAGGGCAGTAACAAATGCTGTAATGAGTATCATCCCAAACAACTGAAATGAACCGTGACGTTCCTCTAACAACGGACCCAACACAAGAATTAACGTAAAGTTTGCCAAAAAGTGATCCCACCCCGCATGACCTAAGATATGGGTAAACATGCGTACAAATGTAAGGGCATCAAACTGTGATGTTGGATAAGTTGAGAATAAATTTGTTGTTGAGTATCCTTGTCTAGTTTGTGCAAGAATCATGACAATTAATGCACTTACTGTAAGTATTAGTGTTACTGGTGCATTGAATGAAATCTTCATTGTTAATGTGCAATAATAATTGGTTTACTGAATATAGTTCCATTACACGTTAAATGGACAAGATAATTGCCATTAACAAGTTGATTTGATTGTAGTGTTATAGCGTGATTACCAGATGGTAGATAGCCATTAAAAAGGGTAGCTACCTTAGTACCTTGAAGATTAAACACCGAACATTCAACCATTGAGTTACGCAGTACCATAAAATCAATGGTGGAAGTATTCTGAACCGGATGCGGCCATACTGATACATTTGTTACTATAATGTTTTGAGGCTCGGTGACATCGGACGTTTGTTCTGTTGCAAAAGCTTTGGAACTAGAGTATGTTCCTTCACATGTGTTCTCTTTACTCATAACCCGCCAACGATATGTTTTTCCTTTTTCTAAACCGGTTACTTCTATGGTAGTATCACTTGTTTCTTTCTCGAAAACAACCGTAGAAAATGTAAGACTTGGCGATACTTGTATTTTGTATGACGTTGCTTTTGATATTGAATGCCAGACTAAACGGGCAGGTAAAACAGTAGGTGTGGACGTTTGTATTGGTGTTACTAAAGTAGGTGCTAGTAATGCCGTTGTAAAACTCCATGTCTGTGAATATGCTCCCGGACCGCCAGCATTAAAGCCACGCACACGCCAATAGTATTGTTGATGACCTTGAACTAAATTATCTGCTATGACCTCATTTGTGGTTATAGCATCCCATATTTGTTCGGTAGTAGCAAAAGTTGGTGATGTGCTCAGTTCTATTTGATAGTATACAGCATCAGGAATAGTTTGCCATGTGAGTGTTGCTCTGGTAGTAACACAAGTCTCGTTATTTGCAGGAGAAGATAATGATATTGCACCTGGAGTGTTGGTTAACTGATTAACGGTACCGGTGTAAACTCCATTGCCATGTGTGGCAACAACAATAAACTTATCCAATGATCTGATATCTATCATACTAACAACGTTGTTTCCAATTGTTGAAGCACCTTCTTGCTCCCAAACAGTGTTTGTTCCTGAAAGATAAGAGGAAGAAAATAGACCAATACTGGTTCCAACAAAATACATCATTTTACCATTTACATCAACCATTTCCACCCAGCGGCAAGATGGTCCTTCAGTGCCTTCAAGATTACCTCCAATTGCCGTCCACGTTTTACCGCCGTCCTGTGTGAAGTACAAACTCTGAACATTGTAGTTTGAGAATACAACGACAACTGAATCTGCATTTCTTGGATTTACTGCAATACATTCGATGTTTGCAGTAGGGAAGTTGGTTGGAGAAATCAAAACAGGTTTTGGATTCCCAACGTTTGCAGAATCAAGTCTATAAAGTTTACCGTTCTGGGTTCCGTAGTACACGCGGTGAGCAGGAAATGAGGTTACACCAACTGCTGAAATCACTGTATCTATTCTTGTTTGTGGTAATGAATCCCAGCCCATACTTGATGTTGCATTTGTATCCCAACTACCCCAAGGCGTTAGTGTTAAGTCAGAGCACCGCCATAAAATCTTTTTTGCTGGCAAGTACATTATGTTGTTATCGGTAGGATCTAACACAAAAGGATTGATAAATAAGTAATCATCTTTTGGTACTCCTTTGGGGTCAATTCGAGTATATTTCTGTACGTTTCCATTTGCATCTAATTCAAACCTGCCTATTCTACCTTGCTGGCGCGACATATAATACATACCGTTCTTTGCAATAGCACAATACGAACCGTCTCCCAAACCTGGTGATGCCCAATTTGCCTTTGAGTTAGTTGAGTTAGTAAACACAGTGCCATTATCTTGTAAGCCACCAATAATAGTTTTATTATTTGTAGTTGAGTGATCAATGGCGCACGTATAAAACTGAGAAGTTCTGTATCCATTGTTAAGCGAACTCCATTTTACAGTACCTGCCATAGGGTCATCGCAACGGAACAAACCGCCATCGCACGCACATATCATTTTGTTAGGATTATCTGGGTAGAATATCAGATCATGTTGGTCGGGGTGGTTGTTCTCATACACACCGTAGAATGGTAAATTGGAACCGGGTAAATACCCGCCACACCAATTCCATTTAGTTTTGGTTGTAAACCCATCTGTTGAACGATACACATTGGTACCGCCAATAAATATAGTGTTTGGGTCATCAGGTTTCACTTTAACATACATATCATAACTTCCTTGAGTTTGGAAGTCACCAAATTGTCCTTGTGTTGCTTTTAATCCCGGAATGTTTTCCGATAAATCTACCCAAGTACCGTTCGAACCCGAGCCATCACCGCTTTGATATGTGTATCGCCATAACGAATTCCAATCTTCACGTCCTTGAAAATCAATTTGCTTAAATCCGCTACCCGGAGTGTTTGCTAAAAAGTACACAGTGTTCTCGTTGGTTTCTGAAGTTCCCATTACAATACGAGCATATTTTGTAGGGATGAAGGAAGGTGAGATAGATGTCCACTTAACACCATCTGTTGAGCGGAAGATTCCTTTTACTATAGATGACTGACCACCCGGTGCTTGTTGACTAATAGTTGCATACAACACACCAGACTTTGTAATCGCTACATCACTAAAGTAACCGTAGTTATTCCCAAAACCACCTAATACCGTTTTCCATGAAGTGCCACCATCTGTACTTCGTTGTATAGCACCTAAAACAGTAGAAGCATACACAACATCTTGAGTTGTATTCGTATGGTCTACAACAACACGCCAGATGAACTCCCATTGAGAGTCCCAAGAACCTAATGAAGAGTTCTTGGTTGCATTAAGTAATGTCCATGTTAATCCGCCATCGGTTGATTTATACATCCCGGTACCGTTCAGTTCCGATGAATTTCCCCATATTTCACCTGTTCCCGCGTACCAGATGTTGCGTTTACCAACACGAGTGTCTTGAGCTATAGTAGTGATATTATGCATTACCGATGGGGAAGTAGATTTTGTCCAGGATGAACCGCCATCAGTTGTTCGCCAGATGCCACCACTAACACCACCGGCAATAATTACATTAGTGTTACTTACATCAATGGCAACGGCTCGCGTTCTGCCCCCAACGTTAAAGGGGCCTTGCTCTTGAAAGGTTCTCTCTTGCAGGTTGATTGATTTTCCTGCAAATTCGTGGTATAAAGGATCAGGCAATCCGAAAACGGATTGCGAGTCATCAAAAAAGATGTTTGGGGAAAGGAGGCTTGGCGAAATGTATAACTGCGTTTATAACCGTGTCTGCGGCTTGCAGTGCCTCAAGGGGGATTTCTATGCCCTCGCGACGGGATACCTGTCTGCGTCTGCATCGGGGATCGCTTCCGCATGCGCCATGCCTCTGCCTTTGAACAGCCGTTAGCGCTTATTCGCATCGGCCATCAGAAGCGGCGGGCGTTGGCCCCGCCGCTTTTTTCAACCCCTTTTTGAAAG
>JAIBAE010000122.1 GCA_019695345.1 Bacteroidota bacterium | reverse complement strand
GCGGATAAAATTCCACGCAAAAAACAGTTTATCAAAAAGCCAAAGTTTGAAGGCGGCACCGAAGCACTTCGCAGTTTTATTTCTACCAACCTGCGGTATCCCGATGAAGCTATTGCCAAAAACATTGAGGGCGATGTGCATGTTAAGTACGATTTGGACGAAAACGGAAAAGTACTTTCTGCAAAGGTTGTTCGTGGGATTGGCGGCGGGTGCGATGAAGAAGCTTTGCGACTTGTAAAAATGTTGAAGTACATTCCTGCACGTAACCGCGGCGTACATGTAACTACCCACATGGATATTGTTATCCATTTTACGCTTGGGAATAATAACCAAGATATACTTCCGGTACAAGTTGCGCCTGTTCAACAGCAGGTTGTGTATTCGTACACGTCTGCCCCGGCTGTACAGGAGGTTCAACAACCGCAACAACCTCAATCTGTTGTGTACACATATACCTTAACCGTTAATAAATAGTTTATGAAGTTGAATACTATGTTTTCATCGTTGAGAGTGTTACTGGGAATTGCATTGATGATTTCACTTGTTTTATCATCGTGCAAAACAGGATTTGTGCCCGAATTACCATCGTTGCCAAGTGCAGAGAAAGTACAAACAACTCACATTGCATATCCAATATTGTTATTGCACGGGTTGGGGCAGAAATCGCATGTGTGGGACGACCAGGCAGTTCGTTTCTATCAGAACGAAATGGGGCTGGCATTTGGCGGAGTTCTCTCCATGAAGAACGGAAAGGCAAATCTCGATGCAAAGTACAACGGCTCGGGCGATTTCTTTACCGTGTCGTTTACCAACTCATCCGATTCCATTGCAACATGGGGCAGGGAACTTGAGCAATATGTAAATCTTGTTCGCCAAAAAACCAAAGCCGATAAAGTAATTCTGATTGGTTATAGTATGGGTGGGGTTGCATCGCGGTATTACCTTACACATCATGTAAAGAACCATAATGTTGTGCGCTTAATAACAATTGGCTCTCCGCATCTGGGCTCTCCGTTTGCGCGTATCTACAAACTAAAAGCAGGTATAGTATCTAAGTTAAAAGAGAATCCAAATCCGGTTACCGCAACAATACTTAAAGGCGCTCTCTCAACTGTTGAAGCAGCGGAGAGTGATGTACCATTTGATGCACCTGCAATGCACGATTTAATGCGACCCGAAGATGGCGGAACGTTTCTCGACGCATTAAACAAATCCGAACATCCCGGCGATGTTGAGTATGTGTGTGTGGTTGGTGATGTTGACGTTGCAAGCGAAGTTCAAAAGCTTAATACAACTGCCGTTCAGGAGATATTACGTCGTGCTGTTGAGTTTTTCGATTCGGGGTTAAGTGCAGTGTTTTCAACAGGCGATGGCGTTGTTAGCTCGTATAGCCAGACGTTAAATAACATTGCGTATTTCAAAAACAATCCTTCGCGCCAGCGGTTAACACGCACCGTAACGCTTAGTTCGCTCCACACAGAACATCTCAGAAACAGCAACGAAATCCAACGCGTAACGCTTGAAGATAAACCCGAGTTTAAATCTGCCGAGTTTTATGGTTACGATGGAAAACCATGTTTGGTAATAGACTTTAGCGATTATCTGCCGCCGCAGAAATCAACTGTAACGGTAACGTATCCATCGTTAACCGGAGAGCGTACAATCACAGCCAGCGATGTGCAACTCATCCGCAAACCCAACAACGATGTTGTGTGCAGGGCAATTATTCCGCTGCCCGATGCAGATTACAGTTCTGCATTCGATGCGCAGATTTCCATTACCAATTATTTCAGTAATAAGATTACTACATCTAAACGGTGGAATGGTAAATAGTATGTTCTGCTATCGCATGACGGCACCAAATGTTGTTTATTAAACACCCACACACTGCCGAACAGAATGACGGTTGATATTGGGTGGACATCGTGGTTAGTTTTTATTCTATGTCGCTCCGATGGAGCTACTTCAGGCAGATATACGAATGCCGAATTTAACCCCATGCTTTAGCTTGGGGATAGAAAGCTACAAACTTATTTGGGTCTTTACTCCTGAAAGGTTGCAGGGCTAAAGCCCTATGGTTCTGATTCTACTTTCTCTGCCCTAAAGGGCAGAGTTATTCAATATCTTCAAACAAAGTGCTCATTTAACTCCATCACGATACACAGTGTTTGGAAGATGTGGATTCTATCCGCAGATGGATGTTGTTTGGAATGAGCGGTACGGCGCGGTCTGGCGACAGCAGAAAATACTACTACCGTTTACGTTTGAGTTTGTACACATACGCAAGAACCTGCGCAACAGCTTTAAAGAGTGTTTCGGGTATTTGTTGTTCTACCTCAACCGAGGCATACAGCGCACGGGCAAGTGGCGGGTCTTCTACAATTGGAATGTTACTATCCGTTGCAATCTCACGAATTTTTAACGCCAAGAAATCAACACCTTTTGCCACAACAACAGGCGCAGTGTTAAGTCCTTGCTTATACACAATAGCTACAGCATAGTGCGTAGGGTTGGTGATAATTACGTCGGCTTCTTTAACGCGTTTTAACATAAGCTTACGCAAGCGTTGGCGTGCAATATTACGGATGCGTCCTTTCATCTGAACGTCACCTTCTTGCTGTTTGGTTTCTTCTTTTACCTCTTGCTTGGTCATCTTCATGTCTTCTTTAAACTTCCGCTTTTGATAGATGTAATCGAACGCGGCAAGAACCGCAAACACAACGGAAACTTTCATCACCATTTCGAACCCAACACCTGCCATAAATGTAGCCATATTTTGAAATGGCATATCCATGAGCGTTAAGATTGTTTCTGTTTTAGAAGAAAGTACCTGATAGACAACTATTGCCATCATTAATATTTTACCGGAGTTCTTTAAGATTTCAACCCATGAGTTTTTAGAAAAGAACATCCGTTTGATTCCGGTAAACGGATTAAACACCGAAGCAAGATTTAGTCCTTCGGTAAATTTTTTGGTAGCAAAGTGAAAACCAACCTGAGAGATTTCGATTGCTAAAACGATAACCGATAACATTGCCAACAACGGCAACAATAAACCGGATATAAAGAGAATTAGATTGAGAAAGTAATGTGGTACACTGCTATCGGTTATTTGAACGAAAGGTGCTTCCAGTAATATAAAGCGCATGAAGTTCATTAAACTTTCGGCAAGCGATTTCCCGTAGGCGTAGATAATCCACGAACCAAACAACAGCATAGCTGCAGAGGTTGCATCGTGACTCTTGGCTACCTGCCCTTTATCGCGTGCGTCTCCAAGCCGCTTACCGGAGGCCTCTTCGGTTTTCTGTTGTCCATCGGGGGTTTCTTGTGCCATTTGTTACCCCTTGTTTACAGCAAGTGACATAAGAACTTTCATGACATCTTCCTGAAAAATTCCCATGGCGTGTTTCATAAGTAACACAACCAACGGGACCGTTGCCATAAGCGATAAAATTCCCACAAGAATTTTTACGTGCATACTCATGGCAAAGATGTTCATTTGTGGGGCAACACGAGCTAACAACGCAAGTGCAAGGTTAGTTAGGAAAATTGCAACCAATACTGGCGATGCAATTTTAACAGCAATAATCATGGTAACGGTTACTAAGCGGATGAGCATCTCTACTGTGCTATCGCCCATTACAAATCCGTTGATTGGGATAATCTTTGCACTTGCAAATACTGCTTCAATGATAAAATGATGTCCGTTCATAAACAGAAATAGCATGGTCATCATAAGCGTTTTAATCTCACCAAGAAGCGTTGGAACGCCTGCGTTGGGGTCGAACATGAGTGCTGTTTGGAAACCAATTTCAAAGTCTAATAAACCACCGGCAAAACGTGCGGCATTCATTATCATATTAGCCGAGTATCCAATAATGGTCCCAACAAATATCTCTTTGATTACAAGAAGAACAATACCAATGGTATCAACATCAACGGGTGGTTGGTAACCGCCGTAAACGCTGGTCATTGCCATTGCAACAATTGCCGATAGAAATACCTTTACCTGTGGCTCGATACCCATACTGCTAAACAGCGGACCCGAAAACATTAACGACGTAACACGAACAAACAGCAAGAGTCCGATAATGAACTTTGCCATAAGCTCGTTAATAATATGTCCGTCGGGGAATATCATTTCAGCGTCGGAATCATCTGAAACAACTGTATAGTGTATGTTTTCAGATTGCTCAACATAAACGGAAGCACCAATACCGTTACCAAAAAGGTAATAACAAGTTTAGGTACGTACGTTAATGTTTGTTCGCTGATAGAAGTTGCCGCCTGAAAGATGGAAATCAATAATCCAACAATCAGCGACATGATAAGAAGTGGACCCGATATAAGTAACACATAATAAAATGCGTCGCGGGCTAATTGAATAACTAATGCGTCCTGCATACTGTATCTCCCTTTTGTTTGTACTACAACATTACGCCCCCACGCTCTGTTGTATAGTTTTTCTCACCAAGTTTTTCTTTTGTAGCGACGCGATGTCTCGCGTCGGAAGTTTGACCTCACCTATATCCTCTCCAAAGGAGAGGACTTCATAGCGTATCACTCAATAATAGAAACTGTGTTATTCTCTAATTTGTACGTATTGCCATCATCATCGGTAGCAATACCATTAGCATCAAATTGTAGTTTGCTTCCTTTTTTAGAAACCCACGCGTGGATTCTGGCAGGGTTGCCAATTACTAATGCAAATGCCGGAACATCTTTGGTAACAACAGCACCTGCGCCAATCATACAATACTCGCCTAAGGTTGTGCCGCATACTATGGTAGCATTTGCGCCAATACTTGCACCACGTTTAACAACTGTTTGCACCAAATGGAATTCAGGATTTACCGATTTAGCACGTGGCATCATATCGTTGGTAAACACGGCGTTTGGCCCAACAAATACTTCACCTTCTAAGTGAACGCCGTCCCAAATGGAAACACCGTTTTTAATAGTACAGCCAGTGCCAATGTACGCACCACTTTCTACAAAACTGCCTTCGCCAATGTTGCAATCTGCGCCAACTAGTGCGTTTTTCATAACATGTGCATGCGCCCACACGCGGCTGCCTGCGCCAATTACGCTTTCGCACATTCCTTTTTCGTGAACAAAATAGGCCGGAGTTTTCTCTTCTGAACTCATGTTTCTTTTTACTGCGTTAGTCCTTTTTTCTGTGGCAATCATGGTACCAATCCGTTGATAAAATGAGTAGTACCACTTGTACGGCAAGCATTGTGCCATTATTTTCTGGTTGGACGGCTCCGGTTGGCCAACAAAACACACCAAATGCATTGCATTGACAGAACCTTTATTAGTAATGGTGCGGTAATCGTGATGGGTGAGTGTTGAAGAAGTACCATAAGGATGTAGTCCTATTCAACATAAACTTTCAAAATATGTAGGAATTATAGATATGATTTAGAAACGTTCAATTTCGGTTTTCTCTTTCTTTCGTAGAGACGCGATGCCTCGCGTCTTAACTGGCAAAGAGAGCAGTTCTTAGAATTTTAACAAGGTAAAAACCTCATTGAAGTTGTGCAATCTTTAATCATTTTAATATTGCTTCATTCACTTTTTCGACGCGAAGCATCGCGTCGCTACAATAAAACAGTAAGCGTATTCTTGGAGTTAATACCGTTAAACTACTTTTTACTTCAATTCTTATCATTCACCAAACACGATGTTGGGTGTTTTGTAATGATTGTTCTCCTCCGCAAGTACAACGGCAAAGGGGCAACACACCGTAGTGTATTGCCCCTGCATTTTGTTTGTGCCGTTTAGTGCGGTCATGCGATAGCACAGACCAAACACCAACTATATAACTGCCGACTCTACTTTGGCCGGGTTAGCCGATTTCTGCTCTTCGAAGAAAGAAACCACCGAGCTGATTACGTACTCAATTTGTTCGTCGGTCATTTCGGGGAACATTGGGAGCGAGAGACATTCTTCGCCAAGTTGTTCGCTAACAGGGAAGTCGCCTTTTTTGTAGCCCAAGTGAGCAAAGCATTGTTGCAAGTGCAATGGAACAGGATAATGCAATCCTGTGGAAACACCCTTATCATTCAAGTATTGTGCAAGTGCATCGCGGTCTTCTGTTTGAATAACATACAAGTGATACACGTGTTTTACGTTTGCTGCCTCGAACGGAAGAACAATGCCATCAACGTTCTTTAAGCCGGCATTATAGCGGCTTGCAACGCGGCGGCGGTTTTCCGTCCAATCGTTTAAGTGTCCTACTTTAACACCAAGCACTGCACCCTGAATTGCTTCCATGCGGTAGTTGGTTCCATACATTTCGTGGTAGTATTTTTTCTCCGAGCCATGCTCGCGAATCATACGAACTTTACGTGCAAGGTCGGGGTTGTTGGTAGTAACTGCTCCGCCTTCGCCGTACGCGCCAAGGTTTTTACCCGGATAAAAACTAAACGAGCAAATATCACCCAAACCGCCAATTGGTTTACCGTTATACGTAGCATTGTGCGCTTGTGCGGCATCTTCTACTAATGCAATACGGTGCTTGTTTGCAATTGCGCGCAAGGCATCCATATCCGCCGGCTGACCATATAAGTGAACTGCAACAATTGCTTTTGTACGGTGTGTTATTGCCGCTTCAATTTTTGTGGGGTCAATATTATACGTGCGTGGGTCGCAGTCTACAAACACAGGCATTGCACCGCATAAGGTTGCGCCCCATGCTGTTGCCACAAATGTGTTTGCAGGAATAATTACTTCATCGCCGGGGCCAATGCCAAGTGCCCATAAAGCAAGGTGGTTGGCATCGGTGCCGGAGCTAACAGCTGCACAATATGCAACCTGATGCATTGCGGCAAACTGCTCTTCGAACTTTGCTACTTTAGGGCCAAGGATGTACGCCGTGTTATCGAGAACATCGGTAATCTCGGCTAAAATTTCTTCGCGCAGGGGTTTAAAATTCGCTTTCAAATCCAAAAACGGTATCTTCATTGCAACTCCTCCATGAGTTATTGGGTTAGAAATACATGGTATAATCTGATGTCTGTTTTGAGCGCGTTTCCGCGACTTATTGGTATCCATACTTCACCTGAATTAATTCTTCCTTTTGTAAAGGGAGATGCCCGCGAATGGGACAGAGGGAATTAAAAGAACAATCTTGGTTCCCCTCACGGAGTTGCCATGCCTTGTGCGCGGCAACCCTGTCCGAACCGACCGTTACAGCTATTTCCTTTTTATATAATTGGTGAGTTGGCAATGATTGTGCCAAATGGGGGGGAAGATAGGTAATAAAAAAATAGGGCGGCTACTCCCTTAGTTGCCGCCCCTTGAATAAAAGTAATTAAACTCTTATCCTTATCTTTTGATGATTATAGGTTGATTACTTGTTGAGTAGAATCCTTTTACCTGAACGAAGTACAATCCCTCTGTTAAATCTTTAGTATCAACAGAAATAGTTTCATTGGCTCTGATTTGGAACTTTTTCACAGTTCTTCCAAGTATATCCAATAGTACTACATCATTATCTACAGCTTCAACATTTTGCTCATCTTCAAAACCATCAAATGAAATTGATAAAATGTTATCTGTTGGATTTGGATAGACGTTAAGCGATGAACCCTTGTTAGACTTCTGTTGTAAATCAACAACAATTGGTTCATTTACCTCTGAACCTTTTCCTAAATTGTCAACTGAATAACCAAATAACTCAATATCATTAATTGGACGGGAAAATCCGCGGCAATTACTAATTACTAGTAATCTGTATTCCTTATTTCCGCCACGTTGTAAAACTACATCATTCTGCCAACGTTCTTTCCTGTTGTTTGTACGTAATGGAATTGCAATTAACTCATTTTTATTTGTCTTCTCTTGTAAAAACGTATTTACACAGGGCAGGTCGTAACCATAAGTAAATTGCTTAAACTGTGTACGATTGTTCACTGTAAACCAATCTGAATATACGGTATCAGATTTGTACCTTATTGAAAGTCTATTATCCTGTACTATGTTTGGCTGTAATGCAATCTTTCTATTACCAATGAACATTTGTGAAAATAGC
>JAIBAE010000040.1 GCA_019695345.1 Bacteroidota bacterium | reverse complement strand
GGCATATGAGATTTGTCGGCCATTACAGCGGCGCAACCGTTCCCGATTTTCACGGGATTCCCTATTCTCCAAGGCATTGTGCCTCGGCACCGTCATTGTTTCGCCGCGAAGATAACGGTTTCTTGCAATCCGTCAATCATTCTAAATAATTTTCTGCTATCGCGGGACGGCACCGAGCGGCGTGACATTAACAGAGTGGTGGTGTGCCGGGGAGAGCCGCTGATTTGTAATCAGCTGGTCTGTGGGGACGTATGAAAAAGCCCTGCCACGTACATAAATGCGCCCGAAGGCAATCATTCCCTAAATGACAGGGCTTACGAATATAATTAAATAACAAAGCCCTGCCACGTACACGGGTGCGCCCGAAGGCAATCATCCTCTGAATGACAGGGCTTACAAAGATACGGAGGGAAACGGAACGATTGTATATTTGTAGGTTGGTTTCAAACATTGTTCTGTTACATTCGGGTTTCTGGATTCTTTTGCTGAGAAAGGGTTGTAGGTTGGTTTCAAACATTGTTCTGTTACATTTAATTTTTGGTAGGTGTTTTTATGAGTTTGTTGTAGGTTGGTTTCAAACATTGTTCTGTTACATTAAACACGGCGGCAGGATATACAACGCTTGGGTTGTAGGTTGGTTTCAAACATTGTTCTGTTACATTATCACCCGCCGAACCCAAAGACATACAACGGTTGTAGGTTGGTTTCAAACATTGTTCTGTTACATTAGATTTGGCAGCTTTGGCAACGTTTATTGAGTTGTAGGTTGGTTTCAAACATTGTTCTGTTACATTAGGTGTATGTGTGTTTTTATGATGACAGTGTTGTAGGTTGGTTTCAAACATTGTTCTGTTACATTAAACCAACAACAGAGTTCAAATCCACATCAGTTGTAGGTTGGTTTCAAACATTGTTCTGTTACATTAATGTTTGTGTTGCTCGCTTGCCGAATTCTGTTGTAGGTTGGTTTCAAACATTGTTCTGTTACATTCCCTTTCTTCTTGTTTGTTTGGCTGTTATGGTTGTAGGTTGGTTTCAAACATTGTTCTGTTACATTGTATGCAAAAGAGGGGAGGACTTCTGTGTAGTTGTAGGTTGGTTTCAAACATTGTTCTGTTACATTAAACGGTGTAGATGACTCAATCAAGATTGAGTTGTAGGTTGGTTTCAAACATTGTTCTGTTACATTGACTGCTTGCCGATACAATATGTTTGCCGTGTTGTAGGTTGGTTTCAAACATTGTTCTGTTACATTTAACGATTCTTTTAGTTGCCGTTCGTTTCGTTGTAGGTTGGTTTCAAACATTGTTCTGTTACATTAAGATTGCTTTATCATTTTCAATCTTGTTTGTTGTAGGTTGGTTTCAAACATTGTTCTGTTACATTCAAGGGTGAGGTGTACTAATGAATTATAACGTTGTAGGTTGGTTTCAAACATTGTTTTGTTACATTTTATGGATGAAGATGCCCGCTTTAATGATGTTGTAGGTTGGTTTCAAACATTGTTCTGTTACATTGTGGCGTATGATTTTTGAAGGTTCCCGTACGTTGTAGGTTGGTTTCAAACATTGTTCTGTTACATTTCCTTAGTACCACGTGGGTACTGTGTGTATGTTGTAGGTTGGTTTCAAACATTGTTCTGTTACATTAGATATGCAGTTGCAGAATAACTATATCCGTTGTAGGTTGGTTTCAAACATTGTTCTGTTACATTTTACCTTACCCAACCCTGCAACATACGGTGGTTGTAGGTTGGTTTCAAACATTGTTCTGTTACATTTCAACCCGCTAACAACCAAGCCCCTGCATGTTGTAGGTTGGTTTCAAACATTGTTCTGTTACATTTAGCCATATCGGTACTCCTACGTAATAGGTGTTTTAGGTTGGTTTCAAACATTGTTCTGTTACATTTAAATCTTGTCCCAGCGTTGGTGTGTTACGGTTGTAGGTTGGTTTCAAACATTGTTCTGTTACATTTTTGTTTGGTATGCGAGAGTCACTACTACCGTTGTAGGTTGGTTTCAAACATTGTTCCGTTACATTGAACAAGTTCGTAAATACGACGAGGGCAAGTTGTAGGTTGGTTTCAAACATTGTTCTGTTACATTTTCACAATTATTGTGGTAAGGAGAGAGCCAGTTGTAGGTTGGTTTCAAACATTGTTCTGTTACATTCCACGTTGAACAAGTCTATCACTGTTTTCGGTTGTAGGTTGGTTTCAAACATTGTTCTGTTACATTTACATTTATCTTTACGGTATGTCTGCCACCGTTGTAGGTTGGTTTCAAACATTGTTCTGTTACATTCGGTAACTATCATAGCAACATATCTTACCGGTTGTAGGTTGGTTTCAAACATCGTTCTGTTACATTTACGCCGTGAAACATTGCCTCAGCTGATGTGTTGTAGGTTGGTTTCAAACATTGTTCTGTTACATTCCGCATGTTAATTACGCAGTCACAGTACTAGTTGTAGGTTGGTTTCAAACATTGTTCTGTTACATTCAACTGTTGGTTGCTATGAATGTCAGCTTCGTTGTAGGTTGGTTTCAAACATTGTTCTGTTACATTATCTGGGTGATACACATCGGTTAGCGATGAGTTGTAGGTTGGTTTCAAACATTGTTCTGTTACATTAGGGGCGCGGAAACACGCTAAAACAGCATAGTTGTAGGTTGGTTTCAAACATTGTTCTGTTACATTGGACTACAACACTTTAGAGATTGCGGCTATGTTATAGGTTGGTTTCAAACATTGTTCTGTTACATTGTAGTGCGGATTTCTGCACATCGTTTATTCGTTGTAGGTTGGTTTCAAACATTGTTCTGTTACATTTTGGTACAATGATTTAGATTACACCGGCACGTTGTAGGTTGGTTTCAAACATTGTTCTGTTACATTTCTTACACTTACAATCGGACCAACAGATGTGTTGTAAGTTGGTTTCAAACATTGTTCTGTTACATTCAGCAATGCGATGAGAAGTGAATCACATTGGTTGTAGGTTGGTTTCAAACATTGTTCTGTTACATTAATTATACAGGATTCTGGTACTCGTGCAATGTTGTAGGTTGGTTTCAAACATTGTTCTGTTACATTCAATCTCATCGAAACCTCTCCTGTCGATAAGTTGTAGGTTGGTTTCAAACATTGTTCTGTTACATTATATTTTTTACAAACATTTGATTCCCAACACGTTACAACAAAGAACGTTTTGAAAAACAACCAAAAAGCAGGTACGTACTACAACATGTACCCGTTTTTTTTTATGCTATTTGCAGTTCCGTTTGTTCGGTGAACATGGTTAATTGCCCAAATCGCTCCGGTTGGCTTCTGCCATATCCCCAGAAGTTTTTTATCATACCAAATTGTTTATCGGTAAACTGCATAATGCTTACATGCCCTTCCTTTGGGATATATTTCTATACGAAGTACTACGTATTTTATTCTGTTGCAACCGATAACCTACCAATGGGAGAAATGGATACTTTAAATCCTGATAACGTATTTGGCACTTTTGAAATTGTATTCTTTTCACCACTTGCTCTATCATCTAATGCAACCCTATGGTTAACCAATGAGATTACTTTGCTAGTAAGATTCATTAAACTCATTGCTTTTACCCTACACAATTTATTAGCAACTAAGTTTCTAATTTTTGTATCGCTAAGGTCGATTTCATCGGGGTGATAATCAAGTAACCACATTTCGTTAATTACAAGTGAGCAAACAAAATTGCCTTTATCGCTGTTTCGGTGTTTATGTACATCTACATGTTCCTTAATCTTTTTATAGGCATCAAAGTATGTAACAATATCAGCATCACGGCTTCCGTCCGGTTTCTCATACAAAACACAATGATGATTGCCATTTGTTTTAACCCATACATTATACCCCTTTAACTGTTTCAGGGAATTTTCATCGAAGAACACACGCACAGATTTGATGGGTGGCGGATTGCCTTTTTTACTTGGCAGATAAATATCTTCTTTTAGGGCATTATCGTAGGCAGATTTTTTTATTGATGCAGGGTTTTTAATATCGATACCTCTGGTAAGTAAGTGATTTATAATAACCTTTTGAACTCCAGTATCAACAATATTCTGAATCTGGTTAATACTTAACGATGGAACTGCAATGCGTTTTGTAAAACGCGGTGTACCCCTTTCGTTTACCATTGGAATTTCAGTACCTCGAATATACTTCCTTCCAAAATAGTTTTGGTCGTGCATTTGCCCGCGAACTCTTTTATTCACTTTATGCGATACTAAAATTCTATCTATTGCAGTATGTACATCAACCCTGAATGTTTCCCACGGGTACTCATATTTTACGCGGGTGTTTTTTATCATTTGGTCTAATGTATTGAGGGTGGACATTTTTTGATACATTGACCGCGAAGTAAATGCAATACAAATAGCATCTATTGCATGGTGGCGGTGGTCTGCACGGTTTTTCTCGTTATCGCCTTCGGGGTTAAGGATGGTATTTAACCCCCATTGCCACCGCAACCACGATGTAATAGAGCCATTGCCTACACTTACATCCTTGCACAAATAACGCAGATAATTTCTTGCCTGTGAAGAAATGTACCGTGTATCATTCAACTGCCGCGCAATGAAATCCTTGTTAATCTCTCCAAATGTTTTTGGTGTCATAGAGAATTTGTTTTTCTTGTTACGTGGCATTGGGCTGCGTTTTACCCGTTCCAAAAGCTCTTCATATTGTTCTTTGCCGTGTAACCACTCGTATGGTGTTTGGTCTCCTTTGGCAATGTTTGGCTCTCGTAAACAAATTGTTTTGTTGGCTTGGGAGTCATCTAATGTGCGGCTATAGGGTAATATGTGTTCAATATCAACATCATTATCGTACAAGCGTTCCAAAGGAATAACGGTACCTGTATAGATACATACTCCACCTGTTTCCTGCCACAAACGATATTTTATAATATCGTTTCTGCTTGGGTTTTGCATACGGAGGTGTGGCTCCTTTAATAATATTTCTTCAATTTCTTTCCGTTCCTTATCTAATTTCCTGTTCTTAAATTCAATTTCCACTCGTTTAGATTTTGGCAACCGTAATTCTCTACCCATTTCTACACGAATATAATCGGGTAAACCGTATTCTTGTGCCATTTCGTTTGCAACTAAACGTAATTGATTTAAGGCAACAACAACAATAGGATTGCGGAGTTCCTTAGCGTTTACTCGTGGCATTTCCCCGGTTACCGGAATATCCTCTTCTAAGGAATGATGATACCCTGCGGCTTTACACGCCTCGTGGTATGGGTGACCTGTTTGTAAGTATGGTACTATTTTTTTCATAGCACGAGTACTTACACTTGCGTATCCTTCTTCTAATTTTACTTTAACAAATTTTTCAGCCTCTTCCGGTGATAGATTCCATTTCCGTTGTGCATACTCTGCTGTTTTAACAGGGTCTTCGGCAAAACTAAGCGTGTGAATCATTTGCTCAATTTGTTCCTGTGTGAATCTTGTAAGCAAAGATTCGCCAAGTGCATGTTGTAAACGTACAATAGTTGTGTTACCGTGTAATTGTTTCAGGTTAAACTGGTAGTATTCGCCCTTTGGTAATTTTGGTAATGCTAATAGTTCAATAAAACTCTTGTAATTATTCCTTTTATCAGAAGGATCAATGTTTATTGTATTATGTGTACGTAAATATCTTGAAAGTAGGTGTGTTTCTTGTTCTGTTAGAAGCTGGTCTTCTTCGTGAATTCTATTCCCACCATACACCGTTAACTTATTTATATCCTGCCACATTCTAAATTCCTGGAACTCCAAACAGTATTTTGGAGCTCGGATTTTACCGGGCTCGAAGGTACATTTCCCAACAATTGATTTTTTAGGGAGTGGTTTGCCGTCTTTCCCTTTCTGCCGTGAAATAGGACGTTGAAAGAAAATAATTTTCTCACCAATTATTGTACGGTTCTCCTCTGTCAGTTCATCGGGATAATAGGATTGTTGAGCAGTCCACAGCATTTGAAATTCATCTTCGTACATCTTTCGGGCAGTGTATTTGCCTCTAACCTTAGCACCTGAAGATTTATGATTGGCAAACAGTTCACCCAATGTTGTAGCATGCTCTTGTTGCATCTCCTCTGCAATTGCCTTGATAGAAGACTTTACAACTCCTGTTTCGTTTTCCTCATCGCCCGCATCTACTTTTCTGTTGCTTTTAAAGCCGCGGCGTTGGTTCAGGTGGAATAACGCTCTGCCAAGCTCGTAACGAGTCAGTTGTTCTGTTAAACCACGTTTACGTATTTGGTATGGGTCTTTATCAAAAAAAGTTTGAAGTTCAGCATCGCTCTCCGGTGCAAATCCAAGTGTGCGAAGATTTTTTAACAACATCTGTTTGCGCATTGCCCTACGGTAGTACATCCGGCGAGACTGCCTGAAACGGCGGCGGGTTGCATTTTTACTTTCTTCTTTATCGGTGTTTGTATCATTAACACCTTCCTGAAAAATCCTTACTCCAGTATCAATTATACTGTTATCAGTATCATTAATGATAGCCCATCCAATCGAATTGGTTCCTATATCAAATCCCCAAAGGATAGCCATAGAATACTCCGTGCTAAAGATTGATAATTATATTATGTATGTACGGCAAATTTAGTAAGTTCGCACTAAATGTAACAGAACAGTGTTTGCACTTCCTATAATAAGGTGCTTGCACCGAAGGATTCCAAATACCTTGCTTCGGCAGGGTTTTTTTTTGTCTAAAACCAACCTTCTGTACTGCGCATTCCTACCTTTTAATTTAGTATAGGCTAATTACTACCACATCAATTTCCTCGTCTCGTTTTTGATTCCGTATTGTTATAACTTTAGTTGAGTTTCTCTCCCGCATAGTGAGATTATTGGGGCAGAAAAATTTCTGCCCTTACATCGTCGGTTCGGTGCGGTCATGCGATAGCAAAAAATACGTAGTACTACTCTGTGATTTCCTATACAAAATGCGGATGTTTGAGGAAACTACTCAGGGGACGTATGGACGAAGATATTACAGGGGAAATGTTGCGTGCATTGGCATCGGTATATAGTATAGATGAACAGATATTTCCAACACAACATAGAGATTCTGCTAAGGGCAATGAACATGATTCGGGAGACAAAAATGATGATTGAATGACGGCGAAGGTTAACTTTGCAGTAAACATGAAATCATTGTATGAAAATTTCCGGCTTTACATTTATCCGTAACGGTAATTATTACGGCTATCCTTTTATTGAGTCTATCAAATCGCTTCTGCCATTGTGCGATGAAGTTGTTGTTGCCATTGGTAACAGCGACGACAAAACGCGCGAAGACATTGTTGCCTTAAACAACCCAAAGATTGTACTTATAGATACGGTGTGGGATGACACCTTGCGCTCCGGCGGTAAGATATTAGCCCAACAAACTGATGTTGCTTTGGCACACACGCAATATGATTGGTGCTTGTATTTACAAGGCGATGAGGTACTTCACGAAGGTGATTACGACATTATAAAGAATGAAATGCTTGCGGCAAATACCTCACCGGATGTTGAGGCATTGTTGTTTAGGTGGCGGCATTTCTTTGGGAGTTATGAATACATTGGTGTTGGCAGACAATGGTACCGCCGTGAGATTCGTGCTTTTAAACGGAATACAAATGTTGTTTCGTGGGGCGATGCACAAGGGTTTAAGGTAAAAACTGATGACGGCGGTTTCAGGAAACTTCGCGCAAAGCAAACTGAGGCAAGAATCTTCCATTACGGTTGGGTGCGACATCCACATACCCAAACAAAAAAATTCACCGACTTCAACCGTCTGTGGCACGATGATGAACACTTACCTGAAGTTCCAAAAGCAGATGAGTTTGATTACCGTTGTTATGAGTCAACATTATTTAAAGAAACTCACCCTTTAGTGATGGCAGAAAAAATTCAACGAGATAAACACTGGACTTCCGCCTACGACCCAACCCGCAGAAACAAACGTCCGTTTATGGTATGGTTAACCGACAGTATTGAAAAAGTTACCGGCTTCCGCATTGGCGAGTACAAGAATTTTGTTGAAGTGAAGTAACGCATATTTGTTATGAAGATTCTTGTTGTTCAAATAGGTCGTTATGGGGATTTAATCTTAACTACCCCTCTGTTGGTTGCCATTAAACACCTGTACCCTACCTGTGAATTACACGTGTTATGTTCACAACGGAACCAACAATTGCAAAAAAGTATAGCAGGAGTTGATAAATTTTATGTGTACGAGAAATCTCTACTTACTTTGCCTGTGTTATTAACCAAACTACGATTGCACAAATACGATTTGTACATCGACCCAAAGGATGAATATTCAACCGAAAGCAAGTGGCTTGCAACATTAATAGGCGCAAAGAAAACCGTAGGATTCAACAAACCCGGCGAACATGTTTTTGATATTGATGCCTATGCACACTTAACCAATACTACTTCCCCACCAAAGCAAGTAGCCATGCGGTTTTTGGCGGCATTACATACGTTAGATAATACTAATAAACAGGTAACGTTTGGATTACAATCATACCAAGATTCAGAAGGGTATGTAGCTGAATATCTTAAACGTGTTTTGCCTAATAACATGGCTGTGATTAATGTTTCTGCGGGACAACCAAATAGATATTGGGAGATTGATAAATGGGTTGCTATTACAAAACATCTTAGTGAATCACACTTTGAGGTCATACTCACATCAACCCCGGCAGATAAACAAATTGTTGAGAAAGTGTATCAGGAAAATCCGAAACTTCATATATTTACACCACGAGATATACATGACGTGGTTGCACTGATACAAAAAGCAGCATTTGTAATTACACCGGATAGTGCTCCACTCCACATTGCATCTGCATGGAATACACCCGTGATTGCATTATTTTCTACCGTACAATGGAATGTAGAACGTTTTGCTCCACTATCAACGGTGCAGTGCATTGTTCAACCCAAGGATGGGAAGGAAGAAATATCTGATATTACAACAGATGATGTGGTAAGGGCAATTGATAGAATACGAGAAATGATTTAGAAACACTTATGAAATTCTTAAAGCAACTTGAAATAAACATCAGGAACTATATAAATGCAAAGTTCAATGATACTTCTAACGTTGAAATAGTTACCGAACCTGTTGACATTTTAGAAAAGATTCACAATCCTAAAATCTTGTTATTACGCCAGGATAAAATTGGCGATATTATTATATCAACGCCGGTATTTAAAGCACTTCGCGAACAATATCCCAATGCAGAAATACATGTGCTCTACGGCGAAAGCAATTTTAACGCAAAACATATCAGCAATGAATTTGGTATTAAACCTCTGCTTTTAAAAAAAGGTTTTTGGTCAACCATTTCACTACTACAACAACTCCGCAAAGAACATTACGATTGTATAGTAGATTTGATAGACAACACATCAACAACTTCTTCTCTGATAACAAAATATGCGAAGAGCACATATGCCGTTGGCTTTCTAAAAGACAATGCAGCTGTTTACACACATGTAGTTCCTTTGCCCGATAGGTCTGTGCATCACATAATAGATGTAATTGCAGAATTACTAACTCCGTTTGGTATCAATCCACACGAGATACACTTAGCTCCCAGTTATCCAATTAACGAAGCTGACATACAACGCAACCAACAGTTGTTCAGCCAAGCCACAAAAAAGGTAACATGTTTTATAAATATATCCGGAAGTGTTAAGGAACGGTATTGGGGTACTGACCATTTTATTCAGCTTATTCAAAAGATTCAATCCGATGCACCTGAAACAGATGTGTTTGTAGGTTCTTCGCCGGAATACAACACACAGGCGCAACAAATTGTACAGGCAACCGGCGCAAACAGAGTTCAGCCCAATATCTCGTTTCATGAGTATGCTACGTTGATTCACGACGCCGATATTTTTATATCACCCGATACTTCGTTAATTCATGTTGCCTCTGCCTTTAACACTCCAACTGTTGGGTTATTCCAACATTACAACTTGGATAGAATGCCGTGGTATCCGTATAATACGCTGCACTGCTCGTGTACAGTTACCGCCGATAAACATTTTCAGGATATTTCTGTAGAGGAAATTTTCGACTCGTTTATGGCGTTATACGAAGAAGTACATCACGATGAAGGTGTTGAATTAGCACAAGAACCTGTCGGGCAGCAGGAGGAGAATTAAGTTAACCGCCATTGTAGCCGAAAACAATAATAAACATCAGTTTTTCCAATACGAAGTAATCTCCTATTTTTGCACACCGCAAAAACACGATGATAACGACCATATCACATAGAGCCCTAACGGCATTTGCCGCTATAAGCACACAAGATTGTGATTGCCCGCTTGCGGGCTAAATATCGTTATACCTCATCAATCTATTCCTATTTATTACATTTTGAAAATTACTTCAAGGATTTATCATGTCATTTAAACAAAGAACCAACACGTGTGGCGAGTTACGCTCCGAGCACGCCGGGGTAAACGTAACACTAAACGGATGGGTTAACGCAGTTCGCAATTTTGGTAGCGTTTATTTTATTGATGTTCGCGATAGGTACGGAATTACGCAGATAGTTGTTAATTCCGATGATAGTGCTTTGCTGGCGCAGACCGCAAAGGAACTCCGCTCTGAGTTTGTTATCTCTGCTTGCGGGACAGTACGTCTGCGCGAGAACCCTAACCCAAAAATCCCAACAGGATTGATAGAAGTGTTAGCCGATGAAATTGTTATTATTAACAAAGCAGAACTTCCGCCGTTTGAAATTGCAACACACGAAGAGCAATCGCAAGCAAGCGAGGAATTACGCCTTAAATACCGTTACTTAGATTTACGCAGAACCAAGTTGCAGCACAACTTTATTATGCGGAACTCATTGTATCAGTTAACGCACGAATACTTTGCTAAACACAACTTCTTGGAAGTTGAAACACCGGTGTTAATGAAATCCACACCCGAAGGTGCGCGCGACTTTTTAGTACCAAGCAGAATTAACAAAGGAAAGTTTTATGCCTTACCTCAATCACCACAACTGTACAAACAGATTTTGATGATGAGCGGCTTTGACCGTTACATGCAGATAGTAAAATGTTTCCGCGATGAAGATTTACGCGCTGACCGTCAGCCGGAGTTTACACAGATTGATATTGAGATGTCGTTTATAAAACAAAACGACATTATAGAATTGATTGAAGGATTCACCAAAGAGGTTTGGCAACGGTTGTTGGGCGTTTCTGTTGAGACACCGTTTATGCGTATCAGCTGGCATGAAGCAATGACGCGCTTTGGAAGCGATAAACCCGATATGCGTTATTCATTAGAACTAACAACTGTTACAGACATACTCCGTAACAGCGGGTTTGCAGTATTTAAAGATGCCGCAGCAGAAAAGAACGGTGTAATAGCATTACTTAATGCCAAAGGTTGCGCAGAGTTCTCCAGAAAACAAATTGACGAGTTAACCGAACACGCCAAAAAATATGGTGCTAAAGGATTGGCTTGGATGAAATTCCAAAATGGTGAGGTTACATCACCCATTGCCAAGTTCTTGACCGAGGAAGAAATTGCATCAATCAAACAGGCAGCAAATGCAACCGATGGCGACTTGTTGTTATTCTCAGCCGGAGAGTTTGAGCGTTGTTATACAATTCTTGGTGCGTTACGTATTGAGGTTGCAAAACGTTCCGGCTTGATTGAACAAGTTAAAGATACGTTTGCATTCTTGTGGGTAATGGACTTCCCGTTAATGGAGTTTAGCGAAGAAGAAAACCGACACATTGCTCGCCATCATCCATTTACAGCTCCAAAAGATGAAGACGTTGAGTTACTGCAAACTGAGCCATCGAAAGCGCGTGCTGTTGCTCACGACTTAGTGTGTAATGGATACGAAATTGCCGGAGGAAGTGTTAGAATTCATAACAATGAGATTCAGCAACGTATGTTCGATTTGTTGGGATTTTCCCGTGAGGATGCTGAAAACAAATTTGGCTTTTTGTTAAGCGCACTAAAATTTGGCGCACCGCCTCATGGTGGTATTGCTATTGGCTTTGACCGTTGGGTAATGCTACTTTGCGGTACCGATAACATTCGCGACGTAATTGCATTCCCAAAAACCACCAGCGGTTTATCGCTGATGGATGGCTGTCCATCGGAGGTGGATACTCGCCAACTTGGTGATTTGGGTATTGGTTTATTGCAGCCCAAAGCATAATAATATTCAAACTCAAAACGGCTCACAGTGTAACGATTGTGAGTCGTTTTTTGCTGTTGGTACTTTCCGGCAAGTGCAACGGCGCTCTTGATAAGGGCGATTTGGTGCCGTCTGCGATAGCAAAAAAGGACTTTTTCGCCAGTTTTTTTAGTACGCTGAATGATTGCTTTGTGCATTTGTTGTAGTTTTGTGTACTGATAAAAAACGGTGTTTAATACAGCCATGCACATTAGTGAGTTTGTACGCATTATTGAAAAGGTTTTGCCGCCAGTAACGGCTATGGACGGCGATAGAATTGGCGTTCAGGTTTTTACCGGAAATGGTGAAGTTCATAGCGTGCTAACGTGCCTCGAGATTACCGATTCGGTTATCGACGAAGCATTGCTTAATGCCTGCGACTGTATTGTTACGTTTCATCCGTTACTGTTTTCTCCGCTTAAAATTGTTACAACAACCAACCGAATTGGAAGGTGTGTTACACGTGCAATTAAACATGATATAAGCATTATAGCTATTCACACGAATTATGATGCATATCCACAAGGCACAAACTTTTTATTGGCGGAAAAGTTAGGAGTAGTTCCGGAACGTGCTTTAGTTGCTGATGAAATTGTTGTAGGCTATGGAATGGGATTAGTTTGTTCATGTAAACAACCTATGTCGGCAACGGAATTAGTACAAAAAGTACGTGAGGTTTGTGGTTCGCCGGTTCGTTATTCTGAAGGACCAAACAGCCGTATAACTCATGTTGCAATTGTTGGTGGAAGCGGGACATCGTTTTTACGCGATGCAGTTGCTTCGGGGGCACAGGCATTTATTACTTCCGATGTTAAATATCATACGTTTCATGAGGCAAGTGAGAGTATCTGTTTAATTGACCCCGGGCATTTTGAAATGGAGCAGTTTGTTCCGGAAGGATTGGCTAAACTTTTGCAAGAAGAAAGTAAAGATTTTGAAAACGCACCGGTATTCAGATTTACCAGTTGTAATACTAATCCGGTTCGGTATACTATTTAATTATTGATGTTAACAAATTTATAAACGTTAGTTACAGGAGAAGGAATGGAAACAGACATACAACGTATTGCAGCGTTGGCTCATATTGATGAGAAGCTGGATGAGATGCATGAAGAATTAGGTGATTTACCTAAAGAGGTAAAGAAACTTGAAGCAGCAGTACGCGAGCGTATGAGATTGGTTGAACAAACTGAAACTTCGTTACAGGAAATTGCTTCGCATAAGAGCAATACCCACATAACCTTTCAGGAGTTTACCGATAAAGAGGCCAAATTAGCTGACACACAGTTTACCGGCAAGGTTCGTAACAATAAAGAGTTTGATGCGATTACAAAAGAGATAGAGTTTATTCGTTCCGAACGAGTACGTTTAGAACAAGAGTTGGCACAAAACGCGTTGAAACAAGAAAACTTAGAAAACCTACTTGGCACCCAACAAAGTGACTTGAAGGATTTTCAGGAGAAATTAGCACAGAAGGAAAAAGAGTTAGAGGATTTATCAAACGAACAAAATGATGAATTCAAAACTCTGCAAAAGAAACGTAAAGAGTTAAGTGCAGCTGTGAACAATGATTGGTATTTGGAATACGAACGAATCCGTACTTTCCATAACGATGCAGCTGTTCATATCCGCAAAGGTAGTTGTAGTGGTTGTTTTAGTGCTATTACTCCACAAAAGCTTGTTGAAATGCGTAATAACATCAACGCGTATTATACCTGCCAAAGTTGTGGTCGGATTTTGTATCCAGAAGATCTACGCGTTGAAGAAGAATATATGTAGTATTTGTAGCGGGGAGAGCAGGCAGTCGCGCTAACATTAGTTAGTGAGGAAAGTCCGAACACCGCAGAGCAGAACGCTTGATAACATCAAGGCGGTAATGTACATCGGGATAACACCCGATGTACAAAGCCGACGGATAGTGCAACAGAAAATATACCGCTGTTAATCAGTAAGGGTGAAATGGTGCGGTAAGAGCGCACCGCAATTGTAGCGATATAATTGGCAGTGTAAACCACGTTCGGTGCAAAACCAAATAGGATACAACGCTTTTTAAGCATCCGGTTGCTCGGCGGAGATGTTGTATTGGGTAGGTTGCATGAATTATGCAGTAATGTATAATCAAGATGAATGATTGCCTCCGTTGTGAAACATCAATGCAGACAGAATTCGGCTTATCGCTCTCTTCGTTTACTATTTATTGATACTATGAAATTACCTGAAGACCCAATAATACTTGAACTTCTCCCCGACTTTGTTCTTTCCTGGACAAAAGATATCGAAACTCGTTTAGAAGAATTTGCCAAGGCAGAGAATGAATACGAATTGTATCGTTTCGGACATACCTTAAAAGGTTCTTCACGACAGTTTGGAGTAGAACATCTTTCGGAGTATGGTTCAAAGATTCAGGAGTGCGCTAAAACACACCAATGGGCTGTAGCAGCAGGGTTAAAAAACGAAATATTACAATCTTTACAAGAACTGAAACTTTATTTGGAAACGCAAGGTCTACTACCCGCTCAGCAAAAACAAGATTTACCATCTAACCTGTAAAGTCATGAAAAAACCTTTCTTCATTTTGTTTGCGTTCCTTGCAATTACTATTAGTGCATTTGCACAACCGGTTCGAGTAGCCGTTCTTCCCATTCGCAATATGGATGGCAACTTATCTCTTAACACGTATTGTTATAAAATTGCCGACTCACTGCGGGCAGCACTTTCATTACATGAACTAAATGGTAAACAATTTTATATTGTACCATCGGATACCGTAGAAGCTGTGTTGGCAGAGTTAAACCTCGACCCCAATAATGCACAGTACGAATCGGATATTTGGAAGTCGGTTGCTATTCTTAATTGCCAATATGTTGTAACCGGAACATTTAATGTTAATGGAGGCAGAATGTTAGTAAACATGTATTGTTACGATTTAAAAACAAAAGTTGCCGACCCAACTAATAACGCTAAAAACATTTTTAAAGCACCCGAAAGAGTTCTTGAAACAATTGGAATTATGCGCGATAAACTTGTTCCGGCATTAAAAGCTAAATAAGTTGTGTTGCTATCGCAAACCGCACCAAGCCTTGCATCATTGCAGGGCTTTTTTATTTGCGGGAAAGAGCCTTCAGCAAGAAATCACGATAACCGTTATGAATGTAATTGATGATTCTTTCGGGTACACAAAGTTTATAGGAACGCGGAACGTTCGGTACCCATTGCGTTAGCAAACTATTTAATACAACAAACGCCACACAAGGTGGCGTCTGAAGTTTGGAATCGGGGGATTCTGTTTTAGGTGTTAGTTAAATGGATTTGAGTACCGAACATCCGAGGCTATTCCAGTATCAGTTAATGTTTTGAGGAATGCCACCAGTGCCGACTTTTGTTGTTGTGATAAATTAAGTCTGCGTGGCTGTCCGTTTGGACCTTTCAGTTCTTGCGATAAATTTGGATGCGCCTTTACACCACTATTGTAATGTTCAACAACTTGATTGAGCGTTGTGAATCTTCCATCGTGCATATATGGTGCAGTTAACTCAATTCCCCGCAGCGACGGTGACTTGAAGAACCCGCGCTGATTATTATTTCCAGTAATAGCACCAACACCGTTATCAGTATATGTTAAATCCAGACCATTGTTACGTGCGCCTGGCGCGGTAAACGTTTCCGTTCCGTGACATGCCGCACAATTCCCTACTGTAAAAAAGATGTTCTTTCCTTGGTTTTCCTCGGCAGAGAAATTCGGGAAATTAGTAGTTGCAAGATTGATGTTCGTACCAAACGATGAACGTCCGTTATCGTATTTACTTCTGTATGCAACCATCGAGCGAACAAACTGCGCAATAGCTCTTACAATGCGCGTAGAATCAATTGTTGTTGTACCGTATGCTTTTTGAAACAATGTTGGGTAGTATGAAATTGAATTGAGTTTTGTAACCAACGATGGTATAGTCATTCCCATTTCCACACTATTCGTAATTGGCCCCGATGCCTGATGTTCTGCATTTAATGCTCGTTCATCCCAAAAAAATCTTCCGTTTGGATAATACCGAGCATTGAGCAAGGACATTGAGTTCCGCGATGTCTGTCCACCATTAAATCCCGTGCTAAACTTAACCGGGTCGGAAAAAGAATTGGTTTGTTTATGGCATGAAGCACAAGCCACAGTGTTGTTGTAACTCAATTTTTTATCGTAGAATAACACACGTCCTAACGTAGCTCCATCGTTTGTAATCTGATTGTTGGAAGGAGTATTATTCTGACCATTTATTTGTTGTGTAGTTAGATACGCCGGCAGTTGAAGGTTAGCATAATTATATGGTGTTGAAGGCAGCGTTGGCGTTTCACTCATAATTGTATTGCCGCCTTTATGTTGGTTGTTAAAAGTTATACTTTCCGGCTGTGAATTTTGTTGAGTATCGCTACAACCTTGTATAACAATACCAACAATAAAAAGTGTACAACCTATATAAAAATGTATCCGCTTATTCTTAATATCAACTCCTGTGAATAATGAATCGTTCAGATGCGATGTGCATCATTTTGGAAGTTAGACTACATACTATGTACAATCCTTCGCTACAGGATAAATTTTTTCAAAAATTATTTTCTGCTTCGCAAGCCGCACCAATCCTTGCGTTTCAAGCTACTGTACTTCTGCGGGACAAATTCTTACATAAATATCTGACGGTGTAGGAGTGATATGTGGGAGAGATTCTTTCCGGCAAGCTGTGGGTTTAATGTGAGTGTGACTGGATGCCGTCATGCGATAGCAAAAACCTACTGAGCTTTTTGCGATGTTAACTTAATTGCCTCGTTTAACTGTTTATAGTTAACCTTACCGTTGGTTTGTTTAAGATGGTCGAGTATTGCTAAAGCACGAAGAATTCTTCCGTTGCTGTTCTTGATATTGGCGGCAATGTACAGTAAGGTTCGTTGTGCGCCGGGAGTAATGGCATGAAACAGTAACGATGCTTCTTCATCGAGTTGCATAGCATGTTTAAACTCTTCTGTTATAGGTAAGCCGTATTCACTTGCATCCTTTGTGAGTTGGACATGTACTTTATCACCTATACTAAGTTGAAGCTGTTTCCTGATTTTGGCATTTACTGTTATCAGAGTAGTATCTTTTTTACCAAACAAAATCCCGCACTGGAACGTAACTTCCTTATTTAAGGTACACACCACACGCTTGGATTCTTTCGTAATGAATTGCTCTGCGATTTTAGTAGGAACAACAAAGTGGACTCCCCACAAACGGTTGTTTGATTCTTCCAGTATCGAAGTAAAAGTTGCGTCTGCCATTACAATTCTATGGTTAACCCATCGTATCCAACGTTGATACCTTGTGGTAATCTAGTATCTAAATCATGATGTAGTATTTGATGGGCAATGTGAGTAAAGTACGTTTGTTTTGCTCCAATTCTTGTAGCTGCTTCTATAGCTTGTTCCACAGTAAAATGAGTTGGATGTTCATGATATCGAAGTGCGTCAAGAATTAAAACTTCTACACCTTCTAACAATTGATAAGATTCTTCAGGGATGTTATTTGTATCCGTACAGTAAGCAAAGTTCCCTATTCTGTAACCATTTACCCGAAGTATTCCATGATACAATGGAATAGGAATAAACTGAATATCTTGTACGGTGAATGGTTCTGCATCAATTACATTAAGGGTTACTTCCGGCACGCCACCGCCAAGTTGTTCAGGTTTTTCGAATGCATACGGAAAGGTTGTACGCAACGCTTGGGCAGTTCTATCTAATGCATAGATAGGCATGATAGAATTTGATGTAAAATTATACGGACGAATATCATCAAACCCACCTATATGGTCGAAATGATGATGCGTATACACAACACCGTCTAATTTCATCACCTGATGCGCTAACATCTGTTGACGGAAATCTGAGGATGTATCTATGACGATGGTTGTGGTATTGCTTTCAACTAATAACGATGGGCGTAAACGTTTATCGCGACTATCAGGAGATGTACATGTTGTGCACGTACATGTAGGCATTGGAATTCCCGTAGATGTGCCTGTACCCAACAGCGTGAATTTCATTATACATGCCGCTCCGCATGGTATGAACTTCGTACAAGTGGCCCGGATTCCACGTACCCAATTCCCAACTCCAAACCAATATGTTTGTATTCTGCAAACTCATCGGGGTGAACAAAGCGGTCAACTGGTAAATGGTTTTTGGTTGGTTGTAAGTATTGACCTAATGTTAATACATCAAGGTTTTGTTCGCGTAAGTCGCGCATTACCTGAATTACTTCTTCACGGGTTTCGCCCAATCCAAGCATAACGCCTGTTTTTGTTTTCATACCGCGTTCTTTTGCATCGCGTAACAAATTTAAGGTCCATTGATATTTACCCTGTGGGCGAACTCGGCGGTATAAACGCGGAACAGTTTCAGTGTTGTGATTCAACAAATCAGGTTTAGCATCAACTACAATTTGTAAAGCGTCAAGATTACCTTTAAAGTCAGGAATCAATACTTCGATTGTTGTATTTGGATTTAGCTTACGAACTTCATTAATAGTCATTGCCCAGATTTCTGCACCACCATCTTTAAGTTCATCGCGATTTACCGATGTAATTACGCAGTGTACTAAGTTCATTTGTTTGGCTGCTTCGGCAACACGACGAGGCTCATCCCAATCTAATGGCAACGGACGTCCGGTTTTAACGGCGCAAAATCCACACGAACGTGTGCAGGTATCTCCGTTTATTATAAAGGTTGCTGTTCCTGCGTTCCAACATTCGCTAATGTTTGGGCAACGGGCTTCTTCGCAAACGGTGTGGAGCACTTTGGAGCGCATCATCGTTTTTATCTGTGCAAATGATTCTCCACCCGGAGCGCGAACTTTAAGCCATTCTGGTCTGCGGGCGTGCGGTTGTGGTGTTGTTTGTAAAACCGGTAATTCTATTGTGGTGTCCATAGTGATGTTCTGATTAATGTCACGATGCAAAAATAGTACATTGCGTGGTTCTTATTATCCGCAAGTTGAGGATTTGTTGTTATGGCGTTATGGTGCGGTCGGGCGATAGCAACTAAAATTTATCCTCTTCGTTCCAAAACAGGAAGTTAAACGACGTCATGGAGCCGTAACATTTGGTAATGTAGCTTTGGAGTTTAACTTTGTCGGCATCGGTTAATTTATCGTTAGAATTTACCTGTTGCTCCAAAACGCGCAGATTATCGCGCATCATCACAATTTTGTGCAGAAGTTTGTCAACGGGCAATTCCTGCGCTTTTAAGTTGCCATCGCGGGGAACAATCATTAACGTAGCTCCCTCCCATTTTGGGGCTAAATCTGCCTTGTGCATGTTATCCATTTCGTCAACAATTTTTTTGGCAAGCAAACGAATATCCTGAAAATCCATCCTAAACCTCCGTGTATGTTAAAGTTAGAAATGAGCAGACACAAAAATGCCCTGCCATCGGGGGGAATTGATAGCAAGGCATGCAGCATAAAGAGGAAGTGATGGCTTACGCCATCGAGCGGGAGACGAGGGTCGAACTCGCGACATTCACCTTGGCAAGGTGACGCTCTACCACTGAGCTACTCCCGCTAACCGAAATCAAATGCGCCGCGAATCTACTACATTCACCACCACCTACGCAAACAAAATTTTACTTTTTGGTAATACTTACGCAAACTTTTTAGAAAAAATCTTCGCACAAATTTCTGCAACTTCTTGTATTGCAATTTTTTGATTGCATTCTTTTGAAATAGACGTTACTTCTTTATCGGTTATTCCACATGGCACAATAAAGTTGAATTCCGATATATCGTTTTCAACATTCAACGCAAATCCATGCGATGTAACCCAACGCGAACAATTCAATCCAATAGCGCAGACTTTCCGTTGTTTATCTATCCACACTCCGGTTAAACCGTCAACTCGCTCACCCGAAATTGAATAATGCTGTAACAACTCAATAATACATTCTTCAATTTCCCGTAAGAACCAATGTAAATCTTCCTTAAAATCCGTTAGCCGGAAAATTGGATATCCAACTAACTGCCCTGGGTTATGGAGTGTTACATCTCCCCCTCTGTTAATTGGAATCACCGATACCTCGTGTTTATCCAATTCATCGTTGGATGCTGTTACGTTGTCTTCTGTACCGTTTCTGCCAATAGTAATTACCGTAGGGTGTTCGCACAAAACTAAGGTGCTATCTCGTTCACCTCGTTGAATTTCCGCTACGTATTGTTTTTGCCTATCCCACGCGGCGTTATATTCAATTAAGCCCCAATGTTCAATAGTAATCATGAGTTATAAAAATCATTGTTTCCCACTTCTGCCGAAGTGACTCATTCTGCGCCGTCACCCGGGCGGAGCCCAACGACGATTGGCGCATGGATATCGTTTGTAGCGAAACTTGGGAAAGTTAAACAAAGTTCTCTGAAATTCAGGTTTTACATTCAATTCCACCTTCTACAAATTCATTTTATGTAGATTTGTAAGCATTGTAAAACATTAACACATTATTTCCATGAGTAAAATTGTATCTCCGGTTCGTTTATCAATTTCAAACGCACAGTTTTTTGCCTACCACGGTGTTAAACAAGAAGAAAAGAATTTAGGCGGACAATATCAGATTGACGTAGACTTGGTGTATGATTCAACACAAGCGGTGTTGAGTGATGATGTAAATGTGGCCTTAAACTACGAAGAAGCAATGTTTTGCTTATCGGAAGTGATGAACGATGAAGACTCATATAACTTAGTAGAGACCGTTGTCTACGAGATATTAAATGCAATCTTTGAAAAATTCCCACAGGTATTAGAAGCAACTTGCCGCGTTCGTAAGATGAATGTTCCAATCCGTCAAGTTGTGGATTACATTGAAGTTGAGCAAACAATGCAACGCGATTAAGCCAATGAAACAAACATCAATTCTGCTTTCGCTTGGTTCCAATGTAGGAGACAGAATTCAGAACTTACACAGAGCGTGCAATGAACTGCGTGATGTTATGTTGTTAAAGAATGTTGTTGAATCTGGGTTGTATGAAACAGAACCGGTTGGATATACTACGCAACCGGATTTTATTAACATGTGCGTTTTAGGAACAACCAGTTTAACTCCAATTGAATTCTATACGGGAATAAAACTGATTGAAAAAAAGATTGGCAGAGTTGAACGACCTCAATGGCATGAACGCGAAATTGATATAGATATTCTGTTGTATGGCGATGAGATAATTTCAACTGATTCTCTTACTATTCCGCACCCAAGAATGCACGAGCGAAAGTTTGTTTTAGTCCCGGCAACCGAAATTGCGCCTGATGTAGTACATCCTGTTTTACACAAATCAATTTCGGTGCTTTTGGAAGATTGTACTGATACATCAACCGTTACATTACTTGAATAACATCTATTAACCACATACCTGAACATATTGTTGAAGAGGTACGCTCGCATTCTGATATTGTGGATGTGATTGGTGAGCATGTTGCCTTACAACGACGTGGAAAGAACTTCCTTGGTTTGTGTCCGTTTCACAATGAAAAAACGCCGTCGTTTAATGTAAACCCGGAGCTTGGAATCTACAAGTGTTTTGGATGTGGTAAAAGCGGGAATGTTATTTCTTTTCTGATGGAACATAACGGACAGAACTTTGTTGAGTCTGTTCGTTTCCTTGCAAACAAAGCAGGTATTACCATACCGACCGATGACATCACTCCAAAAGAGCAAGAACAACAAAACAAAACCGACTTAGCTTATAAAGCATTACAAAGTGCTTTGGAGTATTACTCTAAACAATTACAAACAAAAGAAGGTAGTTCAGTACGAACATATTTTCTGAATAGAGATTTCTCAGCGGATGCCATGCAAACGTTTGGGTTAGGGTATGCACCTGATAATTGGTCTGCAACAATGATGTACCTGATTAAACAAGGATACACCCAAGAAACGCTAGTGGATGCTGGACTGGTGATTGAGAAAGATGATGGCAAAGTGTATGACAGATTCCGTGGCAGAGCAATGTTTGCCGTCCATGATTCGATGGGGAGAGTTGTTGGATTTGGAGCACGAATATTAACTGATGTTAAAGACCAACCGAAGTATATCAATTCACCGCAATCATTGGTATATGATAAGAGTAAAATCTTGTATGGGCTTTTCCAGGCCAAGCAGCATATACGCCAAGAGAAATCTTCGATTATGGTTGAAGGTTATGCAGATGTTATTACGCTACATGAGAATGGGTTTAGAAATGCCGTAGCATCTTCAGGTACATCGTTAACCAATGAGCAACTTGATGTGTTATCGCGCTATTCAACCACCATGTACTTAGTATATGATGGCGATGCAGCGGGAATCAATGCCGCAATGCGAGGTGTTGAACTGGCCTTAAATAAAGGGTTTGAAGTTAACATTGTTACATTACCAAACAAAGAAGACCCCGATAGTTTTGTTCGCAGAAATGGCGCTGAAACATTCAGAACGTTTTTGAGGAATGCACCGAACTTTATTGATTACCTTTCGGAACAGTACAAACAACAAGGTATGTTGGCTACACCAAAAGGCCAGGCAGAAGCTGTACGTACATTGGTAAAGTTAATATCCTTAGTGCAAGATGCATTGCAACGGGATATATTTTTACGTTCGGTTGCACAACGGTTTTCTTTGCAGGAACAGTTATTATATGATGAGCTAAACAAGATTATTCCTAGTAAGAGTTTAGTTCCGGTTCCCCAGCAATATCAGCAAAAGAAGACGTGGATCAAAAATGGTAACAAGCGTGAGTTATTACCACCTGCTGAGAAACTAACCATTCAGCAATCTGCCATTACCCCCGAAGAAAAGATATTGCTGAAAATTGCATTGGTATCGCCCCATGGTTTTATGATGATGGAAGAAGGATTTGCAGTTAGCACTGATACGTTTGTAACAACCGAAGCAAAAACAATCTATCAGGCAGTTCAACATGCACATCATCATGGTGTTGAGGTTGCAGGTCATGTTATGATGAACGAAGCGTTAGACCAGGCATGCAAGAACATTATTGGCGAACTACTGTTTGCTGATGAACAGCTAAGTAGCAACTGGAGTAATTTTGATGTTGAGTTACCTCAGCTTGACATTAAAAAAGCAATATCCGATTCTTTATTATCACTCTCGCTGATAAAGGTTATTAAACAAATAACTGAAATACAAAACAAGTTGAAAGAGAATGATGACCATGATACAATTCTTGCTTATATGGAATTAGTTAAACGTAAGAATGCGATTGATATGCAACTTCGTGGAATTACTATTGATGAATTTTGATTCCAACAACGTATCTTTGGAACACATGGAACTGAGCGGCAAGGCAATGGGTATAATAACCGCCTTCAAGAGGTGCCGTCTGGCGATAGCAACAGATATTAACTAACGTACATACAAACATTATGAAATTCTTTGGTACAGCAACAGCACTTGTTACACCTTTTTTGCCATCGGGTGAAATTGATTTTCCTTCGCTTGGTAAGTTAATTGATTTGCAAATTGAACATGGCGTGGAAGGTATTGTTCCATGCGGCTCCACAGGTGAAGCAGCTACACAAAGTACCTACGAAAAACTGAGTGTTATTAGTTACACTTTAGAGCGTGTTTCCGGAAGATGTAAAGTGATTGCAGGAACGGGCTCGAACGACACAGCGGCTTCGATTAAACTAACACAGGCTGCTAAGGATATGGGGGCTGAAGCGGTGTTGCTGGTTGGACCGTATTATAATAAGCCAACCCAAAACGGACACTTTGAACACTTCCGTACAATTGCGGATGCAGTTGATATTGATATGATTATTTATAATGTTCCGGGACGCACAGGAAGCAACATGTTACCCGAAACTCAATTACGAATTGCAGAATACTCAAACCGTTTTATTGCCACCAAAGAAGCATCGGCCAACCTTGAACAAATGCAAGAAATTATACGCAGTGCGCCTGAACATTTCAGTTTGTTAAGTGGGGATGACTCGTTAGCATTACCTGCTATTTCTTGTGGTGCTACAGGCGTAATTGCTGTAATAAGTAACTACCTACCAAAAATGTTTGGCGATTGTGTTCGTGCCGCCTTACAAAACGATTTTGCAACTGCTCGCGAATTGCAATACAAAATGTTACCGTTAATGAAATTGAATTTTATTGAATCGAATCCTATTCCTGTTAAGGCAATTTTACATGCAATGGGTTTAATTGAAGAAGTATATCGTCTGCCATTAACGCCAATTGCTCCTGTAAACAAGCAGAAATTAGTGGATGCCTTGAAAGAGATTGGCGTTCTGTAATTACATGCGTAACTCATGCCTGAACGCAACACGATAGAGTTCGTCTAAACGTTCGTCAACAAGTTTGTATAGCGTTCCGCTGGGATAGGTAAATCCTTCGTTGATTTCACCTGCCTTCATATCCATAAGCAGTTCCACTGCTTCCTCTAATCTCTTTATCGGGTAGATGTGGAACTTTTTGTTTTTTACTGCTTCAACAATATCGTAGTCGAGCATTAAGTCGGCTATGTTTTGATGTGGAATAATTACTCCATGTTTACCGTTTAGACCGCGTTTTGCGCATATTTCAAAGAAGCCCTTAATCTTCTCGTTCACACCCCCAATAGGTTGTATATCCCCTTTTTGGTTTATACTTCCGGTAATGGCAATTGATTGATTGATAGGCACTCTGGATAGTGACGAAAGTAAAGCTATCATTTCGGCTGCACTGGCTGAATCGCCATCTATACCACCGTAGTTTTGTTCGAAGCCAATACTTGCACTTAATGCTAACGGACGGCGTTGGGCAAACAACTCACGTAACAATCCTGTTATAATGAATACACCTTTGGTATGAATACTACCGCTGAAATCTGACTCTCGTTCTATGTTTACAATACCTGCATTACCGGCACCGGTTGCAACGGTTATACGCGCCGGTTTACCAAAACTTATCAAGCCCGTTGAGTACACGGTGAGTCCGTTAATTTGCCCGATTCTCTTCCCTACTGTATCAATCAATACGGTTCCTTGATAAATCTGATTTTTAATTTTATCATCTTGCAGTTCAGTTCTGCGGCGGCGCATGGCAAGAGTTTTTTCGATAATGGTACGACTGATAATCTTTTTAGAATCTTGCCGCGCGTAGAATGATGCCTCGCGTATTAAATCTGCAACCTCGCTGAAGTTGATAGTGATTTTGTTTTTGTCTTCGGTTTGTTCTACAGCCCATTCAACTATTGCAGCAACACCCGATGGATTAGCATGAGGGAAATTTTCTTCACTACATATCTTGGAAACAAAACGTGCATAATTCTGCATCATCTTTTCAGCGCGATCGGTTTCGTAATCAAACTCGGCTGCTATCTTAAACATTTTATTAAAGTCTTCTTCAAGTTCATATAAAGCAGAATATGTCTCGTAATCACCTAGCATAATTACTTTAACATTGCTTTCAATCACTTCGGGTTTTAAGGTTGCGCCCATAATGTTAGAGATGTCTTGATTTTGTATTTCTAATCTACCATACAACAACACTCTCTTTAACGTTTGCCAAACGTTTGCATCAAGTAATACATCGCTAGCATTTACAATCAAGTAACCGCCATCGGCACGTAACATAGCACCGGATTTAATTTGCGTGAAGTCAGTTTTTACAAAACCGTTTTTATCATATTTCTTTTCGATAGTACCAAACAAGTTAATGTACGTTGGGTAAGTTTCGATTATAATAGGTGCAGCTTTTGCCTCAGAATTATCGAGAATAAGATTTACAGAATATTGCAGAAGTTTCTCGCTTAATTGCTGACCGGACGTTAGCTCTGCATCTTGAGTTTCATCGCTATGGGCCGGAGAGAATATCTCAATGTTATTCAACAAATCAATTTCACATTCACTCAAGTATTCATGCACTTTAGAATCGGCAAATTGGACACGGATTTCGTTGAAGGTAGAATGAACAATCATTGATGAGGCAGCTTTATCGTGTTCTAATAATGCTCTCTTAAACTCTTGCCCCAACTGCATTCCCCTTCTGGCTAAATCCATTAACTCATCGCGGAATTTGTTGTATTGCTCCAGAATTTCTTGCGCCTTTTTTAAAGTTAGTTTTTTAGCGGCAACCATTTCATCTAACTTATCAATTGTAATAGGTTGACCTTTCACCAACGGAAATATCTCTTGTTTTGATGTTCCGTCTTCATCGGTGATTTGCCCCAATGCAAAACCACTGGGTCTAATCTGTGCATCAAACTCTTCTAACAATGTTGTTTCTTGCTCGCGGTAGGTTTGGATTAGCTCGTTGCGGGTTTTACGGAAATGGGCTTCCTCAAACAACTGTGGTATTCTTCTTCGTAATAAGGTTATGCAATCATCCATTGCACGTTGAAATTTTCTGCCATCGCCGGCGGAAAACTTTAACAAGCGTGGCATATCAGGATTCTTGAAATTGTTTACATAACAATAGTCATTAAAATCTTTATGATGGTTCGCAACCCGCCGCAATACTTGCTGTATTGTGGTTAAGCGTCCAGTACCAAGCAAACTCATCACAAATATGTTAAACCCGCGCGAGCCAATCTCTGCACCCAAGCGTATGGCTTCGATTGCACGGTGTTGGCCAACTATGCCAGTAAGTGGCTCTAACTCGGCAGTGGTGCGAAACTCAAACATTCGGTGGTTGCAACGCCAACGCAATTCGTTGGGTTTTAACTCGAAGTGTGTTTTTGGTTTTGTAACTCGTTTGGTTTTAGTGGTAGCGACTTTTCTTTTTTGCATGAGATATTTTCCACGTTAGATGTTTGCACAAAGATAGAAATTTCTATTCACGAAAAAAGCACTTTGATAATGGAGGTTATCTCCTGCAAGCTAAGGTAGTTAAATATCCGCTGTTGGGTGCAGTCCTGCGATAGCAGAACAATATATAATTATTTTTATTTAAAGAATCGTTTTGAATTGTGCGTGAGTAGTTTATTTTTGCGCCCCATTTCTGTAAGACTTCGGTTGTTAAGGATATAATGGCGTTCAAGGATGAAAACTTCACGGATAGCGTAATTAGCAGCATTGCGCACCCTAAACCAACTCTAGCAATTCCCGGAATCTCTTGCACTGGAGGTTTCAGATTTCGCGAAGGTCAGTTTATTTTTTTACAAAAGCTTGCCGAGGCTTTCCAGCGCGGCGAGAGGAATCATCTTGGGGTGTTTGTTCCGGGGTATGGAAAAACAATTACCGCACTTTCTTCTTTTGTGGTTGCTCGTACGCTTCGCAAGGCGCAAAAGGTTGTCATCTTTGTACCGCGCGGCAACTTGCGCGACCAATACGCCGATGCCAAAGAATTAGCTCGGGTGTTTATGAACATTGGCGCACCACCTTTTACCTATTGCGTTGCTGATAGTGAAAAAGTCTTCCTGAAAAATCTCAATACTGATATAATAATTACCACGTACCAATATGCAAGTGGTAAGGGCGGACATAAAGCACTACGCACGTTTTGCGAACAAGCTCCGTGTATGTTCATCTTTGACGAGGTACATCACTTAGGTGAAGATGGTTTGTGGGCAGAAAAGATTTCTCAGTTCCCTCATGCATGCTCTGTAGCGTTATCGGGAACACCATTACGTTCGGATAATAAAACATTGTTTGGCGTTCCATTCACCAGTAACGGCGCAGAACAATTTTACGTTGCATTACACGAGGTATCGTTACGTAATGCACATAGCGAAGGCAGGATCCTAAAACATGTTGCAAGCCATATTGTTGATTATAACATTAAAATGTATAATACACAAAGCGGCGAGACCGTTGAGATGTCGCTTGGTGCATTGGCATATATAGCGGCAGATAAGAATAATCTTGATGCATACTTTACACGCAAGAAATTACGTTTCCATGATGAATACTTACGTGCATTGTTAGACCCCGCCTTTAAGCGTTTTGCAGAGAAACGCCAAACACTACAACATGCACTTCAGGCAACAGGTGTTAAACGCCAACACCAAATGCTAGTAATTGCCATGAGCAACAAACATGCACAGGCAATGATGGAGTTTATAGTTGAACGATACCCACACTACCGCACTGCCAGAATAGGCCAGGATATTCCGGAAGCAGAACGTTTGCAGTTGTTGCAGGAATACCGTGATGGTTTAGTAGATGTTATGGTACAAGTGGACATGATTGGAGAAGGCACAGACATTAAGCCAATCAGTGTTATTATTAAAGCAGATTTAGTGCGGGCATACTCCAAAACATTGCAACAGGTTTTCCGCGGAATGAGATATTACGATTCGTTCCCGGAATCGGAAAATGTTTGTGATATTTATACAGCAAATGATTCTGAGTTGGTACGAATATTAGAATGGATTGCTACAGAAGAAAAAATGGGATTGAAGATGAAGCAATCCCGCGAAGGCGAACAAATAGAACGCAAAACACCTGAGTACAAAGAAGCAGTTTGGGAATTACAAGATGTAGCACAATCTAATTTTTCGTCGCACGAATTATCGTTATTTCCGGAGTTAATGGGAGCCGCCATCTCAAGAATCCCCGATGGCAATGTCACCAATGTAAGTGAGCGTGAGCACCAATTACGAATGGAATGCTCCGACTTGGCACAGAAACTTACACACATCTTAAAGTCACACGGACGGAGAGTTGAAGTTAGCCAAGTACACGCAGAGGCTAAAAAACGATTTGGCAAAGCCCAAGAAGAAATGAGCTTGCCGGAGTTGTTAAAAAAGAAAGATTGGTTAGAGCGTGGAATCAAAGCCCGCAGAATCATATAAAACTTTCCTGTTAATTATGTAACAATCAGATTTTGCACGTGTTTATTGTTTCCGTATGTTGCAGAATGAATTTTCACGGAGTACTAGTATGAGCAACTTTAAACCAACTGCCGGTTTATTGATAGGAATTTTTTCGTTTGTCCTTTTTGTTGTATTCACAGGGGCAATATTAAACCCAGCAAGTTCAGGCGCACCAGCATCTTCTACGGGAGCACCCGGCGACCACACTTGTGCAGTTGCAGGTTGCCACGATGATGCTACTGTAAATAAAGGTACTGCCATAAGTACCATTGACATTGATGGCGGTATAGGTACTTATGAACCCGGCAAAACTTACACAATTACCGTAAGTATCCGTGATATGAAAAGCAAACGCTTTGGCTACCAGATGGTTGCTTTAGATGAAAACATGAAAAATGCCGGGACATTTATTGTAACGTGTGAGGATAGAACACAAGTTCTAAAAAACTATAATGAATTACTTGATAGAGATTATGCAACATACACATATGCAGGTACTGAACCATTTGCTGATGGCATAGGGAAATGGGAAATACAATGGAAAGCTCCGGCAACTAACATTGGAAAAATTACCTTCTATTGTGCAACAGCCTCTGCTAATAATGACGGAACTGATAAAGGTGATGAAATATATACTTTAAAAACAGAGCTTACATGTAGTTCAACCACGGATGTAACTTCAGATGTTGATTCTCACATAACATTATCACCCAACCCTGCACAAGATTATATACATATTTCTGATGCAATTACACTACATGCACAAGGATATTCAATCTTTGACGTAAATGGAAGATTAATCCAACATGGTAACATTGAGTCCACCATAGATATTAAGCAGTTGCCAAAAGGTAAATATTCATTTACCGTTTCTGGCTCAACACATACTCAATCCATTCATTTCATTAAATACTAAGGTGCAACATATATGAAGAAGATAGTTTTTTTGAGTTCCCTATTCTTTGTAGCTGTAACTGTTGCCTACTTAGGTGCTAAAAGTTCAGGTGCCCACCCAGGGAGTACAGGTGCACCCGGCGAAAAAACGTGTGCCGATGCTATTACAGGATGCCACGAAGACGCTACAATTTCAAACGGTACAAACGTAAACTCAATATCAATAAATGATAACCTACAACCTGAATATTATCAAAATGATTCTGTTTATACAATCAACCTAAGAATTCAAGAATCAACCGGAAAACGATTTGGTTTCGAGATAGTAGCTTTAGATGATAAAAACTTGAATATAGGTAAGTTTTTACCACCCGTAATTAATAACAAGCGGACACAGATAATTTCTAATGCTGGCAGAAGTTATGTAACACATACAAGTGCAGGCATATCTCCTACTACTACTGGCGAGAATGAATGGACATTTGGTTGGCAAGCTCCACACGATAATCAAAGCGCAGTACACTTTTATTACATAACAAATGCCTGTAATGGTGACGCAAAGAATACTGGCGATAAATTATATAAATCTGTGTTGAATGTCCCTAATAAACTGAATACAAACAATGTTGATGACAACACAACAAATGTTGAAGGTAGTTTACACGTATTTCCTAATCCCGCAAGTAATATTATCAATGTAACAATACCTGTGCTTAACTCTGTAAACATTCCTCTTTTTTCAATCGTTGATGTTCAAGGAAACACGATATCTACAGTTGAGATTATTTCTTACGTTGGTAATAGTGCTATACTTTCTTTGCCAAATCAAATACCTAATGGCACATACATTTTACGTATGAACAATAACTCTATAACGCTTCATCAAAAACTTGTTATTTCTCATTAATACAAATTCTTAGGGCTCATAAAAAAAGGCACATTTACATGTGCCTTTTTTACTTTACAAACTGATAAATTCTTTAATAGTCTGGACAACAAACTCAATCTGTTCTCTTTGTAACTCCGGGAATATCGGCAATGCCATAACTGTATCTGCAAGTGCATTTGCAACCGGGAAATCAGCATCGTTGCAACCTAAGTAGGCAAAGCACTCCTGACGGTGGAACGGTACAGGATAATAAATTTCAGAGCCAATTTCTTTTGAAGCTAAAAACTGACGTAATTCATCGCGCTTCTGAACTCTTATGCAATACTGATTAAATATGTGATGATTCTTTGCTCCACCGGTTTTATGTACTTCGGCAGGTAAAAGAACTTTTTCAGTACTGGTAAATTCGGTGCATCCGGTAGTTGTTGCCAAACCATGTTGTAACAACAACTCAGTGTAATACGCTGCATTTGCTTGCCTACCACTATGCCAGTTTTCCAAGTGTGGGTACTTGGCATTAAGCACAGCCGATTGTATTTCATCTATTCTAAAGTTACCACCAACAAACTTATGATAGTATCGCGGCTCCATACCATGATTTCTCATTTGTTTTAACTTGATATACAACTGCTCATCGTTGGTTGTTACTAATCCTGCATCGCCAAAAGCGCCAAGGTTTTTGGTTGGATAAAACGAGAAACATCCCATTAATCCAATACTACCCGATTTTCTTCCATCTTTATATTGAGTTCCAAGTGCTTGTGCGCCATCTTCAATTACCGGAATGTTGTGCTCGTTAGCAATCGCCATAATAGCATCCATATCAGAGCTCTGACCAAATAAATGCACAGGAATTATTGCTTTAGTTTTGCTTGTAATTGCCTGTCGGATTTTCTCCGGGTCAACATTAAACGATACAGGGTCGCTATCAACAAATACAGGTTTAGCATGAAGTCTGGCAACAACACCGGCAGTTGCAAAAAATGAAAACGTTGGCATAATAACTTCATCGCCGGGTTGGATATCTAATGCCATTAATGCCATAAGCAACGCATCGGTTCCGCTGGAACACCCAACGGCATACGCACAGTCAGTGTATGCAGCTAATGTTTGCTCAAGTTTGGCGGTTTCGGGGCCTAACACTAATACCTGACTCTGTGCAACACGTAACATTGCTTCCGATACATCATTATGCAGTGGAGCATATTGTAATTTGAGGTCTAATAAAGGTACTTTCATGTAATAGATTGAGTTAAGTAATAGATATTCTGCTATCGCATGACCGCAATTGTATGGCATTCAAAAAAAACTGCCCATGCTTTTGCGGGAGAGTAACGTATATCTTCGAATAATCGTATTCGTGGATGAAATTTATTAATTCATTGCAAATATACGGGTCGGATCGCACAGGGTTGGCGCGCTGAAGGATTTGATTTTAGAATGTGGGTAACAATAACTAAAAATAACCCCAAAAAATAAACTATCTCTCGGGGTTTTTCTATATCGATATTGATTGTTTAATTAATAGACTGACCTAAAACGGTAAGTTTAAAACCCATGCCATGCACATTTATAATTTGTACATTGCCATCGTTTTTAAGGTACTTACGCAAGCGTGTTACAAACACGTCCATACTTCTGCCATTAAAATAATTATCATCGCCCCAAATTTTCTTTAAGGCATCACCGCGTTTAACTATAAGTCCGGTATTATTACACAAGAGTTTGAGAAGTTCGCTTTCTTTGTGGGTAAGTTGTCTACTATCATTTTCGTATGTAAGTAACCGCTGCTCAGAATCGAAAGCGTACTCGCCAATATGAAAATGAGCAACTTCTTTTGGTTGGTGAACCGGATTTTGTGTACGTTTCAGTATCGCTTTCACCCGCATCATCAGTTCTTCGATGCTGAATGGTTTAGTAACATAATCATCAGCACCAATGGCAAATCCTTCTAATCTATCTTCCTTCATAGATTTTGCTGTAAGGAAAATAATTGGGACATCAACATCTACCTTACGGATTTGTTTGGCTAAGGTAAAACCATCTTGCTTTGGCAACATCACATCCAAAATACACAGGTCGTATTTTTTTGTTCCAAATGCGCTCTCGCCTGCTTCACCATCTACGCAGTGTGTAACATCGTACCCTTTCAGTTCCAGATATTCTGTAAGCACAGAGCCCAAATTAGAATCATCTTCCACTAATAGAATTCGTGGTGCCATACGTTCTCCCAAATCGTTGTTTCTAAAATAATCAACCTGTGGATTGGTTGTTAATGTAGTTGCATACATATGGTATCCTTTAAAAATAATTATTAAACCATATTACCATAAGGAATGAAAATGGTAAACTCACTACCTTCACCAAATTCACTTGATACTGAAATGTCGCCGCCATGAGCGTCTACAATTGCTTTTGCGTACGATAACCCTAAGCCAAACCCTTTTACATTATGTACGTTCCCTGTTGGAACTCTGTATAACTTTTCAAACACTCTCTTTTGATTTTCTTTAGTAATTCCTATGCCGTTATCTCTTACTGTAACATTAACACCGCCTTCTACATTTCTGGAGGTAATTGTAAGAACTGGTTCGTTAGTTGTATATTTTATTGCATTATCTAACAAGTTGAGCATAACATTTCGGATATGCATTTCATCGGCAAATACAAATGGATACTCAGCTTCCATATTACAATGTACAATGCCACCCTTTGCATCTACCTGTAAAGCAATGGAATCTTTTGCGTTCTGAATAATATCATTGATGTTGATTTCGGATTTAGAGAGTGCTAACTCGCCGCGCTCTAAACGGGCTGCCTGTAATACTCGTTCAACTTGGGAACCTAAGCGTTGGTTTTCTTCCTTAATTACGCCAATAAACCTTCCCACTCTATCGGAATTTCTTGATACATCGGGGTCGCGTAATGCATCGGCAGCAAGCGCTATTGTTGCTATAGGAGTTTTAAATTCATGAGTCATATTATTAATAAAATCACTCTTCATTTCACTCACTTTTTTGTGACGAACTAAGTTCCTCATAGTCCATCCAAATCCACCGCCAATCATCATAATAAACATAAATGAAGAAAACAAAACACCAAGATTATTAGAAATGATATATGATGTTTTGTTAGGAAAGTTAACTATCAACTTGTGGTTTTTCTGGAGAATATCACTGGGGAATAATGTTGCCTGATATGGATAACTTCCTGCCGGGTCTTCAACCTTATCCGATGCATAAATAAACTTATTGGTTTCACCGTTCTTAACGCTAAAGGTATAATCCAATGGTAATCCTTTTGCGCTAAACTCATTGGCAATCATGGAATCAACTAACACTTCATTTACCCTTTGGTTCAGACTTTTTGTAAACTCACCTAATTCACTTACTGTTTTCTGTAGCATCTCAACTTTATTTTTAACACGGTCAGCATTTAACATTTTTGCAATTGGAGCTTTCTTATGTGCCTTAGCAACATTTGTCTCATCTGCCTGTACATCATCTTGCGGTTGTACTTCTTGGTCTGATTGTAATAAATTATCATAGGTATCAGGGTCAACATACACAGTAAAGTATCTATTCCCATATTCATCGATTTTGTTTATAGTTCTACCATATCCAACGCTTGGTGTTGTTCTAATGGTTTTGTATCCTCTGTTTCGAGATGCAGGATATGAACCTGCGCTTTGGGTATATCCAATACCATTTGAGGAATATTGTTGTTCCATAGAGATTGGCATTCCGGCAACTAATGCAATTTGTTCATCTACAGATTGTTGGGTTTGAGCAATTGAAGTTGTTTGTATATTTCTTCCATCATCGCATAATCGAACTGCTTCATTAAAGTGCTGCGATACCTGATTAAAATTTACATCAATTTTACCACGAAGTCTGGGAACAACCGAGTCCCACACCCTTCCAGAATTTTTTGTAGTTGGTTTTGACTGTACATACAAAAGTCCCATGCTTGGATTAATATTTACTGCCGACTGTGTAGTGGTAACACCAATCCCATTTCTCGAAACATTCAATTGTACTAATTCTACCGTTGATTGTCTTGTATTATTTGAATTGTAATACGGTTGCGTATTCCCACTCTGTAAAGTTGTAGTCGGTGCAGGTGAATTTGACCTTTCTTGTGCATTAGAATTATATGAAATTGCTTCAGAAGGGTTTACGGGTGTATCAGCATCATGTGCCATTTCAGACTTTTTATGGGTGTAATGTTGCTTAGGATGAGCCTTTGGGGAAGTATAATTTGATTCCTGTTCATCTCTATTACTTTTTTCAACCACCATAACTGCATCATTAACTGCTTCTCTGCGCTCTAAGTTTCTTGCAACGTTTGTTAACGCTTCATTAACTTGTTGTCGAAACAACTCGTCGCTTAAATTCATAGCATTTGATATCCAATGAATCTGCACTCCTACTAAACCTAATAGTGCAATTACCATTGTAGCTACAATAAAACGGGTATTATACTTGGTAAATCGGTTACTCATTTTTACATCCTTCAGTTTGAACTACCCAAAAATAGGATTTGAAAAACACTAAAAAAGCTGATTAACACCACTTTAACAACGATTAAGACCGCTTCTTGTTTCATAGGTTTACAGAATATAATGGTGTTCCCACTATTGCCGAAGCAAATGTACTGCGCGGCAACCCAGTCCGCCCCAACCGTTGTATTATCGCATTACAAGAGATTCTTCAATGATAAAAGTAAAAATGCGACGCAGCACCGCTATTTCCCGCCCGAGTGACGGCGCAGAACGGTAGCTTCGGCACATGCCGGAAGACAATTACCATAAATTCCGCCATGAAATTTGAATTTTACGTAACATAAGTAAATGTGTATTGTTACCTTTTAGTCGTTCCGTAATTTTGCGTACTTTTTTACAAAAATGAGTTTGACAAGTTATTTTTTTAACTATTTGGAATTTTTATGAAGTCGTTACGATTTTATGTGCTGGCACTACTTGCAATGAGTCTTGTGACCATCAGTAGTAATGCACAGACCTATCCATCACCATTTCCATTAACATCAGGCAATTATACATTTACACAATGGGATAATACCAATGCTGCACGTACATATCCTACCAGCATGAGGTTTCATACACTTTCCATGACGTCGTTGGTGGATGCAAATCTTGGTTTGTCATTTGAACCTAACAGTGATTGGGATACAGTCTATAACAGAACATCCGGTGCACGCGTAAACGGAAGAGGAACATTAGGTTTTTCGTTTATTAATACTTCATCGTCTCCTTATGCACCACCACGGTACTTAGGTGGCGCTGTGGTTTCTATTAACACCACAAACCGTGTAAATATTAAAGTTGATTGGACAGGGATGACCATAGCTTCTACTCTTACCGGTTTTAGGAATTATGCCATTATTTTACAATATCGGGTTGGTAATACGGGTGCATGGAGTATTGCAACAGGTAGCGGAGGTGTTACTGACACAATTCAGTATAAATCAACAAATCCAAATACCGGACACACCCAAACCATGCCAACATTTACTTTACCTGCTGCGTGCGAAAATCAAGCTGAAGTACAATTACGTTGGAGATATTATCAATGGTCTGCCGCAACAACCGGTAACCGTCCTGAATTAGGTGTAGATGATATTACTATTGCAAGTGATATTTCAACAGGTATTCCTGTTCAACTTGGTATTGCATCGTTAATTCCTGCAACTCCATCGGTGTTAACACCATTTTCGTTAACTGTACAGGCACAAAATGGTGCAGGTTTACCCAAAAATGTTCAAACGGCAACCTCAATTCAATTAACGTTGGTCAATGGAACTGGCGCATTAAGTGGTACATTATCAGGAACAATTCCGGCTGGACAAAACTCTATTACATTTAACAACATTATGTATAGCGTTGCCGAACAAAATGTTCGTATTCAGGCAACTGCAACATCGGGCGACGGACTTACACCTGCCCAATCAAGTTTCTTCACGGTTTTACCTCGTGCAAGTGCGTTTTCTGTTCAAGGTATACCAACTAATTTGTTTGTAAATACTACTTCACCAGTTATCACTGTCTCAGCACTACGCTCTGATTTATCAGTGGATGCAAACTATCCGGGGCCAATCACCATTACCAAAGTAAGCGGTCCAGGTACTATTACAGGAACTACATCTGTTGTTCCAACAAATGGTGTGGCACTATTTAACACAATAGCATTTGATACACCGGGCAATTATGTCATTGCAGTTAATGGTTCTAATGTAACTACCTATACTTCTTCGATAATATCTGTTGTAGCACAACCTACATTAGTGGAAACATTATTTCCACAGTACATGGTATCAGCAAATGCTACTACTCGCATACCCACATATGCGTTAGTTCGTTTTGATAATCTTCAACCTAACACCGCATACCGCTATGCAGTTGGTGCAGATTCCGTTCCGGGAATAACTGGTATTGGTGCCGGAAATAATATACATTACAACGCAAATCAAAACACATTATCATATAACGCCGCATCACGTGATTTAATGGCTCCGGGTAATTATTCAGAGTTTGTTACCGGTGCTGGCGAGACAAGTAAAGTACTTTGGTTAAATTTAGTTGCAACAAGCAACGTGCGCTTTACCGAAGGCAAAAACATGTATTGGGTTGTTTCAATTCGTGACTCATCACGTCAGATTGATACTCGTGTTTCCAGTATTGGCTTTACGAAAGCATTGTATTATGGAACTACAACAAATAAACTTACCGGTATAGTTGACTCAAACAGCCGCTTAGCACTCAAAACAGTTATTTGTTTATATGATAACACAGCAGGAACAGGTAATCCGCTTTCAACTGCAATGGTACAGGATGATGGAACATCTATGGTTGCTGCTGTTCCCTACTACGCAGCATTAGATAACACTCGCGGTGCTTGGGCCACAGTAATACCAAACGGTTTACCAACAGGTGTACGCAGAGTTGAACAACGTTCATTAATTACAGGACAGATTATTGACTTTTGGACAGACAACGATGGAGTTTGGGATCCTGTAAATACAGTAAATCCTAATGGTGGATTTACAGCAGTTGGTTTTACCACTCCTTCAATTGCAATTTCCACTGAAATTAGTGGTTCAAATTTTTGCACAAACACACCAACCGATATTAAATGGAATGCTCGTGGTGTTGGTTTAGTTCATATTCAAATTTCTCGAAATGGAATCAACTTTACATCATTAGTAACCAATGTTGCAGCTAACTTAGGTGTGTATAAGCTTTCATTTGCCGATTCACTTGCAGGTGGTAATGGATTGACTATTCGTGTAATTGATGCGGCTCGCGGCAATGTATACAGCATATCCGGACCATTCAATGTTAACTCTCCAGCAGTTATTACTCGTCAGCCAAGTAGTATCTCTCCTTGTATGGGGTCAACAGCAACCATCGCTTTAACTGCAAGCGGCTCGAACTTAACCTTTCAGTGGGAAAAAGATGGAAATCCATTATTGGGTACAAACACACCAAACTTAGTATTAACCTATGTTACATCAGGTTCATCAGGATTGTATCGTTGTATAGTTAATGGTGCTGCTGGTTGCTCAGGTACATCATCTAATGCTGTGTTAGTAAGTGTTCAAACAAAAGTTGAC
>JAIBAE010000039.1 GCA_019695345.1 Bacteroidota bacterium | reverse complement strand
TTTGTGTTGTGGGGGATGACGACCTTGCATTGTATTGTGCCTGCATTGTACTTCTTTGATTGGTTGACGTTGTTATATCATAGTTAGTCTTTAAATTGTAGTTGTGCAACATGCACAGGCGTTTGGCTCAATGGCGGGTGAAGTGGTTAATTGAGCATTCTACTTCGCATCAACTTTTGTGGTGTATTAACAGCTTTGTGCTTCGAAATCCGCCACTGCGCCAAGCGCCAAACCGTTACCTGCAACTCTGGGCGACTGTATTGACATTGAATTTCTGTAATAAGCAATTTAGACTAATGGAAAGACAACATCAAAAATTAAATAAATTATAACTTTAACAGGACAATATAAAACCAATATCAATGAGCAATATCAATGTTTTTATAAGTGCAGGAACGACTTCTACTGAAAGCCAAGAGACCTTTATTACGGCTATTGAAAATAGACTTAAAAGTGAGAATTTAGTTCCGAATACAGTTGGAAGAAATAAGTTTAGTGCTGATTCCCCTCTAAAAACTGTTATTGAATTAATGAATGAATGTTCTGGAACAATCATCGTTGCTTTAGAAAGGACCTATTTTCCGCATGGAGTAGAGAGAAGAGGGGGTGTTAAGGAAAAAACATTAAATGATATTAAGTATGCAACATCATGGAATCAAATTGAAGCCGCATTGGCCTACTCCAAAGAGCAACCTATTTTAGTAATAATTGAAGAGGGACTTAAAAGCGAAGGCCTTTTAGAAAAAGGGTATGATTGGTATGTAATGAGCGTAAAGCCTGAAGTAAGTGTATTAACAACCAATGAATTTAATGGAGTTTTATCAAGTTGGAAAAAAAAGGTTGAGGACTATAACGCAAAAAAAAGTCTTAACCACTTAGATAAAAATGGTGACAATAAAGCTTCATTGACGAATGCAGAATTACCAAAAACAAAAGAGATTGAAACAGTTGGCAAAACGATTTGGGATTTGCTTGGTAATCTGTTTACTAAAAAGCCAACAATTGTTGTATCAACCCTTGTTGGAGTGGCTATAATATTATTAATTTTAATTTTTACAGGGTTATTAAAATTTGATATTATTGATGGTAAAGTTTCTATGGCTTTTAATCCTACTGGACAAAATATAATTTCACAGACAAGTGAAAATTCTTCTGACCAACTTGTAAGTTTTTGTCTTGCAAAAGGAACTGAGTTGAAAAAGAAATATGTTCTAAAATCTATTGTTCAGACTTATGATGCTGAGTTAATCGGTAAAGCCAAAGATACTTTGGTGATTAAAGAAAGAATTATCTATGACATTCTAGCCTTACAAGACATAGCGAAGGCCGAAAATATTTTTAAGGAAGGTTATTCATCTAACGTTGCATTCAAAGTTGAAAGGTGGTTTGGAAATGAAAGAGAAAAGTTATTACACATGGGAAATGAATCAACTTTTTATGTTCACTTTGAGTGTAAAAAAGGGGAAAGTATTACAATGATGACTGGGGCTGACTTTTATTATACGTTTCCTCTAAAAGACAATCGTTTTAGCCCATTTAGAGATTACATGTTGGCATCAAACGAAGACCTTTGGATTTATCCAAATGAGGAAGATGTTATTGGGAAGCTCACAATGATATGGTCCTCACATGACATCAAACTTCAACAAATTTCAGGTGCAGCATTTCATACATTGACAACTGGAAAAACAAACGTTAATGACGATAAAGACGCTTTTTATAATTTAGATGAAAATTCAGTAAGCAAGAATAATTCTGTATCAGCGACATGGAAAAACATTTTACCAGATGAACAATTTGCATTAAAAATAAAGTGGTTACCATTGACAGAGAAGAGAGGCAGGTAACAGCTGTAGCTGATGCACAACTACATAAGGTTTACGTTGTCAGTATTGTACGCTGTAGTAATATAGTTTTTATGTTGCGTGGTGTTGCTCACGGCACACTTCACCACTGCCTCTGCTTTTTTCGTGAGAATCTTAACCACTTTTTAGGTTGTATGCTGTTGATACTGCAAGCACTATTTTGTTTGCCTATTCTTTACATCGTGTCAATATTCTTCGCATTTCACTAAAGTTGATGAGTGTTTCCTGTACTCTACTCTGGAAAATTGCAGTTTCTCTCCGGCAAAGTGGGGGTGTTAGATGTGAGCGGTACGGTGCCGTCATGCGGTAGCAAAATATAACTTAATCCATCCCAATTCAATATACCTGTATTGATGGTGTGTGTTTGTGATTTGTAGAGTTTTCCACATGCAGTACACGGTTACCTGTGTACCGACCACTGTAGAAAATGAGTAGTGATTTTACTTTAAGATAAGTATAAATTGTTGTAGAATTTATGTCTCATTTTATACTATATAGGAGTACTTTATGATAATGATAAACAACGACGACCTGCTAAGGCTTCCTGATGTTTATAATTCCGAGAGTGATGTGACGTCTGATAATCCGTTTGCTACTACAACCTGTGCATCTATTATTGTTACGGTTGATAGTACAGGATATACCGGTCCGGTAACAATAGGGGCTATGGAATTAGCAACACTTTCGGTTGTAAATACCAGTACCGTAAACACGCAAAACTGCAATGTACTAAACAGTAACCCAACGGGTGCGCCAACCTATAATGCAACATTTACGTTAGACCAAGGAAAACCCTATTTGCTGTATGCCTTTGCTACAGCCCCAACAGAAAAAGCCGGAGGGTGTTTTAGCCACACGTTTACACAGGACAATGAGACCATTAATGTGATAATACATAATGAAATATTGGAATCTTGATTGTAACGATTTATCCACCTATCTCTTGACCTTATGATTTCTACGCAGGAGTATTCTACACTACAAGAAACCTATACATTGTCGTTTTTTGATGTTTCAAAAGCTATTGAACTTTCCGCCGGAATTGGTATAACAACCGACCCCGAGATTCAACTTGATAAAGAATATTTACAAGTACGATTACTAACCCGGCAAGGATTATATAAAGATGCACTAGAGGTGGCAGAGAAATCTTTGCGCAATGCACAGACCTTTGGCAATGTGCAACACATCTGTTATATGTTGTTGTCTAACTGTATACTACAGGTGCACATTGGTGAACTTGAAATTGCAATGAAGTATGCAACCGATGCATTACGTATAGCATTAGATAGTGATGATACTCCTGCTTGTGTTAAAATTGAATTCCAATTTGGTAGGATAAACATACTTAAAGGAGAGTTTGATACAGCCCGTGAACATTTTTACAGAGCATTATCGCATATTTCCCTGTATAAAGATGATAAAGAGCGTGGTGATATACTACTGAACATTTGTAGTTGTTACATGCACGAAGGCAAATGGGCTGATGCAGTAATATTTGGTAGCGATGCCATAAAAACAAAGGTTCAGTATCACAAAGAACTTGATATGGAGAATGCTTTGGAGTGTGGATGGATGAACTATGCATTTGGCAGGTATCACAGAGTACGTATAAAAGATGAAACCGTACTTGCAGATGCGTACTATAATGTTGGAGTTGCTTATAGAAACTTATCGGATTTTAACTCGGCTATTGAACATCTGCTTCATGCCTTGGACATAAAAGAGAGACTGAATGAAACTCATGGGATTGCCTATTGTTGTAATGAACTTGGGATGCTGTTTAAACAGAAACAGAATTTACCAAAAGCACTTGAGTACTTTGAAAAAGGAATGCAATTACTTCAAAGTTCTAAAGGTTCGAGTACACTGGGATATATTGTAATTAATGTGGCAGATATAAAGTCGCTAATGGGTTTACATACCGAAGCAATCCAGTTAATGCAAACATCGCTTTCCTTTTTTTCCGGAGTGAACGACATATACGGCATGATAACCGCACAATTTAATCTTGCCGTACTTTATAGAACAAGCCAACAGTATAGTAAAGCTACAACTCTGTTTAAAGCAATACTTCCTACTATAAAGAAACTACAAGCAAGGATGCAAGAAGTACAAGTCTATTACGAACTTGGTTTGTTGTATTTAGAGAAAACAAGTTATGGCAAAAGTGTTGAACAACTATCCATTGCATTAGCATTAGCGGTAAAGTACCAATACAGGAATGAAACTGCTTCTATCCATAAGTCGTTAAGTGAGTGTTACCAAAAACAACACTTGTTTGAACAAGCACTCTTACATTTTATAGAGTATGAAAAGATAAACCGTGAACTGTATAACGAGTTCTCCGATAGAAATGAGAAAAATCTTATACTGCTTTACGAAGTTGAAAAACATAAGCGGTTGGCAGAAGAGGCAAAGTCAGGATTAGAATCTGCTACCCAAGAGCTAAAAGCTAAGACCCAAGAACTAAACAATTTTGCTTTACATTTAGTTGAAAAGCAAGAATACCTTGATACAATAGAGCATGGCTTGGAAAGAGCTATACAGGCTGAACCTGATCACAAACATAAAATCATTTTAGAGTTATTGCGTAACGTTCGCTCCGAATCGTTAGTAGTGAAAGAAGAGTGGCAATTATTCCAAATGCAGTTTAACAGAATGCATAATGACTTTATACAGACAATGAGTAGGAAATATCCCACCCTTTCTGCAAGTGAGCTAAAGGTATGCTCGTTGTTACGAATGAATCTACGCTCTAAAGAAATTGCCAATCTGTTACATATCAGTGTAAAAGCCGTAGAAAATCATCGTGTAAAACTCCGGAAGAAATTAGGATTGGAGAGGGATGCCAACTTAATACATGTGTTGCTGCATACTGATTCGATAGCATCGTAGTGTATCCTGTCATACTCAACTTGATTGTGTCATTGAGTTGCATTACGGTATTCACATACAGATAGATTTTTAGTCACCCCAATTAGCTACAATGAGAGTGTTTTTGATGGGGTACCTACCTAAACAATGATATACTACATACCGGAAAATAGAGTGTTTTATATGGGTTGACGCCGCCTCTTGAATGGCGTAGTTTCGCCTACGAAATTAGCATCAATAATAACGCTATTCCTACCTAAGCAGCACTAAGGGGAATTATCAATAAAGTGATTGAATGTCTGCAACGGATATATGCCATCACTAAAAAGTATAGAGTTAAAGAATCAATAACGAATACGTTACCGGAGTACTTTTCTGCAGAAAGTATTGTGATAAAGTATAGGCGATGGCGGTACCGAAAAGCCAACAATAGAGTAGGGAACGTAAACTCATGCGGTAATATCTGTAGTACATCTATCAATCATATTCATAATGCTTCGCCTCATTAGAAAATGTAATGATAGGTAACAGGCAATATCCAACCGATGGTATAGAAGGGGATGCCGAAAACCTTATAGAGTAGGCATTAATCAATACAGAATAATTATGGCAAGTGATAGCCCGGAACTCGTGTCCATGGCGCAAGCCTTTACAGGTTTGCCAATGGATGATTTAATAGGAGCGCCATTAAATGCTGCGGCAAAAGCTAACGCAGCAATGGCACTCACACAAACGCAATTCATGTTGAATACATGTTTTTCGTACGATGCAACCAATAAGAATTACACACCAATAATGATTAAGATGTCGTTAACAAGAGGTGTGTTAGTTCCCGGAGCAAAACCGGAAGACCCACCAACTATGAGCACATTTGAAACAAAGTTTGATTTACCAATACTTACTATCATACCATTAAATTCTTTAGCGGTAGACGAAGTTGATATCAACTTTGAAATGGAAGTAAAATCAAGCTACGGAGAAGAAACCAGTAAAAAGCAAGAAACTGAAGTTGCCGTTTCTACCGAATGGGAAGTAAAAGCCGGTTGGGGTCCGATAAGTGCCTCCATAAAAGGTAATGCAAGCTACGATAGCAAAGACTCATCAAGTTTCAACAGCCATTACGAAAAAAGTAATTCTGCCAAGTACACCGTACATGTTCATGCAGGTCAGTTACCTTTACCTAAGGGCGTTGATACAATCATAACAGCCTTTACATTGGCAATACAACCATACGAAATGCCTGCTGAGAAAAAATAAACCAATAGAAAAGTAGTGCATTCCTAAACGTACGTAGTAGTAATAATCGGGATAGTGAGGTATCAGGTTCCCTCAACTATTGTTACGTACACTATTCCGGTTATTTACTTTGTTAACTATTAATATTAAAAACTACCATGGCAAAAGATAAAGCACAACGTAGTAACTATCATTTTACCGGATTACCGATTTATGATATAATTGGTAAACCATTGCTTGCCATTGCAAAAGCACAATCGGCAATGGCTAAAGAGCAAATGCAATCACTGCTAAACAATTGCTTTTACCGTAGAGACAATGTTTATGAACCTATAATGATTACGATGGTTGTTACTCGTAGCATTGTAGAGCCCGGTAGCAATCTGGATGATGAGCCGGTGGTGAAACAAGTAACAGCATATTTCTCACTTCCTATTCTTACTATTATTCCCATAAATAGTCTTGGAATAGAAAATGCCGACATCAATTTTGATATTGAGTTTACATCGCAGTATTCTATATCCGAGGAAACCGACGATGTCACATCCAAAAAATCAAGTACAACTAAAAGCAAAAATGTTGAATTGTTAGGTCGTATTGGTAAAGGTACTTCATCACCTAAAGATGTTTCTGTAAGTAAAAAGTACGAGCGTGATATAAGTAGCTCGTTTCAAATTAGTGTTGAGGCAGGCACTTTGCCTTTAACAAAAGGTCTACTCGAGATAATTGATATATACACCAATGCTATCAATGTTGTTGACCTTGTTCCCAATGATGATGAAATACCTTTATCCTCCAAAAAAGATTAACATTCTATTGAAAGTATCATATTATGATTAACGAACAAAAAATACCATGCCCAATTTGCCAAACAAAGATTCCGTTTGATGCACAAGCATTAATACGCGGACATAAGTTTTCATGTCCATCGTGTTTTGCAGTTATAGGGATAGCCCAGGAGAGTGTAGAGCAAGCCACTACGGTGTTTGAAGAATTTAAAGAGTTAAGCAAAAGTAAGTTTAGCTCAAAAAACAAAAAGCAACGTAAAGGTAATAAACAAAACCAAATCACAAATAGTACATTATAACTATGATAGCATTTGAACAACTTATCAACGTCATTCATGGTGCGGTTCTATCGGCTAATGATGCACTCATGCAAGAAAATCTACGCTTGTTAGATACATATTTTGAATCCTCTTCTAACACCGATGAAATTCGTCAGTCGTTAGATGATGCACTGGAATCCATAGAAAATTTTATGTTCCATACCAGACCAACCAAAGAGGTAATTGAACATACCAGAGAAGCATTCCTTAATGCCAAGAGTGCATTGCAAGATGAAGGTAAGCAAGAAGGTGCATCGAAGTCACTTGATAGCTTGCGTGCAAAAACGGTAACACTACAATACCCCGACCAAACAAGTTCCGGCACTATCATGCGCAATGTTGAGGTACCCTTAATAACTCTTATACCGGTGAATATGACAAAGGTTGCCGAAGTAAAATTCAAAACCAATCTGGAACTCTCAATTGATGGTAACGATTTGAAAGTAGCATTTCCTACACCCGCATCAACACCTTCATATACGGAATCAACAGGAACAACGGTACCGAGTGCACATACAGCATCTATCGAGATTACATTAACTCCTCAGGAAAGCTCAGAAGGATTAAAGAAAATGATTGAAGGATATGAAAGAGCATTGCGAAGCCAGATTCCTAATTAAAAGAAATAACAGTACTCATTACAAATACACATTCAGGAGAACAAAATGTATGATGTAAATATCCCTTGTTCCTTCAGAACTGAACATGGAAGTAGATATGTAATTCAAGAAAGATTGGTTATTCGTTACAAATTCGATGGAACTCATCATGAAAATCCCAAGAATATATACTATGCCAATCTAGAGACTAAAAATACCTGTGTTCAGCTTCATCATGAATGTACTTCATATAGAGTTGATCATATCAGTGAAGTTCAGGCATCCATCACATTTTTTAATGAAGACGGAGTCCGGATTGGAACATGCGTAGTTGAACGATATGTAACAATAGGGCACTATCCAATTGATATGTTGTTAAGTGAGGAAGGTATTGGAGTAAAAGGGAGAGACCGTTTTCATCATGGGCATACTATTATTGAAATTCTGTAGCTGTGATGTAATCTTTTTATTAAAAACAACCAAACACTATTACTATGTTTCAAACTAATATACCCTGCTCGTTTCATACTCTAACAAATGACTTTTATGATGTTAGCCCTGATTCCGTTCATCATGTTTATTCTGATGGAATAGAATCAACCGCACTATACAACATTTATTATACAACAAAAGATTTTGAAAACTACTTTGCCCGGTTACGTAATCAAAGTGAATATTATAGTATAAAAGATAGACCGGGTAGTGATACCGATGTACTGGTTTCCTTTTATTCAGAAGAAAAAAGATTAATTGGAACGAGTGATTTATCAAAGTATATGGCTGTGGGTTATATACCCATAGAGATAATCGTGGAGCCGGATGGTACAAGTAGTAAACATTCCGATAAGTTTAGCTACGGCTCGGAAATAACAATCCTTATTAACGCATAACAAAACCTGTACAGAATTTTTTTAAAAACATAACCACAAAACAACTATGGCAATTTTTAATGACTTTTATCCGCAAGAGTATTTTTCAAAACAAACGCCTGTTGACATTAGAGACAAAGCAACATCAACATGTATTGTGTGTGCTGTAGGTCAGCCATTTTTGGATGTACCTAAAGCAACACTTAAAACCAAAACAAGTGGGTATTATTATAATAACCAACCAATGTATCCGTACGGCGGTAATGGTAAGTTATGCGATGCAATTGCAGGCGAAACAGCGGTATGGATGACCGGGACAGCATTTGCGATTGAATCGAAAACATTTATGACTGCCGCACACGTAGTTCAGGATGTATTAGCCGAAGTAGATGCCAAGCCCAATGATGCTTCAAAGCTTAAACTGATGTCGGGATTTTTTAGAAAAAGCTCGCCTACTTCTCCATTTACTTTTGTTATGTATGATGTTACGGCTATTACCTATCATCCCGATAAAGACATTTGTAAAATCACAACCAAACAATCCGTTAAAAACGGTAAGCTCCTTTATAACCTTGCTCCCATTACGGAACAGCGTTCCTTAAGAACCAACGACGCAATTATGATGGCGGGGTATCCATTGGGGCAAACAATGAAATTCAGCGAAGGAATAGTAGCAGATACAGAAGCAGACTTATCGGAATTCAAAGGGTATATCACACTCTTTCCCGGTAATTCGGGTAGTCCGGTTCTTAGTCGTAAAACAGGAAATGTGGTTGGGATATTAACAGGTGGTTCTGAAGGAATTAATGATGATTGGAAAAAGTCCGGCGATGGCTGTTATACCTATCAGAAGTTTCCAAACCAAGAAGAATACACCGGCAGTATGGTATATGCCGAGCATCTGAAATTCTGATAGAGCACTTTTTTGCAATTAGGTTCTTATTGCTAAAAGTCAAAGATTGAGTTTGCACCCAAACAACTTGAATAACATAGAGTATTACTTATCAAAGAAAGAAATCAATGGCAAACATTACATTCAAACTACCAATTTTCAATTCTCTTACTAAAGGTTTGTTATCAACCAACGAACAATTTGTTACGGTTGATATAGAGCTTACCGAAGGTGAGCACACGTTTATTAGCGAACCTGTAGAAGTTGGTGAATATTATCACTATAAAGTATTTGCGCAATTATCTATTCCCTATAGCTACGACCCCGAAACTCAGTTTGTTACAATTGCAGGGAAAGATGATGGTAGTGATAAGCAGGTATCAATTCTAACAAGCTTAGAGCAACATCCACACATTACCGATGCACGTGTGCTAAACACTTTTGCTACTACGCAAGGTACTCCCAATCTTTTAACATCATTTATCGAGTCCACGCCCGAAGTAAAACTTGTAATTCAGAAGTCTGTTCGGTATGCTATCGATGCACTTGTTCAACAACTTCTTGATGCCGGTGTTCAGGGTGTTATACAAACCGGACCTGCACCAGTGGTTACGCCCGAAAACTATCTGGATTACAAAGCAATGTTTGCTCCCGATAAGCCCGATACGCTTCAACCTTCGTTAACAGACATCACGGAAGTTCAATCAATTGTATTCTCTACCTACGGTGGTACTATTACATGGTCGTTAAACTATTCGTTTGCAAACGTGATTGGCTCAACAAACGACCCCAAGCCATATGGATATAGTTCGTGGATTCAACTATGGGCAGATAAATGTAATAGTGGTGGCTATCCAACATTATGTTCATCGTATAATTATGCAAATGGTAAGTCCGGGTTCTCGTGTAGTTCATCATTTGTTGGCGGGCATGTAATACCGGGAACTACAGCCAAGTATATGCCTAATGGTAGCACCGTGTATATATTCCCAATATGTGTGCCTCACAACAACAACGATAACATCTATATGTCAATGCGCTATAATCCGGTAGGTGTTGTATTAAAAAATTACAATCTATAATTCCGGTCAGTTTGATAATAACACAGATGTTGAATGGTATAGTCCATCAATATCATTTTTAAAACATTTTACTTAATTATTACATGGCAAATATTACCCAACTCTCGCTACCTCAGCCCGATCCATTTAACATCCAGGCTGTGAAGCGTTATGTCTTTAACGAGACGGGAAACATTATGTTAGTTTCCACAGATGAAAAGAGCGATACCATACAGCAATCAGTACGAGATGTCTTTGCTGAAGTATCTGTTTTTTTTGCAGCAATGACGAAAGCAATTTCTCAAAGTACCAATCCAAATGGTACCCCGGATAAAACAACAGGACAGTTACCAAATTACAGTCTCTATAATTATGATGCACTTGAAGCTGTAATAGATGGTTCAGGATATTTTGTGCATATCAATGAAGAAGACGTATCGTATACAACTTCCAGTTGGGGAGCAAACTTTAGCCAAGAGTTGATTGAGGCAATTCTGGGGTTGGCTACCGGTGCAGGTGAGTTAGGATTTGCATCTGCTATGATAAATACAATGGGCAAGGAAGGCGTAAATATCTCTGGTCAATCTTCATCGTTAACAAGTCAGGTTGCCAATATCATATTTGTATGCGAGTACTTGCTTGGAATGCCAGTGGTAAGCGCAATAGTGGTTACAGCCGATGCCCAAACAGTAGCTCAAACCGTTACTCTTGGTCCTTGTTTTAAAGAACAGTCTTCAAGTACAACAATGACGGTTCATAAGGACACCTATATGTTTGTAACACCTGCATTTATTAAACAGTATGCTGGTGATTTAAGTTCAATCATGAACGATCCCGCATATCTAAAGCTAATAATGGAACTGGAAAGTTTAGTAGAAAGAACACCTACTGTTGACGGAGTGTATGAAATTCCAACACAAGGAGATCCAATACCGATACCCGGTGGTGGAAACTTGAAAAGCGGTACTAGTTATGTAATCTTTGGGGAATTTCTTGGAACCAATGTTGCCGGTAAATCTAATTTAACAGTATCACCAACAACAAATGGAGTTACTATAACTCCAGGCACCTGGAATGATGAGGGTATTAAATTTACTATTACATATACAGGTGATGATGTTGTTGCCGAGACAATTAACATCACATTATCCGATGGTACAACTGTACTTTCAGTCGGTTCCTATATGATAGAAAAGAGTGGCACTTAATGTACTCGCAGTAGTAAGTTCAAGCAGTTAGTATAACTGTTACTTTTGAATTCCCCGATTCTGTAGTGGAGGTGAGCCGCATTGGAGCACCTCCATGATTTTTTTTGTATATTATTCAACGTGATGTTCTTCTACATTTTTCAATTGTATGGATAACTGGGAAAATATACTGCTTTCGTTTAAAGAACATTATCGTGAGTATTACTTGAACAACAAAGAGGTACTTATAGATAATCAAACAAAGGACTGGAGTAAAAACTTTACAATAGTTCAACAAACGTTTCAGAAGTATCTCTCAGTATTTAGTGCGATTAACCTTCCACTTGCTTCTAATCAATGTATTACCACTATTGGCGATTTTGGTACTAACGGACACGCATTCTTTTATAACTCCAGTGCCTATCCATTTTATTGCGTAGAACATTACGCAACAACAATGTATGCAGATGTGTTTGTTTTACATGAACTGCTACATGCCTACCACTACACAATTCAACCCGAATATTATTTCCACAATCAAACTGAGCAATCCCTTTTAAGCAGAAATCTCCTTTGCGAAGGTGTTGCTACCTTTTGTAGTAGCATTATAACAACGCTACCCACACAACAAATCCTTTGGGCTGATGTGTACACCAATGCACAGTATAATAACTGGCTACAACAGTGCCATGTTTCCAAGAAAGATATGTGTAGGTTTTGTTTAGATAACTTCCATCATGCGCTTACTAACGAATTGTTCTATTATGCAGATGGCTCCCCCTTATATAACCGAGGCGGGTATTGGTTGGGTATGAACATAGTTCAGGATTTGTATCAGGTTGTGGTGCAACCCTCCCGTTGTTGTTCAATACCTCAAAAAGTGATGCAGAATACTACGCATTTCAATGGTTACAAAAGAAAGTTAAATGAAACTTACCCCTGCGTTAAACAAAGTTTTCCACACCCGGTACACTGCCAACCGTGTACTAAATGAGTACCACCACTGTAGAAAATGAGTAGTGATTTTTTTACCAACATGTATTTTATTTGTACCAAGTACTTGTAAATGTATTTGCTACCGCAGACCGTACCGTACCGCCTGCATTGTTAGGTCTATGCGTTGCGGGACAGAACATACAATTATAACAAAACATTGCCCATTGTAAATAGAGTTAAGGGTATTGCCTAATAACTGAAGTGTGGTTGTAGCATTTACAAATACATAAACACTATATAGTGAACAATGAATTGCTAACGGAACTTCCTCCTATTACCCATATACGGGAAATTGTAGGTAGTTATTGAAAGAAAAACTTCCTATACCTCTAAGTTAGAGGCAATGCTTTGGTTACACAATAGCTCAATAAATTATTTACCACATAAACTAATATACAATGGAAAATTCCAACAAAAAAGTAATTACAGTTGCAGAAGACAGTTATCATAAACTTACCTGCACAACAGAAGGGTTTGATTATAAACCTGACACTATGCGATATGTATATGGCAAGAGTATTAGACGTCCACTTGAGGCATGGTTCTTAGATGAACTTGACTTTTTCAAAGAGAAATATCGTGACTATGAAATTTTCACTCTTGGTTCAAGTCTAGTATTCGGTGAAAAGTTCATTAATTATTTAACAATCTGTGAGTTTGACATAAGAACTGAGCAAGATTTTGAGAACTTAAAAACAGCATTGTGGGAATCTGACCAAGCAATAAGAAAAAAATTTCATCCAATGTGGAAGTGGGATATTGCTGCCAGAAAAGATTTTAGCATAGTGTTTATGGTAGGTCATTTGGACTTAGCATATTTTCTTCAACATAGACAAGAGTTCCGCACCAAAGCACATAGTCGCTATATGAGTTCGTTTATTCCTGAAAATGCTGAAATTAAATCTGTTGACTACAAAGTTCTTAAAGATGGAAAGATAGTTGCCTTTGATGAAAATCTACTGAGTAAGGAGGACAAGTTTGTATTTGAAAATTTCCAAGGAATAAAATACGAGACTATTAAGAAATAACTATCAATTAATGAAAAATAGCACTACCGCCAACATCGGTAGCTATTACACAACTACTTAAGCTTTTGTATACGCTGTATAGTGCGCTGTAGTAATATAGTTTTTATGTATTGTGTTAGGGCAAATACTGCGCCGTACTACCTGCATTTTATGGGCTATGTGCTGCGGTGCAGAATATGTAGTTAAAAACATTGCAGTTAAAGTGGAATGGATTAAGCTGTAAACTTTTGATTCGAATTATAGTGTTTAACACAAAAGCATAATCTCAGTTAATATTTGCAGGAACCTCTTCAGTCTGTTGGGCTATGATTAATGCGGTGATTATATGTCTCTTTGAGACTTCTTTGTGTTTAACTGAAAAAAGGCCTCATACAACTGATGTACAGAAACACTTCCTCTTTGCGATTCGCATTCAGTAAGATGCTACTATATCAGGACTGAAATAACTTTAAACTGAGTAATATTTAATAAAAATTCAAAACAAATAGAATGTAAAATGAAACCAAGAGTATTCGTAAGCTCAACTTACTACGATCTAAAACATGTTCGGGAAAGGATTGAGAAGTTCATTGATAATTATGGATTTGAATCCGTTTTGTTTGAGAGTGATAAAATAACCTATGAACATGGAAAACCCATTGACGATTCAGCATATAACGAAGTAACACTTTGTCACTTAATGGTATTAATAGTTGGTGGTAGGTATGGGACTACAGCCACCAGTGTTAGCCCTATAGAAGATCAGAAAAAATATGAAAGCGAATATGTCTCAATAACTCGAAAAGAATTTGAAACAGCAGTAAAAAGAAATATTCCTGTATTCATATTCATTGACAAAAATGTTTATTCTGAGTATCAAACTTATAAAGAAAACCAAGATTTCTTTGATAACAATGAAACTTATAAAAGTAGTGGAGCAAGCAAAAATGTTAAGTTTAAATTCGCACATGTTGACAGTTCTAATGTATTTCGGTTTGTTGATGCAATAAAATCCAAGCCGATTAAAACATTTGACAGAGTAGAAGAAATTGAAAATTACCTTCAGAATCAGCTTGCAGGACTATTCTATTTGTATCTTGATAGCTTACAAAAACAACAAGAAGTTAACAAGGTATTAGATACCGTTACAGAATTGAATAATGTCTCATTACGTATGAATGAAATGTTGAATAGTGTAGGTAAAAAAATATTAGGCAATGAAAACGAAGAATATGAAAGTGTGATCAAGAGACAGTTTGCAATGATTATTGACTTTTTCTGCGATCAACTTTATATCATGATGGATGTTCAAGAAATACAGGGCGAAGTGTCTGACCAGCAAAAGTTGCAGATTTCAAGAGCCATTTATGAAGTAGTTTTAAAAGAAACATTAAAAATGCCTGACAAAGAAAATAGAAAGTCTATGAATAAATGGATGATGGAAATAACAGAGCAAATGACCGAGAAGCTCAATGCGTTATTACTTGCTAAAGATATTCCTGTTAAGTTTTCAAGGGTTGAAGGGTATAGAATAAATGCAATATACAACTATAAAGTTGCTCCATTTATTAAGACTGATGAAGAAAAGGAGCAACTCATTGCAAGAATACAAAATGAAATTGAACTTCTTGTATAACTCTTCAACCAAAAGCGTATATTTTACAGAAAACAATATTAGAATTGGAATGCATGATTTATTAGAATAAAAAATTTCCATTAAAGGTAAGTAGTATTTAAAATCCGACTAAGGATTTCAATTATTGCATAGTTGTAGCTGCGTATGTAACAACTAAGCATTGAATTGTTTAATAAATGTGTAGATAATAATCAAATGTCAAAGTATCTTTAAGTAATTCTAACATAGGTTGTAAAAATTGTAATAACTTCTTATACCAATAAATAAATGTAGTTTCTCTCCGGCAAAACAACGATTTATTTTTTGTGTGGTTCGGTGCCGCCATGCGATAGCAACAGATATTTTTAGTGAAAAAAAAGTACCACCACCGTAGAAAATGAGTACCACCTATGTAAAAGTTTTGTTGTTACTTGCAGTGATACTCATAGTATCTCCATTTCTCCTTTAAACGCCTCCTAATCATGGTACGGGGGCGTTTTGTTTTGTTATACGGTACCCAACCGTGTTGTTGAGCACTGTAATTGTTATAGTTGAGTTGGATAATACGTTCGATATATCTGTAATAGTACAGTGTAGAAAATGAGTACCACCACCGTAGAAAATGAGTACCGCCTATGTTCCAGTATTTACCGTGTTTTGTAACGCACAATATGCATGGTGTACACACTCGGTCGGCATAAAGAAAATTGTTTAGACAGCACGTAGTATATCAAGCTCCACACAGTTGTGTTACGATACGGTACAGGGGAACCAAACATACAACTGAGAACATCACGTTTTCAATTCTTTGCAAAGATGAATTCCTGACGGGAGTTTTCCGAAAACCCTAAACAGAGTAGGACAGGTGTGCTGAAAACTGAATAGAGTAAGCATTATACCAAAAGGAATAATACAATGACAGCAGAACAAATGAATGCCTTAGTGCAAGGCATATACGACCGTATTTTCGATTCTGCAACAAAAGCAGAACCCGGTGGCAAACCATTGGCAAATACTGCCAAAACCATGCTGACCTTAATGAAACCCGGCATGGCAATAAACCCTAACGATTACCGCAACCCGTGGACCCCGGGCAACACTTCCGGAAGCCAGGACGCAGCAGTAAACACTGCACGTTTAGTTGATGTAATACCAAACGCTAACTCGCTGTACGAGGATAGTGGTAAAACAGTAACACAAGTATATGGTGATATACTAAACAGCGTTTCGATTCCTGTTCAGAAAAAAGACGCGGCATTAGATGCACAAATTGATGCAGCATGGAATTACTTGTTCCGTATTGTAAACCAAACCGACCCCGATACCGGTGCGGTTACACCTAAAACAATTGAATCCGCTGTGTACAGAGATTACTTAGATAACCAGTCGGCGTACCAAAACGCACGGTTAGCATACGTTGGAGCATACTTAGCCGCACAGGAAACGCCACAGGGAAAGAACACCTGGCCACTTGTTGCACCTACAATGCAGATTCCTGTAAAACAAGCGTGGGATAAATGGCGTGCAAACTTTGCGGATAAAGTAGAACAGAACTTAGCCATACTTGCTACCAGCTCGCAAAATTCTTTGCAGAAAGCGTTCAACAAAGCAAAAGAGATTTTTGAAGGGTATGGTGTTACGTTGGATGATTCCGGTGGCGGACTCTCGCCCAAGATTGAACGCGTTAGTTTAATACCATCTAACTGGTACAGCAGTAGCGATACCACAGGTTGGACAACCGTTAAAGTATCGGCAGGCAACAGTATTGCCAATGCTTCATCGGATTACAAATCGTTTGGTGCATCGGCAGGATTCAGCTTGGGTATATGGAGTGTTGGTGCCAAAGCCGGTGGCAGTTGGAGCTCGCAACATTTTAGCTCGGAAACAAATAATCTCAGCATCGAGTTCAGCTTCAAGTTTGTTGGCATCCGCCGCCCGTGGATGAGCTTCCATTTGCTTGATACTAAAACATGGAACCTTGGGAATTTCTCGCCTAAAAAAGGTGGTATCTCCAATGGTACTAAAACACAACAGAAGACCATGTGGCCACTTATGCCAACAGGATTTGTTGTGGTTAAAGGTGTAAAGATAAAAGCTACTTGGGCAAAGTCCGATTGGGATAAAATGCAGTCGGCATTAAGTGCAGGCGGTCAAGTTGGTATTGGTCCGTTTTCCATTGGTGGTAGTTATAGCCAATCCCACTCCAGCGAAACATGGAAGTCTGCTTTTGCAAACGGTGAGATTACCGTACCGGGAGTTCAGATTATAGGTTGGATGAACGCCGTAGTACCGTATTGCGCACCGGAAGATATGCCTTAACATGAACCTAAGAGAGTGCTCTGAGTTGTGTTGTACTGCGTGTGGCGTTCAATGCACAGAGTACTCTCATTTATTTACTTTGCTATGGAACGAATATGAATTCAACTACAGATTTTATTGCATCGGTATATGATACCCTTGCAGAAGTTTTTAACTTCTCAACTGCACCGCCAACTTTATTCTTACAGATGGCATGGCCAGGAATTCCTATTAGTAGTACAGATTTTAAGAATGCATCGGGCATGTATGATACCGGATTGGCAGAAGAAGTGTTTTCCGATATATCTAACATAGTACCTGTGTTCAACAAAACAAAGTTCGAGGACTCTGCATTTAATGTAGATGATATGTATCAGATAATTCTGCAAAGTGCCCGACCCGCAGGAACTACCGACCCCGACATAACTAACAACCCTATGTTTAAAATGTTTGCCGATGCGTTGTACGAATACATGAGGATGGAAAAAGGTACGCTTAACGACCCTAACTTTTTTTACCACCCAAGTAAATCTACTCCTGGTAATTGGTACGATGAGCAAGCGGCGCAATTCTGGCCAAAAATTGATATTAAATCAGGCGATGTTAAACCCGCTACCGGTACATCTCTATTTGTAAAGAATAATGGTTTAAGCGTAGTAGATAAAGGTGTATGGAAAGTGAATACCATTGCCAACTATGCAACGAAATTTCAAAATGCACTTAACAACAGGTTAGCATTGCAAAGCACAAATCAATCTACGTTACAAGCAAAATATGTAGTAAAGAAAACATCACCTCTACTTGCAACGAATAAAACAGCAGTAAGTCCGGCTCCGATGCTGGGCAAAGCAGCAACCACAACAAGCGCACCGCTTAATGCTAAACTTGCTACCACAGCTTTAACATTAAAAGTAAATAAAAATTTCTCGAAGGATGACCTATTAGCTGCAAGTTTCAAAACAGAACTTATAAATAATTTAGCCAAGGAACCTATCCAAGCATCATTGCCGGTAAATGCACTTAACAGACATCAAGAATTGTTACGCAGTGCAATACCTAAAACCTTAGGCAAAAGTCTATTCTTAAATTCATCGTTATCGTTTAAGCACCGTATGTTGTTGGATGGCATTGCAATTAATTCTATACCTACTACAGGTAGTTCCGAAGCTACCAATGGATTTAGTATATCGTTTAACTATTGCCGGGTAAACATTGATAGACCTTGGATGAACCTTGCTGTACTAAGTATGCCCAACTGGTATTGTTATGGCTCAAATGCCTTTCTGTTTTCTAATGGTTCCGCAACCGATAATCCCGGAACATTTCCCTTGTTACCAACTTCGTTTATAGTAGTTAAGAATCTTCGGATAACAGCTAATTGGTCGGCAGAAGATAAAGCTAATATCAACAACGGTGTAGCATTTGGTCCGTTTGATATTCGTAACGGCTCGCTCAATCAAAACACGTTGGAAATTCCCGGTATGCAAATCATAGCATTTATTTCTAAAGTGATGCCACCGTTAGCTCCGGTAAATTCGTTGTAGTGTATAGTTGTTATGCTATCGCGTGACCGCACCGAATGGTATACAATAAACACCCACAGCGTGCGGGAGAGAAAAAGGTACCTTTGGTAAGTACCTGAAGCGTGTAAAACTGAAGTTAAATAAGAATAGAGTAGCTCCATTCTTGAGATATATATCAAGAATTTTCTGTGTGCTGACTTGGTGGCAATTGAGTACCATTAGAGTGCCATTAGAGTACTCACTAACTAACCAAAATACAAGTGCTTACGGAGCGTTAATAAAAAACACAGTGTACACCGTAGCGTAGAAAAAGAGTACCACCACCGTAGAAAATGAGTACCACCACCGTAGAAAATGAGTACCGCCTACATTTAAAAAATTTATTACCTTGAGTTACGGATTATTGCATTGGGATTAATCTTAGAAATTGGTATTGGGGTGTCGCTATACCGCACCTCTGGTGTGCCTATACTCAACGGTTATGTCGTTAGAACAAAAAGAAACATTGAAATTGATACGTATGTTAACTATATAAATAAACGAATTGATTGAACTATGAAAACCTTGCTCCCTATAATGCTATGTGTAGCTTTTGTTGCTACAACAACTTCCACTCACGCAGCCGATAAAGCCGAATTCTTTATCTCGTTACTTACTAACTGGCGTGCATACTCAATGCCGGAGATGAAGGATACACTTACAGCACACGATTTTGTATTCTCTCTGGAAGATATACCATACTCGCAAGGTAGTATTGTTAGAGTAGATGTACGAGTATATCCGGCTATTGGTGATTCGCTGAGTTGTATTGCGCACATGCTGTTTGCAAAAAATAAAACTGAGTTTTTGTTATCCAATATATTGCTGGAATGGGTAGGAACAGAAACCAACCAAAGTAAACTAAACCGACTAACTAAGTATCTTCAGCTACGTTCGGCATTAAGTACAATAATCGGGAAACCAAAAAACGAATCCGATTACTCCAAAAAGTTTGTGTTAGAGCGTGAATCAGCAAATGATATAATTGATAAAATACAAGAGGAAGTATACCTGTTATCTGCTACCTATGCAGGAACAAATAAACGCCCACAGCTTGTATTATATGTAAACCCCGACGACACCGTTGTACGCTTGGTGACAACGAAAAAATAATATATGTGATAGTGCAAGTATTCTACCGTAGAATGCTACCTGAAAAAAATCTAAACGTGAACATTAGTACCTGATAATTTTTAACTAACCTTGAGGTGAAACATGGACTTTATTGACCAACTCAAAAATCTGGCTGTAAAAATATCGCGCCAGAAAGAACTAATTCAAACAGAAGAAGCAACAAAGAATGCTTTCATTATGCCTTTTATTGCATCACTTGGTTATGATGTATTCGACCCAACTGAGGTTGTGCCTGAATATGTTGCAGACCTTGGAACAAAGAAAGGTGAAAAGGTGGACTACGCTATTATGCGCGACGGGCAACCAATCATGTTCTTTGAATGTAAGAAAGCCGGAGCAGACTTAGGTAATGCACAAACCTCTCAGTTGTACCGATATTTTGGCACTCATACTTCGTTGCGTATTGGCATCCTGACTAATGGAGTTACATACCAATTTTACAGCGATTTGGAAAACAGCAATGTAATGGACACCAAGCCATTCCTTGAGTTCAACATGTTGGATATTCAGGATAACCTTGTAAACGAATTGAAGAAGCTAACAAAGTCAGCGTTTAACTTAGAGGAGATTATGTCTGCCGCAAGTGAGCTGAAGTACGCAAAGGAAATTCGCAGAGTTCTTCAGCAAAACTTGGATGACCCATCTGATGACTTTGTGAAGTATGTTATGAGTGTTGCATATACAGGAACGCGCACACAAAAAATGATTGACCGATTTAAGGACATAACCAAGCGTGCTTTTAATCAGTTTGTTAACGATAAGATTAACGAGCGTTTGAAATCGGCTATGGCTACCGAGCCACCAGTTGCAGTACAAGAACAACAGCCGGAACCTATTCAAGCTGATGCAAAGCCAACCACAGAAACAACGCAAGAGGAAATTGAAGGATACATGATTGTGAAATCAATACTCCGTGAAGTGGTTGCACCGGAGAGAATCTATATGCGAGATACAATGAGCTACTTGAATATCCTGCTTGATGATACAATTCGCAAAACCATTTGCAGATTGTATTTGAATTCTGACAAGAAGAAGTTTATCTCAATGTTTGATGAGCAAAAGAACGAAGTGAAAACTCAGATTGAGAGTTTGAATGACTTGTACAAACATGCTGATGCAATCAAAGCAACTGCACAGAGGTTTGTTGCAGAACCGAATACGGTAAGTGAATAGTAAATCCTTGCATGAACTTAAAGTAAAATTTTACCAATGTGACTGAGGATATTATGAAAAATATTAGCATTGTTTTGCTGATGTCAACAATGGGATGCGGGTTACAAAACACCCCACCCGGAGAGCCATCATTTACAGGAAATATTGTAGATTTAATACGTAGTATTGATAGTGCTTTTGGAGGGTGGACTTGGATTTTAATATTAGTTGTTGTTGTACTTCTTACAACATTGATTAACAATAATCTAAATTTAAGAAAACGATTGAATGACAAAGATAGAAAGAATACAAAATGATAAACTGTTCAAAGTTTTGGCATGGCTTCTTGAGCAAGCGAGGGGTATCATACCAATCAATCGGCATAAGCCACTTTGCTTAACTCATGCCGTGACAATAAAATTTCTTTAACAATTTACTCTCGAATTAATTAACAATACCATGAATAAAACATCGCTGTCTGAAATAGAAAAACAATCGCTATTAAGTGTTTATCGCAATAACAAGAACTCTATTATGCCAGATGTTGGGGATGGACTCATAAAATTGGGACTTGTAACACATAATCCGATAGGAGTAAATGTGTTTGAGGACTACTCATGTAATGGTTGGACTATTACCCAACAAGGTATTGATGCATTAAAGCAATTGGAATTGATATAATGAAACACTAAAACCTTGTCTTGAAATAAATGCATGAGTTTGTAATAAGCGTCCAGCTAACCAATCGGCAAGAGGCACTACGTTTAACTCATGCTTTGATATTAAAAATTCTTTTTATTTATTTTTTGGAGGAATATATGACATTCTCAACTTTTAAAAACGACTATACCTTTAGATTTGTAGTTAAGAACGTAAGTTGGCATGAATTGTTAATTTCGTCGGTGGCAATACGAAATTCTGATAATAAAACAATGGCATCAGTTGAAACTAAATTAAACATCCATGAAGTTAAAGATTGGTTGGATTTGGTAAATAACGAGAATAATTATTCTAATTTCACATGGGATGATTTACTTGAATCAACAAAAAGAAGTCATCTTGATTACTTTGCACAAAGAGCACGTGTACAAGACTTTTTTCCGCTAAATTCAGACACAGATATTACTGGTTTTTTTAACTGAGTTTTGATAGGACTTCTGGAGTGTACGTATCACATTATGTTGTCAAATCAGTATAAGACACTATGATAAACTCATGCTATAACATTAAATTAACTGATGTAAGTGTTTTTTTATGAAAATGAAATATTCTCAAAAACTTGCTTTTAAAGATGTAGTAGAAAGTAAGGGTTTGCCTGGTAGTATGTTTGAATTTGAGGAAAGCGAAGCCAGTAATAGCGAACAGGATTTTTTTAAGATTCGCTACAGGCCTATTCATGAGTATACGTTTTATATTTCTCTTAAAAGAATAAAGACAATTCGTCATTTTCAGGAAGTGTTTTTCGTAAGCTATACACCTGCGGAAGATAAATATTCTGAAACAAATAACTGTATAGATTTTGAGGAGATACTGACTTATTTTGAAATATGGATTGACTATCTGACCGAGGAAGTTAACGCAATGCAGCTGTGGAATGAATGGTATGATGGTTCTACATCAAATTTCAACGGTACAGAATTTTTCAATGGTGATTTTACAGAGAAAGAAATCGAAATACTGCAAGTAAAGGTATTAGAGCTAAAAAGTAAATGTCGGGAATTAGTCTCTGATACAGAAAAATTTGAACTCATTGATAACAAACTTGATACTGTCATAGAACAACTATCTCAAATGAACAAGTTTGATTGGCGGAGCTTTTTTATAGGTACAATCTTCAATCTATTACAAGCACTTTCAATAGACAAAAATACCGGGAATCAGATACTTAATCTTGTGCAGACTTTTTTTACAAATCTACTTAAGTAGATTTGTAGCAACTGATTAGTTTACAACAAACTGTAAGCTCTTAACGCATGTTTTATGACTACTGAAGATTATAACCTTTGGAACTTGATTATCCAATCTTTTGCGGCTGTTTTTACATTGGCAGCAGTAATTGTTTCTTTGTGGTTAGCACGCAAGGCAGGTAAACCTGAACTTGTCGTAACAACAAATGTTGTAAGAATCGAAGCCAATGTTTTTATTGGACAAATTGATATGTTTAATGTTGGGGTACAGATGTTGAATCCAGTTAATACTTCAATCTCCTACTTTTATATACAAGTACCTTTTTTAAGTAATAAGTTTTGGTGGAATCGCAATCAAAAAAAAGGATTAAATCAGATTAATTTTATGCAAGATAGTAATATCCCACCTGGGTTCAGCCAGTCGTCATTAATATTAAGCCATGAAGTAAATAACCACGATAATCTTTTTTAGTTATTGGTGTACACTTGAATATTTTAAAGAGTTGATACTAAGACCGATAGCGGTAACAGTACATGAATTAAAATGCCCTGAGTTTGTCAAGAAATCAAAATTAAGACGTACTAAATTGCAAATTTATACTACGCATAACATGCTGTTTTCAACAAAATTTCGTGACACACTTTTAAAGGAATTAATCAATTGCTATGAAGATGTTAAAAACAAAAATCCTCAACCCGAACACAGTGAATCTAACTAAGTAAATAAAAGGCAGGAGAAACCTGCCTTTTATTTTAACCGAGTTTATCTCCAAGATTAGTTTTGTTATATCTTGGTCGTCTGCCTTTAAGCTGCTTGAATTTTGTCATCCGAGCACCTTCTGCTTTTTTAGCGGCTTGCCTTGAGGCATGTGTTGATACTACTTCAATGGCAGAAAACTTTTTGCCATCTCGTTTGTGCTCTCCTGTGCGGCGCTTGACATTGTTTGTCATGCCATAGTACAGTATCTTCCGATTACTGTCGAGTAACCTATATACACTAACTTTACTCATAAAATATGGGGTACAGTTAAACAAATTGTTTGCTTGTAAGAAGTAGAAGTTAATGTTTTAGTTTAAAACAACTTAATACGATGTTTCATCTTTGGTACTATCACTGCCTCATCATTCACATGAAGCATCATTAATATCTCATCGTGTGTTGACTCTTTGAATTTACGGTGGATGTCGTGGATAGTTCTGCGGTCGGTAAATATCTGCCGGTAGATAATTTCGGAAGTGATGTGGTGAGATTGCAATTCATATTTCTGTGAGGCATAGATTACAAATTGTATGAATTGAACTCCCGTCATAGTATTGCATGACTGTACAAACGTTTGTAGCTCTGATAAGATGGCATCTAATTGCTGTAGTACGCTCATGGTTCACTCAACCCCTCTCTAATCACATCAATAATCTCTTCTATTTCCTCTTGTTGCAGGGCAAGCATTGGGCGGGCAGGGATTATGCTTTTGCCGTCTTTGCCTGCTTCGGCACCAAACTGGTGAATTAAAAACAAGCTGTGCCCTCCAACGGTGCGGCTGTTGGTAATGTGCAGGGTGTTGCCATCCTGCCTGTAACTAAATTGTTTGCGAAGCTCGGCGTTTTGCCCACCCATTAATATCTTACCACCTTTCTTGCGGTGTAGGGTGCTTGGTTGTAACTCCTTCCACGCTCCGGCAGGTGTGTTTAGCGGGAACACCGGTGTTTCGGCACTTTGGGCATCAAAGCGGTCTTCTATACTGGTTAGGATTATCTCGCCAATATCGGGCATAACGTTTCGCATGGTGCGCGCAATGCGTTGGTTCAATGCCTCGCGGATAGTTTGTTCGGTGTTGGGGTCTATTTGGATTTCCATAGTAGTAAGTTGTTGTGAGATACGGTGTTCAAAAACAGAAAAATAAAATCAAATCGTTGGCAAAAAAGCATTTTTTTTCGTACCAAAGTTTTCCTTTGCAATTGAAAATTCAGGGTGTAGTTTATGACACATTTTTTTTGTTTTACTAACTAAAGGATCTATATGAATCCTGCTATTATTAGCTTGAATATCAAGCGTACGCTTGATGAATCTGAACAAGATGCAATACTAAAAAGATTGCATAGCGACTGCCTTAACGACTTGCTTAGTGAAGTCGACATGGTTGAGGAAATGTTCAAAACACATATTACTCAACTAAGTGAAATCCCATCTGATGCACGGAATAAAATTTTCAATACCGTTGCCCATAGACCTAAAATATTCACTGCAAACACACCTGTTCGTATTTTGTTGGACGATACAATTAGTACAAATTTCAATTATGTTGCAAAAGAAGTACGTGTAGATGTTGTTGACTGGCATAGAGATGAGAATAACATTGACTACCTAACTTTGCATCTTACTTATCTGACTCATGACTTAACCCTATTGGATTCTTTGTCTGATAGTTTAATATTCGTGGAAGGTGACCAAACAGGTAGTGTCCTCACACATAGAGTTATAAAGGATGTAAAGACCATCAAGCTATCAGAAAATGTTTGGATTAACACCTATCAAACATTAAATCCAAAGGTATAGGTTGTTATTCATCAACTACTTTTCCAACTTGTTTTGTTGTTATCTGCATCATGTTATTGGCATCGTAGGTGATAACAACTTCGTGTCCTTCGGCGTGTAGCATGTTGATAATGCGTTGTGCGGCAAACTGTGCAGTGCCTGCAAGGGTAAGCAAGTTTGCCGTTGAGCGCAATACAATTTGTGTGTTCTTTTCGGCATTCATTTCAAACAAACTGCGAGTTAAGTTATCACCGTTACTACATACAACAGTTGCCAACTCTTTTAATAACTCACCCCATTGTTTAAGCGAGTAGTTGTTAAGCTCCGGTGTTTTGAGAAGCAGGTTTTATTAATTCTTAGTAGGATTTCTTTCGTCCGTAAAACGTGCTTTGTCAATAATATACCTTCTTCCCGGCATACTTCCATTTTTTTAGTTATGGCAGGATTTCTTGATACTATGTAAGGCATCCTGCCAATATTTTACGCCCATTTTTCCGGCACACCATTGTTCTGTCATACCACGCCGCTCGGTGCCGTCCTGCGTTAGCAAATACTCGTCCTTGTCACAACTTCCCCGTAATACGATTCTTCGTGTAGGAAAGGAACAAGTAAAGTGCGGATTATATAACTAAACAACAACAGGTATAACAAGAAGTAAGATTTGAGTTATTGATTACTACAATAGCCCATGTTTTGCTTTGTATTACCCATAACCATGTAACCATACATCGAACAACAACAGTTTTGTGATATGATACCAGTCAACCGAGATGTGAAGAATAGCCTTTGTTGTACATAAGTTTTTTTCCCCAGAGTTTTACGTGTATGTTGAAAAGTAAACCCACCTGTTATTGGCAACATTTTAAATTTTTTTGTAAACACAAGAGAAATACACAATTTAATACTTGTAATGCTGTAAGTGTAGCTATTAGAGTATGTTGTGAATTTTCTGATGAATAACTTTCATAGCTGTTGTATATATAACGTATCTCTATTTGGGTTGAAATCTACTTACTAATTATCAGCTTGGTTGTTATGATGTAAAATTTTTTTGATTGAAATACTCCTCTGTTTCAGTGCTTTTCTTGATTCCGGCGTGAAAAAATGTTGCCAATAAAAATCCACTTTTTGGCTTTGTACTTTAGGTTCGCAAAAAGCATTTAGTTAATACTAATGTTTAAAGATTAAAGCGCGGAAAGAAATTAAAACCATTGAGGTATTATCAATAATTATAGGAGGTAACGTATGGACAAGCACGTCCTGTTTAGTATGACCGTGGACGAGTTGCGCGGTGTTATAGGTGAGGCAATTCAGACCGAATTGCAAAATCATCAAACTCAGAAGAACAAGTTACATGAAGAGCACATTGGCAAGTTGTTATCGCAAGATGAAGTTGCTGCGCTCTTAAAAGTAACCAAGCAAACTTTGATACGCTGGAGTAAGGATGGAATACTTCCGGTAGTAAAGATTGGGCGCAAAGTTTATTATAAGGAGAGTGATGTAACCGCTTTGTTAACAGTAAAATGACTCGATTATTAAGTGTTTAAATTATCATGGAGTAATATGAAGCAAATTGATTATGATATTGTAAAGCAGAACTTGTTAGGTAATGAAAGATGGAGTAAAGTTCCTGATGTCCTGTTATATAATATTCTACAATGCCAAGCCATAAAAACAGAACCATTTAGTGAAGAAATGGCGGTTATGGATATGTTATACTGGGTAGGGCAATGCAAACTATATTCTAAGGGATATTATGTTAAGCGGTGGAAATGGACACCCGGAAAAGTACGTAGTTTGTTTATAAGATATGGAGTCGAGGATAAACCTCCATCATGGGGAAAACCGAAAACTAATTTCAACGTGAATTCAACCAACAAACAACCAGAAATCTCACGTTCTGCTAACAAAAATGAAGATAGCACAACTTGCGAACAGCCCCTTAACAATCCATTTCAACAACATATTAATAAAAATAGTTTTAAAGAAAAAGATAAAACAATATTTCATATACCTACAATTGAAGAAGTTCAAACTTATTGTGAGTTAAAAAGGTACCCACCTTTAAAAGGAGTAGAGTTTTTTAATTACTATAGTAAACGAAATTGGAAGACAAAGACTGATTCCAAGCCAATCCAAAACTGGACACTTTCATTGGATAATTGGGTAAGAAGAAAGAAACCAATTTTAAGTGATGATATAAACATTGTAGATAAAACTATAAACAGTAAAGGAGAAATTAATGAAGACTTTAGAAAACGCCTTGAGCAGTTTGGAACTAAAAACTTGGATTAGTGACATTGCGATATATTTAATGGAAACACTTAATGTCGATATATCTGAAAAAATAGAAAGAATTTATATCGAGTTACGTGCTCAGAATTTTACAGCAGTACAAGCGAAAAATGCAGAGTTTTGGATTAAGTTTGGAAGTTGGCAAAAGTATCAGAAATCAGAATTCAAAATGAATCTTTTTTTTCCCGAAAAAGAACAATTAGAAAAGTTAACTGATTGTGGTATCGTTTGTTTAACAAAATCTGAACTTCAAAGCAAAATAAAGCAATATCAAAAAGAGGGATTTACGGATGGTAAAATGGAAGAAAGAAAAAGATATGAAAATTCGATGAAGTCTTTTAATGAAGATTACTTATCATTAAAAAAAGAAATTGAAAGGTTAAAGGCTATACAAGCCGATTTAGAGTTACAGCTTAATCGAATACAACATTTATATCCAGAGGTGTTTCATGAAATAGATAAACAGATGCCTACTATGTAGAATTAAGATGTCAAAACTTTTATTAAGAATAACTTTGAGAATGTAAACGAAACTGAATACTAATTTAAGAGTAGTATGAAAAGTGTGAAGCTAAGTGTGATAGAGGGGTATTTAAAAATAAAGCAAGTCAATGAATTTACAGAGACTTGCTTCGATATGAAAGTGATCCCGGTAGGACTTGAACCTACGGCCCTCTGATTAAAAGTCAGATGCTCTACCACTGAGCTACGGGATCTCCTTTTGAGCACTGTTTTATAAAAACAGAGCGCAAAAATACGGCTTGTACTTGAATACACAAGCATTTTGATAAAAATAAATTCTTAGTGTGCCTCGGGGAACTTGTTGCGGAGCTCGGATTCTGTTCTGATAAACCCCGCGATTGCGCATGCAATACACGAAACTAACAGATATGCAACAGGGAATATTTCGTTAGCTACGGTAAAACCAACTAATATTCCAAGTACTGCCTGTATGCCGCCTAAACGCATAAATTCAACAGATGAGAAATGTTGAGCATATTCCCAGATTTCCTGCGAACGCATTGAATTGGTTGTACGGTAACCATACCACCAATTCACCGATTTAGGTGGGAACTTGAGAGTAATATATCCTGTTACAATAAATATTACGCCGGGTAATGCAGGTAATATACGTAGTATCCAAATGTATTCATTATCCATGAAGTACTCCTGTTAAAGTGTCGGCTGTAAGAAATTCCCGAATAGTAGAGGCAATGCCATTGGCATCGAGCTTAGTATCGCGGTATAATTCATCTTGTGTACCGTGATCTACGTAAACATCCGGGATGCCGTGTAACAATAACGTGGTGTTGTGTTGTTTGGTTGCAAGATACTCAGCAACTGCACTTCCAAAACCACCTTGTATTTGCCCATCTTCCACAGTAATGATTTTATTAAATCGTGATGTTAGGGAGTCCAATAACTCTTCATCAAGTGGTTTTGCAAACCGCGCATTAATTACTTCAACGCTAATTCCTTCTTCATCCAGTAACTCCGCTGCTTGCAATGCCGGGTTTACAATAGTGCCAAATCCAATAATTGCTATATCTTCTCCTTTGCGTACAACCTCCATTTTACCAAGTGGTATTGATTCCATAGCTCCTGTAGGAATCCCAATAGCATTTCCACGAGGGTAACGAATGGAAACCGGTCCGGATTTGAAGTCATACACTGCGGAATACAACATGTTCCGCAATTCTTGCTCATCTTTAGGTGCCATTACCACCATGCCTTGTATTATGCGTAAATACCCAATATCCAGAACGCCATGATGCGTAGGACCATCGGCACCAACTAAGCCAGAACGGTCTAAAGCAAAAACAACGTGCAGATGTTGTAATGCACAATCGTGTACAACCATATCAAATGCGCGTTGTAAGAACGATGAATAAATTGCGCACACTGGTACAATTCCTTCTGTTGCCAAACCGGCGGCAAAAGTAACAGCATGACCTTCTGCAATACCTACATCGAATACTCGTTTCGGGTAAGTACGCTGTACTATATCTAAGCCTGTACCATCGGGCATTGCGGCTGTAATTCCAACTACTTTCGGGTGTTTGCTCATGATTTCCGTTAACGCATCACCAAACACTTTTTGATATGTTGGCGGCGGAGGAACTTCCGGTTTTTTAGATAAAGACTTTCCGGTGATTTTATCAATCTTACCGATTGCATGTAAAAACTGCTTATCGTTTTCGGCAGGTAAGTATCCCTTACCTTTTTGGGTCATGATATGGAGTAATACCGGACCATTACTATCTTTAATCTGCTTCAGAATCCGCACCAACTGCATTACGTTGTGTCCGTTAATCGGACCGAAGTACTTAAACCCAAGCGATTCAAACAACATTCCGGGTGTAATAACCGCCTTAAATCCGTCTTCAATTTTTCCAACTGCAAAGCGAATCCTGTCGCCAAGCCCAGACATGTGGTTAGTAACTTCTTTAAAGTTACGGCGCAGTTTCATGGCAGTTGGTTTTGTAAATACTTCTGTAAAGTAATTAGATAATGCCCAAACATTCGGAGCAATCGACATATTGTTATCGTTGAGAATAACAATCATATTACGTTTCTGAACACCACAATTATTCATGGCTTCGTAGGCAAGTCCGCCGGTCATGGCTCCATCGCCAATAACTGCTACAACTTTGTAATCATCGTTATTTAAATCTCTGGCGGTGGCAATACCTAATGCGGCGCTGATGCTTGTTGTGGCATGACCTGCGCCAAAGTTATCGTATTCGCTTTCTGTTCTTTTCAAGAACCCCGATAACCCGCCGTACTGGCGTATAGTATGCAGTTCATCTCTGCGACCGGTAAGTATTTTGTGTGGGTATCCCTGATGTCCTGTATCAATTACAATTTTATCTTTGGGAGTATTAAACACATAATGTAAAGCAACACTTAGTTCAACCATTCCCAAGCCGGCACCAAAGTGTCCGCCAATTTGGGTGATTGTATCAACCATATATTCTCGTACTTCATCGGAGACTTGCTTAAGCTCGGATTCCGGTAACTTACGTAAATCGGCAGGAGAGTTAATTCCAAACAGATGTTTGTATTGAAAATCGTTATTCATTACAGTACAGTCGTGGTAAATAATGTTGTGTATAACACACAAAGCGCAAAAATAGTTGTAGTGTACGACGTAATACCCAAAAATTTCTGAACTTGTTTTGCAGAAATTAACTGTTTTCACAAAAAAATAGGGTTTGAGCTGAGTTTGAAATTCTTCTTTAGGAGCACCGCACGTCTGCCGAAGCATTTCTTCAGCGCGGCAACCCTGTCCGCTCCAACCCTTCAGCGTCGCGTTTTAGATAAGGTAATTCACATTATTACCTGCGATGCTGTAACGGTTGGCTCCGCCTGTGTGACGGCGCAGAAGGTTAGCTTCGGCAGATGTGGGGATGCAATATTTCTTGTATCTCACAGAAGTACATTCCGTATATTTCTTGTAGTAATGTTTGACTAATTATTTTTTCCCATGCGTATAACACTGCTTTTCTTGCTACTTTCAACATATTCTGTTTTTGGACAGTACGGACATTATAAAAAACAATATGAGGTTTTTGATTGGAAAGTTCTTCAGACTCAAAATTTAACGGTTCATTATGTTGATGGACAAGAGTATGTTGCTGAGTTTACTGCACAGAATGGTGAGAATTTTATTAAATCCATCCGGCGAGAGCTCTCGTTGCCCTTTACAGCCCATCTAAATTTGTTTGTGTATGGCTCGCATAATACATTTCAACAAACCAATGTTGTTGGTATAAATATCAGTGAAAGTATTAAGGGTTTAACAGAAGGATACTTAAACCGGGTATTGCTACCATTTGAGGGAGACTATAATTATTTCAGAATTACAATCCATCACGAGCTTGTCCATGCATTTCTTAATCAATATTTTGAACAGATGGCAAGTTTCCCAATGGGTAGAAGATACATGCCTTCGTGGATGAATGAGGGATTGGCGTCGTACCTTAGTGAAGGTGATTTGGATTGTGCCTCTGATATGTACGCCAGAAGTTATTTATTAGGGAATGATTCTAAGCTGTTAGAAGAAGAGGGTGGAATAGCTCGTTATAATGTAGGACAGGCTTTTTACACCTGGCTGAAACATAAAGAGGGTGATGATATAATTGGAATACTAGTACGCCAGTTAGCTACACGTAGTTCAATAGATGCGGCGTTTCGTTCTGCTATTGGTTCAGGATATAAGATAACAATGGCTGACTTTACCGAAGATCTAAAAAAGATGTACAGAAAAGAAAGTTCATACTTCAAACTACCGGATGGATTTGCCGAAATGCTGGTACGTCCGGTTAGTAAAGATGTTGGTAGTTATTGTAGTTCTGTAACGTTATCACCCGATGGAACTAAGTTAGCATATATAGGAAATGACAGCGAAGAATTTGGTATTTATTTACGAGACTACCCGTTAGACTTCGAGTCTAAATTGATTATTCGCGGGTGGGACGATGGTGATTTTCAGGAACTGCTTATTGGTAATAATAACCTATCCTGGAGTCCAGACGGTAAGAAGTTGTTATTTGTAGCTAAGTCTGATGGCCTTGATTTGATATATATATATGATGTAGCATCTGCTACAACAGAACCAATTAAACTACCTTTCCAAACTATACGGGATGTTGTATGGGGTAAGGATGGAAAGTTTCTCGCGATTTCAGCCGTACAAAACCAACATGCCGATATTTTTGTTGCAAGGCTTTCGGATAAGTCATTAACGCAAATAACTAACGATATATATCTGGAGTCTTCACTTTGTTGGAATGCTGATTATACAAAGCTGTTTTTTGTATCGGATAGAGACTCTGTTTTAACATCTACAAGTGAGTTTAATGCAAAGGATAATTGGTTTATAAATTATAATCATTCAGATATTTACTCAATTGATGTTACCACCAAGAACATTGAACGATTGACCAATGAACCAACGTATCATAAAAGTGAAATCAAGTTTCTACCTAATCAAAATTCTATAGTGTATTTAAGCGATAAGAATGGAATTAACAATATTTACGTGCATGATCTTGATAAGAAGAGAGTAAAACATCTTACTAATTCTGCTAGTGGGATATACTCGTACTGTTTTGATAATTCTCTTAAAACGCTGGCTTTTGTAGCCATGAATAATTCAGGTTCTGATATATTTACTCTTAATAAACCAATGGAGTATAAATGCGGAACAGATACATTAGTTAATACCACATGCAGAATTTTTCTGGATAACAATCGGTACTTTGATAAACGGGATACTACAAATAAGCAGGATTCGCTATTAATGTTTACCGTAGATAAAGAACGTATAGCAATCAATTCCATATACGGTAGAAAACTTACAAACGTGAAACTCGATAGTTTTACCTTACAGCAGTTTAGTATGGTATCTTCTAAACGAGCAGGCGAATATAAACCAGGTTTTAACTTTTATGATGATAATATCTTTGTTGATTACGATGATATCAGAATGTCGCCCACATTAAATGCCAACATGTATTTTACTGATGTTGCAGGTAACCACTCTTGGGGATTGTTTGGAAATGTATCTTATACGCGTATGGGGTTTAGCGATTTTGCCGGCGATTTTGGATACTATATAGGTGCTTCTTATGAGTATAAAAAATACCTACTTGATTATTATGCGGGTGTTTACCATTTAGCATATACATTTCCTCATAATCTGCAAGAGGCGGGAGCTAAGATAGATGTAAGCCACATTTTTAGCGAGAACTCTAAAATATCAAGTGGTTTAACCTTAATTTCTGCATCTGAAAGTAGAGTTATAATCAATAATAATAATCCAGAGTTTACTCGCACTAAAGATACATCTGCCATGTATACAACGTTTGATGTTGTGTATACGTTTAACACTTGGCGAAGAGAAAGTATGTCCGGACAATCAGGTACATATTCAAGATTAAAGTTCAGACTCTCGCCTAAAATAAGTGAAGGTGGTGCAGACTTTGGTTATATAACAGCCGATTTGAGAAAGTATTTTTCAATTTTCCATGATACTTTTGGTTTTATGGCAAGATTTGCTGTAGGTAGTAGTTTTGGGAATGATGCCCTGAATTTTCATGTAGGAGGGGTAGATGGTTGGCTAGCTTTGCAACAGGATAATATGAATAATAATGGAATGTTGTATTCATCGTTACAAGATATGGTGTTTAATCAGCGCCAGAATATGCGAGGATATAATATTGCTGAAATTAGTGGAAAAAGTTATGCTGTTGGTACGTTGGAGTTACGGTTCCCATTCTTAAATCCTTTACGTGCAATGCTAATACTTTATCCGCAACTTTGGAGTTTAACTTCACCTACATCAATGGCAAGTTTATACTTTGATATGGGTACTGCTTTTAATTCCTCAGGTGAAATTGCTTACCGTGATATGGATACAATTCCAATCTTTCAGTATCCATACCAACGTACACAAATTAAAAGAGGTACCGTTCTGAAAAGCTTAGGTATTAGTATGTCGTTTAACTTTTTAGGATTAGACATGCGGTTTGACATTGTAAAGCCGTACTTAAATGGTAACTTTATAGATACGCGCTATCTTATTTCCATTGGAGATTATTTCTAAGCTGAGTTTACTTCCCGCAGAAGATTACCAGCAAGTTGTACAAGGGTTGGTGCGGTCTTGCGGTAGCAGAATAAAAAAAGTCCCGTTGTTATGAACAGCGGGACTTTTCTTTTGGTGGATATGGCTTACTGAACTACAATTGTTCCAGAGTAGATTCCGGACGGAGTATATACACGTACAATATATAAACCGGTAGATACTTTCTCGCCGTTTTGAGATTCAAGATTCCACTGTAATTGAGTTTGATTGATGGTTGATACTGTGGAAAGTAATGCGCCATTTATACTCCATATTTCTGCCTTACTGGAGTTCTCCGGTAAATTCAAATTCAACACCGATGTAACAGGATTAGGATACATTGCAGTTGTTGAAAGCTGAATATCCTGTACTCCTGAAGTTGATGATGAACGTAACGCAAACGGAATTGCTCCGGATGCTTCTTGTGATGTTGTAATATCTAACTGTGCTTTAATATCACCCGACGATGTTGGGGTGCAAAGAACTTTCAAATCGCCTTTACTATGTGCACTAACAGTAAATGGTAATGCCATGCTTAGTGTAAATACACTTGCATCTGTGCCGCTAAATGTTGCGTTTGTAATAGTAATGGTGTTATCTGTTTCATTATCTAAAACAAAGTTCATAGCCGTTGCTTTGCCAACTGATATGTTAGTGTTTGTTTTTTCGGGCTGGCGAACAACTAAGCCGGAAGCATCACCTGAGCGTGCAATTTTTTGTATACCATTGCAGGATACGGTAAATGTATCGGTAATTACTAGACCCTGAGCCCCGTACGATAAATATAAGAGCTCATCTTCTGTGCCTAATGCAACAGGTGAACATAAAATTGGTAGTGTTACCGTGGCACCAGCGTTTATTGTAAGTGGGAAGTTGGTACCTACTGTAAAGATTACCGGTGGTTGATTATTACCAACACGTGCGGTATAAAATGTAACGTTCGTATTACCAACGTTGTTTAGTGTTAAGGAAAGTGTTGCCGTTGTGTTGATTTTTACATCGCCAAAGTTAAGTGTTCTTGTGCTGTATGTTATTTGCGGTACACCTGTAGTACCGGTAAACATTACAGCAGGTGCTTGGTTAGCCGGAGATGTTGTTGCAAGTAACGTTGCTGTTTGTGCTCCTGCTGTTTGCGGAGAAAACGATGCTGCAATAGCAAGCGATTGATTAGGAGCCAATGTTATTGGCAACTGAGCATTTGCCGCAACAGCAAAGTATGTATTAGCTAACGATGAAAAACTGGAAATAGTAATATCTTGGTTAGATATATTTTTGTAAATCATCGTCATGGTTTTTGTATTACCAATGCTAACTACACCAAACCCCATATTAGCCGGTGCAACAGTAAGCATTAACTGTGCAAACGTTGTAGATGCACTAACCAGTAGTACTATTGCACTTAACCGTAATAATCGTGTGCTAAGTAAAGAACGTATCATTAAACCTCCAAAAGTTGTTTGTAAACAATTACTCAAGAAATAATTTTCGAAGTTCCGGTGTAGGTATCATACACGATTCTTGTTTGCCAAACCACACGTATCTATTTTTAGCTATGTACCTATACCCAATATCCCGCAATACTTTTGGAATTACCATACAACCATACATCAAACTCCACGGGAAACCAAGTAAACGAAGGATACGTAATATTGCAGTACTCTCGGTTAACATTGTGTTGTTTATTATCAGCACAACAGTATCCAAATTGCCTACGTTGTGACCGTATTGTTGTTGTAATTGTATTCCAATTCCAGACTGAAGCGAAGCAAATCGAATCTGTTTTTTGTGGTCGTGGCGTATTACAAACTGAACCACACTATTGCACAGATTACACACTCCATCAAACAGTAACACAGGATTATCCGTCATCATTACAGTACATTATTGTAAAACGAGTTCTAAAATACGCACTCGAACCTTGTTCTACCATGCACAATGTAATTGCAGGTAATGACAGCGTACTCCAGGAATTGTCATTTAGGGGAAGAATTTTTAGGAACCGACAACTGCCGAAGCTATCCTTCTGCGCCGCAACCCGGTCGGTAACCACCGTTACAGCTTCGCAATTTTATGCTTATCGGAATCAGTTTTACGATAAACGTTCTTTTATAAACAAAGAAACCCTCCCGCACAGGCAGGAGAGTTTCTTGTTACATGCTCGGAGCGGATTGCGTTAGCAAATCCTAATAAAAGAACCGAGAGAACTTGTTTTTATCGGTAATAGTGAATGGATGAGCTTTTATCCACTCTAACAATTTGTCGTATTCCTTCTTGTTCTTTTTTAGATAGTCTTCAAACTCAAGTGGTTTAGCATGGCCAAATATGTAATACGTGTAGGGGCGCATTAAACCATTATCGGCAATTTGTTTTTGGCGTTCAAAAACAGCATTCGGAAATTTTTCGTTGAGTTTTTGTTTATACCATGTTGTAATAAAACGCGTGCGGATGGTATCAATACTTGCAATTGGAATTTCAAAATCGCGGTTAAACAGCAACCCATTTGCGCTTGCTGTCATGATTTCGTTGTATTTATCCTCAAACGAAGGTCCGGTTGATGAGGCATCGGTTGAACCCTTCTGTACTTTGCTAAAGGTCATCTTTTTACTTTGTTCAAAATCCTCAAACACAACGCGGAAAATATCGTACACCAACAGGTGCATTTTATCGGAACGAACGGAGTTTGGATCGAGATTTTCAAACAGTTCCCCATATAACGCGCACCAGATTTTTTCGTTTGTGCCTTTATATGTTTGTGCTGCCCAATAGTAATTGAGCGGAAATGTGGGGTCGGTTTGGATTCCTTCTTCAAGTTCATCTAATGCTTCGTCTAACATTCGGTGTTGCAAATGCAGTAACGCAAGTTCCATCCGCAGGCGACCCGATTTTGGGAATCGTTTTAAGCCGGCTTGGTACGTTTCGCGTGCTTTTACAGAGTCATCGCGTTCAGCATAAAGGTTTCCCAGTAACTGATAGTAGTTATCGCGAGCGGTAGATAAATCCGTAATACTTTTTAGCTGGGTAATTGCCTTTTCAAAATCTTTTTTCATTACGTACGCCAAACCGATTTCGTACATGTAATCCGGATTGTTTTTATCGGTCTCCAATGCCTTCTTAAAAAAAGTTATAGCGCCATCGTAGTCTTTTTTCTCGAATGCCTGCATTGCTTTTGCAGCATTAATCTGGGCGGCAGTTGGTTTCTCGTTCTGCGCTAAAAGCGTTATTGTACTTATAAAAAGTATAACAAGTGTTGTAGGTAAGTTCTTGCCTTTAAAAGCCATACTTTGTAAATCCTCCGTCTATGGCGATACACTCGCCGGTGATAAATGATGATGCCGGCATACATAAAAATGCAATGGCAGCAGCTACTTCTTCCGGGTTTCCAACCCTATTCATTGGTGTTCGTTCCAATACTTCGTTGTAATACTCCTTATTTGCCAAAACGCCTTCCGTAAGTGGTGTTCTGATATACCAGGGGGCAACAACGTTTACACGGATGTTTTCTTTTGCCCATTCTACAGCAAGGTACTTTGTACCATGAATCATTGCAGCTTTGGTCATTGAATACGGCGACCCCGTGCGTGCAAAGGTTAACCCGTTAGTAGAAGCAACATTTACAATAGCAGCACTGCCGGATTCTTTTAGCAATGGATAAAATAGGCGGCACATCTCAAAACACGATGTAAGATTTGTTGCGAATAACTTCTCGTATTCCTCTTGGGTGTATTCCATTGTTTTCTTACGGATGTTTGTACCAACGTTATTCACCAGAATATCCACTTTTCCCCATTGTTGTTCAATTGTTTTAAAAA
>JAIBAE010000038.1 GCA_019695345.1 Bacteroidota bacterium | reverse complement strand
CGTAAATGCATCGTTTTTTACTCTTCCACGTGTATTATGTGCTATAACACACTACATAAAAACTATAATGCTACAGCGCACTATACAGCCAACGTAAAACTTTAGGTAGTTGTGCAACAGCTACGCCAGTTAGCAGTAATAGTTCTTCTTATATCGTCATTAAAAGTCTTTCCACTTTCCATTCGTTCCGTATTTGATTTTGTCTACTGTAAAGAATGGTGCTTCTGAACATTCAAATATTGGCAAGCCGTGTGAATGCTTATGCAAGCGTCCAATTAATGTAAATGATTCTTCAATATAATCAGGTCCAGTTGATGACTCGTAACCAATTGAACCAATAAAATCGCAAAGTTCTTCAAACGTTTTTGTCTTAGGTGTTGGAAATATGTCTTGCCCGATAATAAAATTATATTTCGGATTATCCACGGCTTGCACTTTCATGTCAACGGAGCAGTCACCACATGCATATTTCATATAGTACGCTGTCACAGTTATTTTTTCTTCATAAGTTCTAGTCTGGCGCCATTTGTAGTAACTATAATAGGTCAGAACACATAAGAACACTACAGCAAAAAGTCCTGCTAATATTTTGAATGTCCACTTGATTACTGTCTTCATACTATTACTGCTAACAAAGAAGGAATTAAAGAAGTTTTAAAAAAGGGGGATTACAAGCACGACTGTTTGTATAACCACAACAGTTTGTTAGATGCACCACTGTTCGTCTTACGGTCAATGCCCCCTTTTTTAAAATTTCTTTTAATCTTATGTTACCTGCAGTGCTGCTGTTCGTTCGGAGCACAACTGTTTGAAGTTCGTAGGAAGTTTGTTCAAGGTGATTTACATTCATTGCTCTGTCGTTTATTATCAATCACAAATTAAAGGATTTCCGCCAACATAAATATCAAAATCAACTTCAAGTCCGATGTCGTTAAGTCGTTTTACTAATTCTTTGTCAAGGTGGATTCCACCAAACTGGTCTATGTAACGATATGAAGCAATAGAGATATATCCATTTGCACTTTCAACAAGTTCTTTAATTCCTTTTCTGTCTTTCTCCAATTCAGTTAGCAAAAGTTTCATTTTATATTCCATGTTGTATGCCTCGTCTGGAAATGGATTGAAATGTAAAGCACTAAACTTATAATTGTTAGTTGGGTTTGATTTCATCGGCTCACCGTTGTTCCAACCATCAATAGGTTTTAATCTTGTCTTTGCTGCTAACTCGTCAAAAGAAAGTTTGTCTGATGTCGCACGAAAATAAACTCTGTTGCCTGATTGAAAATAAATTCCTGTCACTTCGGGTAGTTCGTTTTTGCTAACGCAAACAGCAAGGAAAAAACTTTCGTCTTGAATTGGAAAATAAACGATAGCACTGTCCTCATCATATTCGGTTTCAAGTCTTGCAATAGTCGGCTTGTTGTCAACACGAACAACAGCATGAACTTCTAAATACTGTTTAGTGATTCCCAAGTCGGTTCATCAATTTCTTTAATCGCTGTATTTATAAAAAGGTCGTTCAATGGTACTCAGTTTGATGTTAGCAGTGTCGCCATAGCATTGCAGGTAACGTTTCGCAAGATTGCGCAGTGCGTTTATGAAACACTGTCTGCCGAAACGTTTTTATAAAGATATGTGTTTATTAGACTTTTGCAAAATGAAAATGTCAATTCGCGAAGCGACCTTAAATTTGCAAAAGCCTTGCATGTCCGCCCGCATTGCGCCATGGCTTGCTGTTATGCCTCGTTTATTTAAGTCCCAAAAATGGGTAAACAACGTCCGTTAAATATGCCATGATTGAGTCTTTAAAGTCGTGAAGTAATTGTTTTCTTTTTAGAAGCTCGTCCTTGAGTCTATTTAAATGCTCTTTGTCCTTGTCGTCTTTTATAATGTCATAAACAATAACACAAAGTGCTTCAAGTAAAATAATTTTCTTTGCTGGGAGAGCCTTTTTGTCGTCAAGATATTTAAGTAAGAGGTCTAAGTAATTAATGTCTGCCAGAAATAACTCCTCGTCTTGTTCTAATAAATAAACGTCAGGATTTATTATCCACTCAGACAAAATATCGTCGTCAAGTTTGTTGCAATGAACTTCGCCGTAGTCTGAGCTGTCGTAATTGCATTTAGAACATAAAAATGGATCGTCATCGTGAAGTCCGAACGCTACCTCTCTTTTCGGATAGTCATATCGTTGTCTGTGCTTACATTTTTTGCAATGTCTTATTATGTATGTGTCAGTGTCCATAAATGGGGCATAACGTTTTGCAGCTTGCCAAAGGCGGGGATTTCGAAGCACCGACCTTTCAAGCTAGCACTAAGGTTTATTCGGAGCTGAAAAGTTTCTGCCACCACGAACGCCCCGCTTTTGGCAAGGTGCTGTTATAGCCAGTTTTTTTCTTCTCATCATTGTCATTTTTTAAGTCTATAGTTATTGTCCCAGTTTCTTCAACTTCCCATATTGTTGCAGTCTCTATGCTAATTGAATTTAAGTTCAGAAAACTGTCTACTTGCTGATTAATAAAATCGGTGTCTGTTGTGCTTTTTAAGTTTCCAAGTCTTGGCAAGGAAATAATTGAAGCGTCTTTATTTTCAATTCTCTTTATTCTGTCAACGAGACTTTCAAGATTTTCTTTTGAATATGAAGTTGTGGTGTCTTTGGCTACATTCAGGTTTTCGTCAAACATAAAGTAGTCCGTTACAAGAATTGAGAAAAATTCATTGTCTCGTTTATCGAAATAAAATATTTCCGAAAGTTTGTCAGCAGGCTGTTCAAGTCCTGTTGTCAACCAATTATATATTTGTTCTTGCTTGGTCATTTATTCAGTCGGGCTCGTCTTAAAATTGGCTATAACTCGTTTATAGAGGAAGTTTTTTCTTAAAAACTTCCTCCTATCTGCTGTTTTCCGGAAATAGGAGGAAGTTTTTTGGATTATTCATTTCCTTTTATTTTTTAGTTCTTTTTACAAACATAACAACACTTCTCTCGCGAACAATGGTGTTACTTGCTTGCGGTTCTCTTCGGCAGATACATGTTGTGTTATAGAAACCGTTTGGTGCCGTACTGCGATAGCATAAAAAAAATCCCGAACAACGTGTGCTGTTCGGGATGTTGATAAGCAGTGTTACCTTTGTTTATTCTACGTCTGCTTCTGCAATTTCTTCGGTGTCTTTGGGCTTGGATTCAGTAAAGTGGAGTTTGTTTGTTTTTTTATCGAACTTCACTTTAACTTTACTGCCTTCCTTAAAGGTGCCCTTTAACATTTCTTCGGCAAGCTCATCTTCTATATGGCGTTGTATTGCCCGGCGTAGCGGACGTGCGCCAAATTTGTCGTCGTAGCCCTTATCGGCTAAGAAGTCTTTTGCAGATTTAGCAAGTTCCAACGAGATACCATTTTGCTCCATGCGTTTGAGCAGTTTAGCAAGTTGTAAGTCGATGATTTTGTAGATGTCGTCTTTGGAAAGATGACGGAAGATAACGTAATCATCGATACGATTTAAGAACTCCGGATTGAAGAGTCGTTTCATGGATTCTTCTACCGTTGCTTTCATTGCTTCGTATTTGTCTTCGGTTGAGTTGCTGCTGCTAAAGCCAATGCGTCCGCCTGCTTTTACATCGCGTACACCGGCGTTCGATGTCATGATGATAATGGTGTTCTTAAAATCAATACGGCGACCTAAGCCATCGGTTAAGATACCGTCATCGAACACTTGCAGTAAGATGTTGAATACATCGGGATGTGCTTTTTCGATTTCATCGAGTAGCACAATGCTGTACGGTTTGCGGCGTACTTTTTCGGTTAACTGTCCGCCTTCTTCGTAACCAACATATCCCGGAGGTGCACCAACTAAACGCGATACACTGAATTTCTCCATGTACTCGCTCATGTCTATGCGAATGATTGAATCTTCGGTATCAAACATGTAGCGCGCTAACGCTTTTGCAAGTTCAGTTTTACCAACACCGGTTGGACCTAAAAACATAAACGAGCCAATTGGACGTGCGGGATCTTTTAGTCCGGCACGTGCGCGGCGTATTGCTTTTGCCAAATGTTCTACTGCTTCGTCCTGACCAATTACTTGGCCTTTTAATTCTTCTGCCATCTTTAGCAACTTCGCTGATTCCGATTCCGCAATTCTGTTTACCGGAATGCCAGTCATGCTAGCAACTACCGTTGCAACATTTTCTTCGTCCACAGTAAATACCATTTCGGCAGATTTAGTTTCCCAATCTTCTTTTGCTGTTTCAAGTTCTTGTTGCAAACGTTTTTCTAAATCGCGTAGGCGAGCTGCTTCCTCGAAGTTTTGGCTTTTTACAACGTTGTTTTTTTGTCCGCGAGCATCTTCAATTTTAGCTTCAAGGTCTAAGATTTCCTTCGGAACACTAATGTTAGAGAGATGTACACGTGCGCCTGCTTCATCTAACACGTCAATTGCTTTATCGGGCAAGAAACGGTCGGTGATGTATCTATCGGCAAGCAACACACATTGGCGAACAGCTTCATCGGTATAACGCACTGCATGGTGTTCTTCGTAACGGTCTTTGATGTTATTCAGAATCTGAATTGCTTCGTCGGCTGTTGGTGGGTCTACCATAATCTTCTGGAACCGTCTATCCAACGCGCCGTCTTTTTCTATGTACTGGCGGTACTCATCTAATGTTGTAGCACCAATACATTGAATATCTCCACGGGCCAGTGCGGGCTTAAACATATTCGATGCATCTAACGAACCCGATGCGCCACCTGCACCAACTATGGTGTGTAACTCATCAATAAATAAGATTACATCTTTAGCTTTTTCAAGTTCGTTCATTACGGCTTTCATGCGCTCCTCGAACTGACCGCGGTATTTTGTACCTGCAACCAATGCTGCAAGGTCTAACGTAACAATACGTTTTTCAAACAACACACGCGAAACCTTTTTCTCTATAATGCGCAATGCCAAACCTTCAACAACGGCAGTTTTACCAACGCCGGGCTCGCCAATTAACACGGGGTTATTCTTTTTACGGCGCGAGAGCACTTGTGCTACACGTTCAATTTCTTTATCGCGGCCAATAACCGGGTCTAACTTTCCTTCAACGGCAAGTTTGGTTAAATCGCGGCCAAAGTTATCTAACACCGGAGTTTTAACACGCTCTTCCGATGCTTTTTTAGAGCCGCGAGAAGTTCCGCCACCACTTTGTGCGCGTTCGCCACTGCGCGGAGGTGTACTTGGTTTACCGCTAATAATGTTATCTAACTCTTTACGCACGGCATCGTAACTAACGCTAAACTGCGATAGAATCTGTGCCGCAATGTTATCTTCATCGCGAAGCAACGAAAGCAACAAATGTTCTGTACCAATCACATCCGATTTATACAGTTTTGCTTCTAAGTATGTAATCTTTAAAACTTTTTCGGCTTGTTTGGTAAGAGGGATATTGCCAATGGTAAGTGTACCGCTGGATGAACGAACGGTATCCTCAATCGACTTTTTCAGTTTGAACAAATCCACGCCAAGATTACGTAAAATCTTAACGGCAATTCCTTCGCCTTCGCGGATTATGCCAAGCAACAAATGCTCCGTACCTATATAATCATGCCCCAACCGTAATGCTTCTTCGCGGCTTAGGCGTATAACATCCTGAACTCTATTTGAAAAATTTCCTTCCATAACCGGCTCTCTCAATAAAATGAGCAAATAGTACGCAGATATCTGAAAACCACAACAACGGTGTTCCTTCACTGTGTACTAATATAGTAATAGTAAACGCACAATCCGCTTTGTTTTTGTTTCCACCCGTTTTGACGCACGTACCGGATACATTATTGCACAACGCTCCGCCTGCCACCGTAACAAATCGGGTGTTCCTTACCACCTCGAAGTATCGTCCGGAAACTCCATAAACTGAATGCTGTATCAATATATTCTTGGGGGATTCTTTGCTATCGCCAGACCGCTCCTGCCAATCAATTACAAAACACCATTATTCTGCGGGAAAGGAACTCTACTTCCAAACTAACATGTACCGTGAGCAATATCTCTTGGCGCGATGCACGACGTTGGGTTCGCACCGGGTTTGCGCGCTGGCGCGTTTGCTTCGGCAGAAGCGGGGAACAATAGTATGATTAGTATGATTACAGTATGATTACTTTGTACTTAGCGGAATCTTTTTAGCACCAAATAATTCTACAATGGCGTTCTCCAGCGGAGTGCGGTCTGCCGCGCCGTTACGGATAGTATTAGCAGGCGTTACAACACTTGCCGGACGTATAACGGTTTGGGTGTCATCCTCGGCACCAATACGGCGGATTGTTTTTTCATCAACGTTGTGAACGCCGTTACCGTTGGGGGCTGGTATTACAGGAACCGAGGCAATTTCCTGCGTAACTGCAGGTGCCGCTATTGGTACATATTGCTCGGGCAGGTTTTGAATGTCTTCGGAATGTACCACCGATATTTTAATAGATGTACCATAGAACAATTCCATTTGCTTTGCAATGGCGGCGCGCTGTGCAAGCAAATTATCGCACATAAATTTCTCGGTGTTCAGAATTACAATTTCGCCATCAAAAAAACGTACACTGCAAAAATCATCCGACCCAATTGCCATCTTAGCCGAGGCAGGTAAGTTCTGTAAACAACTCTCCCAGCCCGATTGTATATGCTGAGCCGTAATTCCATTTGTTCCGTTTGTTGATGCTTTTGCCGCAACAGCTACTTGTTCGGTTGATGCTTTTGGCGGCACGGGTGCTGTAGTTGCAACAGGTTGCTCGGTTACTGTAGATGTTGGTGCCGAAGGCTGTGGTGCTTGCGGTGTTTCTTGTTCAGGTGCGGCGTTATTATACTGTATTGTTTTTTCCTGAACAGTTGTAGTTGCAGGTTGTTCTACCTTTGGTGCAACTGTTTGTGCGGGTTTCAGGGCAACTTTTGGCGAAGCACCGTTCAAACTACCGTTTTTTTTTCCTTCGCGAATCTCCTGAATCAGAGTTCCGAGTTCTATGGTAGAATCCATAGAGGCAAGTTGCGAAAGCAACAACTCAAACCGTAAACGCGGTTGCGGCGCAAACTTTAACTGTTGCTCGGTAGAACTGATAAGCGTCATGATGCGCAGTACATCTGCTTTGGTAAAGCGCGTGGCTTCTTGTTTGTAGCGTTCTATAATTGCCGACGATGTTTCTATCAGTTTGGTATTACCCGTTGCAAGTATGGTAAGAATATTACGGAAGTGCTCAAGTAATCCAATTAAACATTCCTGTACATCGTAGCCCTGCATCATTACATTGCGTACAATGCCAAACATAGCGGCTACATCGCGCTCGTACACGGCTTTGCTAATAGTAAAGAAAAACTCTTCATCAATCAAATGTAACGCTTTGCTTACATCGGCATAAACAATACTATCGCCGCAAAAGGCACGAACTTGGTCGAAGATTGATTGCGAGTCGCGCATCGAGCCATCACCTTTTTTAGCAATGGCAACAAGCGATTCTTCATCAATGGTAATGTTCTCTTGTTGGGAAATATAGCCAAGGTGCTGAACAATACTCTCCACTTCCATCCGGCGGAAATCAAAACGTTGGCAACGGCTAATTATAGTTGCAGGTATTTTATGCGACTCCGTTGTAGCAAACACAAACATCAGGTGCGGAGGTGGTTCCTCTAACGTTTTCAGCAGTGCATTAAATGCACTGGTAGAAAGCATGTGTACCTCATCAATGATATACATTTTGTATTTACCATTAACAGGCGGGTACTTAGCGTTTTCGCGCAGCTTACGGATATCATCTACACTATTATTAGAAGCCCCGTCAATCTCAATTACATCCATCGAGCGTCCGCTTACAATATCCTTACACGAATCGCACTCGTTACATGGTTCAATCCCGTTTGGATTACTGCAATTAATGGCGCGTGCAAAAATGCGGGCACTTGTTGTTTTACCAACCCCTCGCGGACCGCAAAACAAATACGCATGATGAATACGGTTACTGCGTATGGCATTAGAAAGCGTTGTGGAAATATGCTCCTGGCCCACTACATCGGCAAAACGTAGCGGACGCCATTTACGGGCGGTAACAATAAAATCTTCTATGGGCTGCTGTTCGTTCATGGCGCAAACATACAACGCACAGGTGTTTCGGCGTACAGCTTGTTTTCAACAAGTTTTAGAAATAGGTTATTTGCTATCGCCAGACCGCCCCGAACCTTTTAGCTTCACGTATCCAATGCCTTGCGGGGATAAAACCTCATCAACAAAATCACCAGCAAAACACAGAAACTTTGTACATTGTAGCGTACTTTATTTAACAGAAACGTTTATGCTAACATACAACCCCAAAAACTGGTTTACCTTTATATTTCGCTTCCACCGTTCGGACACCGTTAGGGCGTTATTTCCGCTTATGCTGGCAATAGCTGTATATGCAGGCATTCTTGCGTATTTAGAACTTGAGTTCTTTAAGTTGAGCGATAATCCGTACATTAAGAATATCACCTTAATGCACACCTTGCTTGGGTTTGTAATATCACTGTTGTTAGTGTTCCGCACCAATACTGCTTACGAACGTTGGTGGGAAGGACGTAAACTGTGGGGTTCATTGGTAAATAACAGTCGTGCGCTTGCTATTAAGCTACACAGCATGTTACCAAACAATGATAAAGAGTCGCGTGTGTTTTTCTCGCAGACTATTGCCAATTACGCGCAGGCATTATCAATTCATTTAAGCCCCGATGCAGTAAAGAATACCATCGACACCAACGAACTTCCCTACTCGGAAAGTATTGATACCGGCAAACACATCCCAAACCAGATTACTCTGCTCTTAACACAACGAATTCAAGAACTCTATGCAAGTGGTAGCATAAGTGGAGAGCAACTGTTGTTTGTTAACACCGAACTCCAAACCTTTGCCGATGTATGCGGTGCATGCGAGCGTATTAAAAGTACACCTATTCCTTTTTCGTACAGCGTGTTCCTTAAAAAGTTTGTGTTCTTTTATGTAATGACTATACCAATTGGATATGTGTTTGCAATGGGTTGGTTGGTTATTCCGGTTTCGGTGTTTATTCTGTACGTGTTGGCAAGTATGGAGCTTATTGCCGAAGAAATTGAAGATCCGTTTGGCTCGGATAGTAATGATTTACCAACTGCACTTATAGCCAAGAACATTCGCAAACATGTGGCAGAGATTTTAGAGTAATGCTTTTGCCACACAGTTTCTTGCGAACATGGCTTGGTGTAGTACAAGCTTCTTTCCCGCAGCAGAATGCCGTGTAGTTTAATGCCGCGCGTTGCGGTCGGGCGATAGCAAATAAAAAAGGGAACGATGTGTATCGCTCCCTTTCTTTTTTAACCGCGTAACGGTTAGTGAAATTTCTGACCTTCTACGGGTGGCATCATTGCGCCATCGTTTACTATAATTTCGCCGTATTGTTGCTCGTAACGAATGATGTTATCATTCAGTGCCGCTAATAGAAGTTTAGCGTGTTGGGGTGTCATTACAATGCGCGATAGCACACGTGCTTTTGGTACGCCGGGTAATATTCTGGTAAAGTCCATTATAAATTCCGCAGGCGAGTGCGAAATAATTGCAAGGTTAGAGTAAATGCCTTCCGCCTCTTTTTCTCCAAGTTCGATATTGATTTGCTGAGGTTGTTGTGGCTCGTTGTTGTTCATCCTGTGTTCCTATGGTATTAAGTGTAAAATAAAGCCGCCAAAGTATTGTGTTGCTTTGACGGCGTTTAAGCTTCTATATTTTTATGTGTTGGACGTAATGCGTACAATTACTTTTGGTTTTTGCGCATATCGTCGGCTTTTTTGAATGACTTTTCTGCTTTATCGGTTTGATTGCTACGTGCATATACGCCACCAAGAATTTCCCAGTAGCGTGGGTTGGAACTGTTTACGTATTCCATTGCTTCAAGCTCGGTTGTCATTTGTTTTACTTTGGGTTTATCGCGTGTTGTTTCGTAAATGTTTACCATGTGCTCTACGGCTGTTAAATCGTCGCGGTGCGCAGGTAGTTTACGGTAACGGTCAAAGTATTCTGCAGCTTTGGTAAGAAGCGGGAAGTAGCGTTGTTCATTCTCTTTGTACTTGGAGTCTTTATCGCGGCGGTCGCGTTCTTCTTTTTGGAATTGTGCCGCGCGGTTTTTTAATGCCGCAGCAGCATTAAACAATGCAACATCATAATCGGGGTCAATCTGTAATGCTTTTTCGTACTGCGCAATTGCCTCGTCTAATTTTTCTGTACGGAATAACGCCAACGCATAGTTCGATAAAAAGTATTTGTTTTTGGGGTCGGATTGCACTAAGCCCGATAGCGATGATAATGCTTCATCCATTTTACCTTGGTCCTGATAAATCTGAACCTTCAGGTTTTGTGCTTGTTCATCGGATGGTTTTAAGATAGAAAGTATATCAATATACTTTAAAGCTTTATCGTACTCGCGACGGTTGTAATACAACGAACCAAGTTGTGTAAACGGACGCACATTAATTGGTGCATAACGCTCGCGCTCTTGTGCAGTCCATGTTGCCGGTGGGTTAACACGCCAGCCTTCTGCAACAAATCCCGATTTATCTTTTTGGATGGAGTACATATACACGGTATCGCTGCCGCTACGGATGTAATCTACCAATAACGAGTCGTTACCACTGCGCATACCTTTTGTGGTTTCTGCCTGTCCGAGTGAGTTTAATGCTTTATCGCGAAGAATATTTAACGACATACCTTTGCTTTTAGCCAAATCAATAGCGGGCTTTTGCAATTCTGCATATTTCTCGTAAGCGCGGATTGCAGCAATGGTATCGCCTTTACCTTCGTACATCATTCCAAGTAACGAATAGTTTTCCGGAAGTTCAGGTTTTAAGGCAATGGCATTATTCATTGTTTCAATGCCTTTGTCAATCTTGGCAATGTCGGTGTTATCGGCAAAGCGGTTATAAATATCTACGGATGTATTATACATTTCCGCCCATGCGCTAAAACGCGTATTGTTCATGGCAACACGATATTTTTCGTCAACACCTTTTTCGGCAACACTATACGCATCAAGCATACCTTTCACATCGCCCAGTTGTTTGCGGGCTGTGCCTAAAAAGTACCATGCTTCGTAGTTCCCTTTATTCTTGGCAACTTCTTTTTCCAATAAGTCTTTTGCCTGTTCCCAATCGTTACGTTCGATTGCCTTTTTAGCATTAATATATTCCGGTGTCATTTTTACGCCGCCGCAACCAACCAGCGCAAGCCAAATAACCGATAACAACACGACGAATGTGGTTGTTGTTTTCACTGTACCTCCTAATAAGAGCGGATTTTTAGATGATTAACGTGTTTTAAGTTTAGGTATAAACACAAATGCTGCGTGCAAAATTCAACATTCTGCACCAAATATCTGCTATACAAAAGGAAAAATACCAAAACAACCCAATATGCAAAACAGTAGAATTACGGAATGAACGAAAACAGCAAGCGAATTAGAGGCAATTAGTATAGAATCCCACTACAGCCGCAACAACCCGCCGGCGCGCAAACCCGGTGCGAGCCAACCGTTGTACGGCGCAGATAAACTATGTGTTACCAGATTAATGCTTCAACTGCATCGCGGGCGCGGGCAAATGCTTCGTTAACGGTTTGGCCAACGGCAGTTACATGCCCCATCTTCCGCCCAATGCGCGATTCCTTTTTACCATACAAATGCAACGACGCATACGGGTGTTTCAGGAAATCCACAACGCTGTCCGGCACACCGTCTCCGCGCCTCTCGCCCAGAAGATTAATCATTGCCGCCGCACCACCAACAAGTTCCGGCGAGCCAAGAGGCAAATTGCAAACAGCACGAATCCCGTTTTCAAACTGAGAGGTATGGCAGCCCTCTATGGTGTAATGCCCGCTATTGTGCGGACGTGGGGCTATCTCGTTAAATATGATGTCGTCATCCTGTGTTAAGAACAATTCAACGCCAAAAACTCCTACGCCGTTAATTGCTTCAACGCATGCAACAGCAATTTCCTGTGCCCGTTGCTGGATGTGTTGCTCAATTGGTGCAGGTGCAAGCACTGTTACACAAATATGGTTTTGCTGGATTGTCTGCACGCATGGATACACAGCTATTTCCCCCCTGCGGTTACGGGCAACTATTACGGCAAGTTCTTTTATAAAGTTAACAAAGCTCTCTGCCATTACTGGGCGTGGTTCTTCGCCTCCCATAAATTTATTCCACGCAACGGCGCATTCATTTGCGTTCCGGGCTGTATGGTTGCCGTAACCATCGTATCCAAACTTGCGTGTTTTAATAACAATGGGGAAGTTATGCGCCGCAGCAAATTCCGTTATCTCTTCAACGGAGTTACATGCCGCAAAATGTGGTGTTGGGATGCCGGCATTAGCCATTGTTTGCTTTTGTGTGTATTTATCTTGTACTAACGCAACGGTTTCTGGTGCGGGGAATACCAAGCGGTGCTCGGCTATTTTGTAGAGTATTTCGGGTGCAATGAATTCGTTTTCCAATGTTACAATATCGCTTACCCTGATAAACTCCTGTAATTCCTCTTCATCGTTCCAGCCGCGGGTAAATTCGTGTTTGGTCATTACTCCGGCGGGCGAATCGGCACCGTGTTCTATTACGGCAACGCGTAAACCCATTTTATAGGCAGATTGCGCTAACATTTTGGCAAGCTGTCCGCCGCCAAGAATTCCTACGGTTAACGGTTGCTGAGAGTGATATATGGATGGCAACATGTAATGTGTTTTATTCTGTGTAAATGATATTGGTGATTAGTACCGCAAAGGTTCTTTCCGGCAACAGGGATGGTTATTTGATACGCACCTTACGGTGCCGCCTTGCGTTAGCAGAATTAAAATTCTACTTTGGTGTGCAGAGCAATTTCTTCTAAAACGCTGCTAACTTCCAGGCAACGCCCAAGTTCGCCGTTGTACACAATGGATTTCCCGGAGTTATGTACTTCCAGTGTGTGCCGCTCGGCTTTGCTGTACGAGCAGCCCGTGGCTTTTATTATTTGCGTAATTACTTCGTCGAACGTGTGCCATTCGTCGTTAAATAATACGCATTTTGCGGGCAAAACCACCTCTACGGTGTCTATTGTTTCGGCTTCTACGGTTTCTAATGTATCGGTATCGAAGATATTCATAGGGATTTGATTCATTCCTTTTAAAATTCTGGGTGCGCAAAAATAGGAAATGTGTAGTTTTGCGCCCTAACAAAACAACCATGAATTTTAGTAGTACTTTTTATTTTAACCCGAGGAGGAAATCCGCATGACAGATAAAGAGTTTTTAGACAAACTGGACGCTATTATTAACGAGCGCCACATGTTACAACATCCGTTTTACCAAATGTGGAATCACGGAACGTTAACAAAAGACATGCTTCGCCAGTATGCACTTGAATATTACCACCAAGTATATCACTTCCCAACATACGTTAGTGCTACACACGCTAACTGCGCAGACGACATGGAAGTTCGCCAGATGTTGCTGGAGAATTTAATGGAAGAAGAGCACGGTGCAAATAACCACCCGGAATTATGGCGCAAATTTGCTGACTCGTTGGAAGTATCGCGCGAAGAAATTGCAACACGCGAGTATTTACCACACACAAAAGAGTCGGTACGTATTCTTAAAACATTATCCAAAAACGATAATCCTGCTGTAGGTTTGGCTGCATTGTATGCGTACGAATCACAAATTCCGGAAGTTAGTACAACCAAAATTGACGGTTTGAAAAAACATTACAACTTAGATACCGAAGATGCACTTGTGTTTTTTCAGGTACACGAAGAAGCTGATGTTATTCACCGTCAGGTTACACGCGATGCGCTTGTTCGCATTTGCCGCACCGAAGAACAACAAAACTTGGCATTGGATTCCGCCCGCGAAGCAGCCGATGCAATTAACCTGTTGTTAGATGGCGTGTACGAAAAATGGTGCAGTAACTAATACGTTCTGCATAAAAACACAAAAGCCCGTATTACTTTGTAGTATGGGCTTTTTTTATTTGCTATCGCCCGACCGCACCACACGTTGTGCAATTAAAAGCAACACACTGCGGGAAATAAAGTGCTACAATTGAGCCATGCGGTTTCCGTGACTGAGGTTAATGATGTTGCTACAGGTTGTCAGTTTACTTCGTCAGATGTAACATCTGACGGGACATGGAGTTCCGGTGAGTGCATTTATAATGATTCTCATACTTCACCTATTCAACAATATTAAAAGGTAGTACTTGTTTGCCGTCCAGTGAACTACATTGAATAAAATATTTACCGATGTTTAGTGATAACAGAGATGTTTGTAACAAAACATTACTTGTATCATTTGGTATAATTATTTTCCTTCTGAATACGATTCTTCCAAGTATATCGGTAATGTCAATATCTATATTTTGGGACAATTCAGATTTGAATTCTAAATGTATATCTTGTTTACTGTTAACAGGTATAGATGACAAAAATCTAGTTGAAAAGGAAGATACTTGTGGAATTACTTCTATTGCGCTGCTAGTCTTATCACTTAATACAATCCTAAAACAATTATCATCAAAATACTCCCCACGTGTAACAATATCTGCGATTCCATCCTGATTTAAGTCGTTTACTGTTGTACATCCTTGATATTGACAAAGCTTATATTCACTCAACTGATTAAATGATGAAAACATTTCTCCGCTAAACAGCATCAATTTACTTAATAAATCTACTTTCCATCTGACTATATAAAAATCTTTAGTCCCATTATTATCAATACTATTGTTAAAGCTTCCAATTGTAGTAACGCTATCCATCCTAACCGAGTAGAGTTTATTAAATGTATCATTCGTTACATCATACACAGTAACATTGGTTAGTTCACGGCGTTCATTTATCATTTCTAAAGCAACCCAATGGATTGTGTGTTTGAGATTATCTATAAGCAATGTATTAGTACCGCCACAAGTTCGCTTTTCGTCGGAAACCATAAATTCATGCAACGGTTTTAATATAATTGTTGTGTCGGCGTTGTTAAGTGATACATCATAGAGTTTATATCCATCAAAAGAACCTTTTTGATAATATACTGTTATCATGCGTAGCTTGTGTTGCTCTGTTTCGTAAAGGCAATACGAAAATGAACTTGTGTCAATTAGACCTACTCTACTGATATTCTTAGGTTTGATATTATCAATTATTTGATTTCCAAGAAATACCTGTGCAAACAATCCATTAGGATATAAAGCATCAGCAAAAACAAGAACATCAGATTTTCCATCATTATTAAGATCAGATATTCTTAATTGTTCGTTCCGTAAGCTGTAGCTTAACTTCATATTACTTAACACTGGGGGAGTACCTTGTTTCTTTCCTATATATATGTTTCCTTTATCATCAAGATAATCCGTAACTCCATCGCCGTTGAAGTCTCCTGTTTTAATGTTAGCATCTCCGCCACTCCATGTAAAAACATTTACCGTATCCCACGGGTATCGTAGTTGCCAAGTTTGTACGCCGTTAGGGGTGCTTATTACCAATGCACCTTTACCGTTGTAAAAGTTATCAAGCCACGTCATGCCGTTTATGCCATAGCCCATATTGTCGGCTCGCCACCATTCTTGTAGTACGGGTATGGCTTGGGTACTTGTTGGGGTAGTAATAGGTATTTGGGCAAATAATACATTTGCACAAAGCAGGATTACAAAAAACAGTTTCATGGTAAACTTAATGGGCTTGGAATTATTTGTGTTGTTCCAACATAGGGTTGTTTGTTACAATCTGCAAAATTCTTTTACTGGAATTTGATTTTAGTAACTGTTTAAGAATTATTCAAGAACTGTCATACACGAGAAATCGGGTATCCATATTACGTAAACGGAGACCTATGGATTCCCGATAAACGCTTTATTCAGCGTTTTCGGGAATGACAAACATCGTTTTAAAAGACAGAAACAGAATCCTTGTAGGTTTCGATTCAAATCTTAAACCGTTTTTATTACTAAAACAGTTCTAAAATATTTGCGATGCTGTAACGGTTGGCTCCGCCTGAGTGACGGCGCAGAATGGGTTGTTGCGGCAGATGAGGGGGAACAAGAAATTATACTAAAGATTATCCACTTTGCCCGGGCAGGTCTTCGCTGAATTCGGTGAATACACTTCCATCGGCAACCATGTAATCGGAATGATGCGTTATTGCTTCGGTATCACCATCGTATTCCAAATTGATAACGGCGCGTTTACCGCAAGAGCATATTACTTCGATGCTACGGATGTCGGCACGTTCGTCTTTGTGCAGTAACACGGTGATGGGTGAGTGAGAGTCTTGTTCATGTAAAATGGAATCGCGTACTACTTCTACTTTTGTATCGCTGTGATGTACAAACTCTGCTTCTATTACCGAGCCCTTGGGTACACCACGAGTTGTTCCAGAGATTTCGCCAACGTTAAGATAGTCGGCAAACTCCCGCACCATTCGTTGTTCTTCGAACTCTCGAGAAAACTGTGCAATTTCGTAATCGGGTAAGTTGCGTGATGTATCGTATTTCATGGTTTTCTATGTTATGCAAATGTGCCAACACCAACAGGTGTTGTACTTTTTGATGTTAGGCATTGTGTTATTACGCCTGCCATTGCTTCTAAGCCAACTATTTCGTGTGCAATGCCTTCGTCGTTAACTGCCTTAGGCATACCATACACAACCGATGTCTCTGCATTTTGCGATACAATGTATGCGCCTGCCTGATGTAACAGTTTATAGGTATCTGCGCCATCGCGCCCCATACCGGTCATCATAATACCTAAAACTTTGCCCCCATATACTTCTAGCACACTTTGCGCAAGTACATCAACCGATGGTTTATACAATACCGCAGATGGCTCGTGACTGATATCTATGGTATGTTGTTTTGTAACGGTCATTTGCATACCACCCTGCGCAATGTACACGGTACCTGCTTGCAGTTGTTCGCCATGCTCAGCTTCTTTAACGCGGAACTTACACATAGCGTTAAGCCGCTCTGCAAGCGAAGCCGTAAACTTTGCAGGCATGTGCTGCACTATTAATAACGGCACAGGCAAAGGTTCGTTTATTACTGGTAGTAATTTTTGAAGCGATAAAGGCCCGCCTGTAGAGATACCAATCATAGCAATTTTGAAGTATGATTGTGCCGGACGTTTCCGCAATTGTTCCTGTGAACTCGCAGCATTACTATACACGTTTTGCACAGCAGACGATACTGTATCGGTACGTACTAATAACTTTGGTACAGGAGGTTGAATTGTATTAACCGGTGTTTTGTGTGCTTGTACTTTAAGAACGCTTTGTCGTGTAAGCTCGTTTCGCAAACTACTATTACGCCCAATAGCCAGTACCTTTTCAATAATTTCATCTCTCATTAACATGAGTTGATTAGCATTAAACGCTGAGTTTTTAAGGATGAAATCAACTGCACCGGAAGTAAGAGCATCAATAGTAACCTGGGCACCATCGGTTGTATGCGTACTTATTACTAAAATTGGCGTAGGGTTATTTTGCATTATGTTCTGAATAGCATCAATACCATTCATAACCGGCATTTCGATATCCATTGTTATGATATCCGGTTTTAAATCGGACGTCATCTGGATGGCTTCTTTACCATTCTGTGCTACACCAACTACTTTTATATCCGGAGACGACTCCAACATCTGCTTTAATGTTCTCACCATAAATGCAGAGTCATCAACAACAAGTACTCTTAAAACGGCTGACATATCGTACCTCAATCTACATGGGTTTAATACCCTTTGTTAAGGGAATATTCTCGTAAATACTTTAATACACTTCTTCTAAAGCACCTGCTTCACGCTTTGCAATTTCTATCAACTCAGCTATATCTATAATCATAACAACACTACCATCGCCTAATATTGTAGAGCCGGTAATGCCTTCTATATGTCCGAGATATTGCCCAAGCGACTTGATAACAATTTCTTGCTGGCCTAACAGTTCATCAACTACCACACCTATGCGCTGTTCTGCCAATCCTATAACCACTATGTATTTGTTCTCAATTTCTTTACTATATAAATCCGGTGCCGATAACGTGGAATCAAGACGTAGTATCGGAAACACTTGCTCGCGAATCCGTACAACCTGACGCTGATTAACTGTACAAATGCTATCCGGATTTACAGCAACAACTTCAATAACCGAGCTTAATGGCAATGTATACACTTCATTCCCGGCTTTTACTAACAACCCTTGTATAATTGCAAGAGTTAATGGTAGTTTAATAGTAAATGTAGTGCCTTTGCCAAGCTCAGAATCAATATCAATAATACCTTTTAGTTTTTGGATGTTGGTTCGCACTACATCCATCCCAACACCCCGACCGCTGATATTGGAAACAACCTTAGCCATAGAGAAGCCCGGAGCAAATATCAACTGGAACGCTTCTTTTGCAGACATAGCAGCAGCTTGTTCTGGTGTTAAGATTCCTTTTTCAACTGCTTTGGATTTCAACTTTTCCGGATCCATACCTTTACCGTCATCAATTATCTTGATAACAATCATGTTTCCTTCTTGCTCTGCATCCAACACAACTTTACCTTTGCGTAGCTTACCAGTTGCCTCGCGCTCCTCGGGCGATTCGATACCGTGGTCACACGCATTACGAATCATGTGAATAAGTGGGTCGTTTAATTCTTCTATAATGGTTCTGTCGAGTTCTGTTTCTTCACCTTTTAGTACAAGTTCAATTTCTTTCTGTACTTCGCGGCTTATATCGCGTACAATACGTGGTGCTTTTTGGTATAACTTGGCAATAGGCACCATGCGCATGCGCATAACACTTGTTTGTATTTCCGATGTTACAAAGTCAACTTGTGTTGCTGTTTCCAACAACTCGCGTACTAATTCATTCCCCTCGAATGAGGTATGAAGTTTCTCGGCAATTTGTTGCAGGCGGTTTCTTCCTAATACAAGTTCACCGCTTAAATTCATCAGCACTTCCACACGACCTACATCAACGCGTATGGTTGTATCTGCCGATGCAGCATTTTTATCTACTTGTTTCGATTCCGCAGGTTTATCTTTAGCAAGCGGTATGCGTGGTTCCTGTACTTGTTCAGTAGTTGCAACTTCTGCAACAGATATTACTTCGGGTTTTGGTGTAGTTGCCGAAGCAGCTGTTATAACAGGTGCAGTAAAGCCTTTGTTTATCTGTGCAAATGCTGCCTGCAATGCAGCCTCTTCATCATCGGTAAAATCATCGCCGGTTCCTTTACCAAAATCCGGATTATTCACAATTGCACTTAAGGCATCGCCGGTTCCTGCACTTTGTGTTGTTGTTGCAACCGTTTCCGGGGTGGTTACTACGGAATTTCCGTTTTGCCCTTGCCCATTTATTAATGCAACTAACTGCTGTACGGTAGAATCAAAGTTTACTTTTTCATTGTCACCATTCTCAATTTTCTCTAATAGAACAACAATCCAGTCGTATACTTCTAATAAAGCATCAATAATTTCTTGGGTTACATGCAGTTCAGCTTTACGTAATTTGTTCAACAAGTCTTCGCCTTTATGAGTAATGGTTTGAATCTGTTCAAATCCCATAAATCCCGCAGTACCTTTTATGGTATGCACGCTACGGAAGATTTGATTCATCAAATCCATGTTCTCCGGCTCCGATTCCAGCAACATCAGGTCGGATGATAAGGCATCCAATAATTCTCGAGTTTCAACAACAAAACTCTCGAATATCTCTTTCATTTCTGAGTCGGAAAATTGTGGGTTGCTCATAAAATAACCTTCCTTGATGTCTGGTAAGTGTTGTTAATGTTAGACTGCGCTAAATAATGCATCAATGTCGTCTTGCGAAACCTCATCCGAGTCATCGTTGTTGCTTGCTACAGTTGTTTGTGTTGCAATAGCTTCAGCAACTGATGTTCCCGGAATTTGCATGGTAGCCGCTGCCATATCTTGCTGGATAGAATCCATGGCCGCCGATGATGCAAACAACGCATCGATATCATCCATAGAGGCTTCTTCGCGTACATCACCTAAACCTTCTTGTAACGACTTCATTAAATCATCAACATCATTTTGGCGTTGTACTTTATCGCCACCTAATCCGTCAACAGCATTAGGGTCAAACACAATTTCTCTATGCAACGTGGTTGAATTTACTGTGATACGTTGCTCTACTGCATGTGCCTGTTCGGAAACTTCATCTAAATCCGTACTCTTAAATCTGGTTAAAATCGAATTCAGTTTACCTTGTACAGTTTCTATAACATGGTTTACCGCCGCAAGCTGTTGCGATGTAATATCCTGTACCTGTAAGGACATCATAATATTACTTGCATCTGTTCGCACACTGCTTAATACCGATTCCGAATTATTAAAACATAATACCGCGTCTTCGTTGGTGCTTTCCGGCGCTAGCATACTCTCAATTTTAGTTAAGTATGGATTGCCCATTTGTCCGTTGTTTAATCCGGCACGAGAAATCTCTACCGCCGCAGAGCACGCATGTTGCAGTGCATAGTAGCGTGTTTGCACATCTTTCAGGTTACGGTCTAATACATTCATTTTGTAGTTTAAGCCATCTACAATATCCATAATCTCGTTGGTAGCAAGCTCGGTTGCCTCAGTAACTTTGGATAACTGCTTCGATGCTTTTGGTATGCGGCTTAAATTGTCTTCAATGGATTTATTGATGTCCTCTAATGCCGGGGAAACCTCCCGAACAAACACAAACAATTCTTCCAAAAACGGAACAACTCGCTGCCCTAAAACAAAAAGGGCTTTAAGCTCTTCGCTTTTGGCAAGTAATTGCTGAAGGTCTTTATCACGTATCATGTGTTCTTTACTCCTTGTTTGTTGTTTGGTAATTAAGCCGCCATTGTTTGCAGAACCGTATCAATCTTCTCTTTCAAAATCTGCGGAGTAAATGGCTTAACAACATAATTGTTCACCTTTGCCTGCAATGCTTCAATAATATCTTGCTTTAAGCCGCGTGTAGTTACCATCAACACCGGCAACTTTGCCAAAGTACCATCGGAACGGATTGCTTTGGTTAACTCTAATCCGGTCATAACCGGCATATTCCAGTCGGTAATTACAAACTCAACCGGATGCTCTTTTAATTTGCTCAGAGCTTCTTGGCCATCTTGTGCTTCCACAATTTGGTCCCAGCCAAAGGTTTGTAAGGCATTAACAACAATGCGGCGCATTGTGGGCGAATCATCAACAACAAGGAAACGCATAGCTAAATCCTTCTAATAGTGTATCGGAGTATTGTTACTTTTTAATCGTTTTTTATGGTTGTCTTTACCAACTATCGGATGTTTTCCTAAAAAATTGACACTCGAAATTTTAACGATTTACCATAACTGGCTTGCAGTTGCTATAATTTTTGCTATCGCCGGACGGCACAAAACGTTGCTTACAACACACCAATTCCCTGCCGGAGAAAGAACGTCCATGCACAACACGTCGTACATCGTTTAGATTAGAAGTAATAGGTAAACATGCTGACTGTCATTCCCGTGAAAACGGGCGTTCATTGTACGTATCATTCCTACAGCATACCTGCGTGGGTATACATCATTCAGATATAATCCAGTAACACAGAACATAACCTCATGCTTTAGCGTGGGGAAATGAAGCCACTAACTTGTTTCGGACTTCAGTCCTGAAATGTTGCAGGGCTAAAGCCCGTAGTTATTTTGATGTGTAGTTTCCCCGCCCTAAAGCGGCAGAGTAATTGAAGCACTGTAGCGTATAAACTTGATTAATCCTACATTAGTGTAGTATAACCACGATAAACGTTTGGTTGTAGCAGGGCGTTCTGTTCCGCACCGTGTGGAAATGTTGATAAAGATGTGGATAGGCGCGGTCGGGCGATAGCATACAATACAGATACTTGCAGCAGAATACAAGAATATGTAGTTTACATGGTAAATAGTATCAGGACTTCTGCATGAACGATAAGAATACACCCAAATGGATATATGTTTTACGGCTTTGCCAACGCTTGTGGGATAGCGATAATTGGAGCACTGAGGATGCTGCAATTATTCAGCAACATTTTGAATATCTGAAATCACTTACCGAAACCGGCACCATGATTATGGTTGGGCGCACCGATGTTGATATGAAAGATAATATTGGCTTTGCCGTGTTTGCTGCCAATACAAAAGAAGAAGCAGAAGGCATAATGAACGCCGACCCTTGCATTATGCACGGAATCATGACGGCAGAGTTATTCCCCTTCCGGCTTTCGTTGTTTAGTAAACACTTTTTGTTCGATTTGTAATTACACCTTACCTATCCACCCTGTACCGCTACCTGTTACCTGGCGCACACGTTCGGAAAGCTGACCGATATGATGTTGCAGATGGCGCAGGTTATACATGTACATTCCAAACCTGTTAAACGGAATCCACGAGATACCGCTTGGGGCATCGTAGTCGGTTTCATCAAACGCCACCGTTATCCGCTCTAACAGAAAATCTATAAACTCGTTTATTTCTTCTTTGGTATAGGGCGTTGTTTCGTTGGGATTGTAGGCGGGGTCTTGGCTCCAGCGTCCCATCATTTGGTAGCTTGGTTTGCATTTACTCCATAGTATTGGCTGTGCCTCGCTTGGCGATAAATAGAACGCCGTATAAAACAGCGAATGATATGCAATATGCCAGAAGCGGTTTCCGTATTGCGGGTCGTTCCAGAGTTCATCGGGGCAAGCGGCTACATTGGTGCGCATCATTTCTAACGCCGCACCATATTGCATTTGGAAGTGTTGAGTTATGTTCATGGTGTTATTTAGTATAATGAGTTTGTACTAATCTACACGAAAACAATTACAAATGTACATAGTGTTTTTGCTATCGCCCGACCGCCCCGCACGGCAACAACATAACACCAATGCGTTGCGGGACTCAACATTATTACCATATCCATACGTTCAGGAAAGCTTATCAATGTGCAATCAGAATCAATCCCTTTTGACTGTATTGTTCTGATGTAAAAGTGTACATGTATAAACCGGATGATAATTCGTTTAAAGAATGCTTGGCTGGTGCTACTACATCTATCGTCATGATATTGTTTCCTTGAAGTGAGTACACTTGTAGCTTGCCACTTATGCTAAGCGTTTGAAACGTATTTGCAGAAACATATACTCCTGTGGTGCTTTCGGCTTCGATAGGGAGATTACAAAACAACTCGCCATGATATCTGTTTGGATTTATTATGGCATGTATAGGTGTTTCTATCATTCTATCACATTCATCCCATATTTGTAAGGTGTCGTAGAAATCACCAATGCTATTTGATGTTATGAAGATGGGAATTGTATTCCTACTATTAGGTGAACTTACCAGAGTAGTATTAACATACTCAGGTGATATACTAATTACGGTATTGCTTTTTAATGATGCCTTTACCATTTGTGTAAATTTTCCGGCGTTGGAATATTCAATCTTAATTGGCAATGTATAGGTGGAATTAATTAAATAAGGATTGTTAGCAGTTGAAGAAACTGTAAATCCTTTTAAATCTGTTTTTGATTGAATAGTATTCCCGGCGACATCAATTACCTGAAACTGTACGGAACCATCTTTATGTAGATCTTTTAACCTAACGGATATATGTGCCTGCTTGCTTCCTTTGTAACCATCAACTGTATCTGCAATTATATTTTCAGAATCTGTTATATAAACAGAGTCTAATCCGGATGAAAATTCTCCTTTGTCTTGTAGGTTGATAGTTGCAGAGTTACACAAGAATACTGAAGTAACCTCTATGGGACTTTTATCCATAATCTTTTCAATTAGGCGCTCGGTTTTCATTCCACCTATGTAACCATAACTATCCCATACTCCATATCCGTACATTTCTATTCCAAAAACTGTATCACTTTGTAATCTGTGTACTCCTGCTATTACATTAACCCTTGCATAATAATAACTACTATCGTAAACAGGTTTAAATAAAGAGTCGGGAATCAAAGCGTTGTCAATGGCAACCCGGCCAATACCTTCTTTTCGGGTTGTTATATTAATCCAATGCTCAGTAAAATCTTGCAAGGTAGGCGAGATAACAGTATATGTTGACATAAATTGATCTACGGGCGGAATAAAGGCCATAAACGGATCGCCATTTCTCTTATCTCCAAATTGTACTACACCAAGCCCACTTGATTCTTGATACTGCCCAACCAGTATTGGTTTATCGGAAGTTACTACTAACGCAGAGTCCACATAAAACTGAATAAAGTTACCTGAGTGTAACAATGTATCATACTTGCCATTGATAAATATAGAAGTTGAATCAAAGTACGCGGCAATACGTGCGTACGTGCGTGGTTGCGGTAATGGTGGTTTTACCGGACTTACATGTGGTACTAATACCGTTTTTGTACTAAGGCGTGTAATAGGCGGAGTTTGTTCAATCAGGAAATCAAATGTCTTAGCTGTATCGGGCAGAAATGTACGTTCGTGCATAGAGTAAACCGCAACAGGTTTACTACTCATTATTATAGAACTGCTAACATCGTACCTGTTAAGTATAGAAGCATTAATATATCTTGTCTGGCCTTTGTTTATTGCTATGCTTACAGTATCGTGCGCTTTAGCTATAGGATATCTAAGCGGACATGATGGAACAATCTTACAGGTGGTACCATCTTCTGTTCCAATAATCACAAACCCCGAATATCTGTTTCCTGAATTACCAATTACATTTCCAAAAATCTCGTTTCTAGAAGAAAGCACTGTGTACATTGTATCTAATGCAGTAACCGGATAACACAAGAACGCATCACTTGAAAACACTTTGTGTGATAAACCATACACGGTAATATTTTCATCGGAGCGTATATGTATGCTTTTTAACTCATTGGTTGAAGAGTTGGATATCTCCATGGTAATTGGTACATCAAAGGTAAGTATTGAATCTTTGTACACAACATGTTTTGAAGTATGCAGTATTCCATTCAACGTATAATCAATATCTATCTGCGCTACAGGTGAGGTATACGTGGCAATGTATAATTTTAAAACGCTATTACTGTCTTTTTGATAAGCAGTGCCATCGTTATTTGGGAAACAGGCATAAAACTCTTTCCCGTAGGTTGAAGGCGTTTCAACAGCACGGGCAAGGTGCGGGTGTACAATTAGCAACAACACTGTAAACAATGTTGTTGCTAATACATGAATATGTGTAAGCATAAAGTATCACCGCATAACAACAAAGGGAACTTGAAGTAACGTAGTATCACTTCTACGAATTAACGCCATGTATGTACCAACCGGTAGTTGTGCTACTTGTAATATATCGGTATCAGAGTTAACAGGTTTCTCAAACCATAACTTGCCAACAACATCATATACCGATACAGAAGTTATTTTATTGCCATTCATTTCTCGTAACAATATAAAATCATTTGCCGGATTTGGACTCATGGATATATTATTACTTATATAATCATCATATACCGATGTTGTGCGTACCTGCCCAAATGTTGTAAAACGAAGATACTTTTTAAATGAACTATCCGCGCTTGAGTAATGTAAAACTATAAACCCTTTGATTCTTCTATAACTCATTGGCTTGTAGCTTACTGAAAAGTTGTAGGTAAATTCAGGTTCAATTGTTATGGGAAATTGCAGCCCTGACTCCGGCAGTATTTGTACTTCGTTTGGTTGCCATGAGACCGCTGTAATAGAATCTAATGTTAGCTGCTCTCCACTACAAGATAATGTGTATAATCGTGTTATTTCCTTAACAGAGTCTCCAATATACCCTATTCCATAGCCACTCTTTAGTACACTATATCCAGACCCAAGAAACTTTCTTAGCGATAGAATTGAGTCGTGTACAATTGTCTGCGAATTGGTTCTACTGTCTTTAATGAAAATGTCGGCATAACCAATAGATAGATTTGTTGAGTTAAGATTATTCCGAAACTTAAGCGTACCCACTGTATTGGGTTTAAGTAGATATGGGAACTTCCCATAAGAATATGGGTCATCATCTTCATCCGAAACACCAAGATACTGATAAGTATTGTTTAGTGATACATAATGAATAGAGTCAATCGACTGAATAGCATCACCCTTGTTATAAATATAGATGTACTCAAGAAATGGATTTTTGGCAGTAGCAGAGGTATCAAAAGTATTGCACGCCCTAACTTCAGCTGTTGATGTTCCTGATGTAGATATCACATCATTATTGTTAATAGAGGAACAAGTTATAACAATACTGTCTTTAAAATAAACAGTATCGTCGCTAAATGCATAAGTAATTCTTATCAGACCCTCTAGGAACCCAATTTTACTAAGACTATCAACATACTTTGAGTTATAACGTAGTGTAAAGAATACACTATCTTGAGGTAGTAATACCACAGGTGATGTAATATATAACGATGGAGCTCCCCAAACACTAAAAAAATTGCCGCCTTGTGTAATTTCCCAAGGATATTTAGCTTCCGTTACCATATCAACTAATTCAATGGGCCTATTACTGGTATTTTTTAAAGTAAATACCGTATCACAAACTCTGCTATACCTGCTTGTACCAATTGTGCATGGTTGCATAGTAATATGCCCTGAATGCACGATTTCTTGTGAGGTACAGAGTGAAATAAACCACGGCAAAAAAACAACTACATACAAAGTATTTCTCATGACTTCATTGTTTTTTATTAATCTTCTCTAATATAGACTAGTTGATACGATAAGATACCACTATTATATAGTTTGATTATATAAACTCCGGGCGTAATAATTTGCAATGTATTCGTTTTAGTTTCATGGGAATTTATTACGGTTTCAGCATGTTCAACAATGCTCCCACTAATACTGTAAACTTTAATATCACAACTTTGCTGACTATTAGAATGATTAGTTATTGTATAAGTTTTTGACTCAGAGGAACATTTCAAATCAACATAATTTTGATTTTCATCTACAGAACTACTCTGTACATCATTAATAGGAAGAAAATCAGCATATACCCTCTCTACTTGTTCGCATGGTATTCCTTCTGGGTTAATCAAGGAAATAGAAATATTAAAGAATCTCGCACTGCATTCCCAGGGAAAGTTACATAACTTTACTTGTACTGTTGCGGAACTACATGGAGGTATGATACTTGGCAAGGTAACTGGCGCAGGTTGTAAATCAGCAGGTACAAAGCTAGTAGGTGCTGTCCATGGAGATCCTTCGTATCTTGTCTGTATAGTCATCTGGTTACGACTTTTTTTAAAACAATCATCATCCAAATTAAGATTCAACCCTGATACAGGAGATCCTCCACAAGCATTGATTTTAAAGCAAGCACTATAACAACTAGGATTATTTGGGTCTTGCTTAAACCAAACTGCTGGGGGGTTACTACCAAATGTATTTTGATAATCAGGCGTATGATATTCACAATCTATAATAGGTTTCTCACCTACCATATTTGGGCATTTATTATAATCACAGCAGTCAGGATTTGCCTGAGAGAATGTGTTAACAGCGAATAACGAGAACAAAAAGAGGAAAGTCAGAAAAACTCGGGGGGGGGGTAGCAAAAAGCATAATAATCTCCGCAAGTGAAAAAAGAATTACTAATGATGAGCAAGTATAGGTATAAATATTTTTATACCAAAGAATTTTTTACTCATCTTGATTATTGCTCAACAACAAGAATAACAGGAGGCGCGAATACTTTTTCAAAATCATCCTACAAACTTTAATTACATTCATCATAGTATAACATAACAATTACCGCTTTTTGGAACTTGATTGTTCTTTCCCGCAGATGATTGTTGTTTACAAGTATCACGTTTGGTACGGACTGCGATAGCATAGCTATATTTGAATGTATTTCTTCACCAACATATATTGTGATAATGACAACAGAGGAACTGATTAACCGCGAACACGAGGTTATTTACCAAACATATAACCGCCTTCCGGTGGCAATTGACCGCGCCGAAGGATGTAGAGTAATTGACGTTGAAGGCAATGAGTATTTAGATATGCTTAGCGGTATTGCCGTTAATGCGTTGGGGCATTCGCACCCGCGTATTGTAGAGGCAGTTACCAACCAAGCGCAACGGTATATGCACATTTCTAATTTCTTTTATCAGGAGCCGCAGATACGTCTGGCAGAGTTACTTACTGCCCGCACCGGATATAGTAAAATTGTGTTTAGTAATTCCGGTGCAGAAGCGTGGGAAGGCGCTGTAAAGCTTGCACGCAAGTGGGGTACGGAGCATAACAAAACCGGAAACATAATTGCATTTTATGGTGGCTTCCACGGAAGAACCTACGGCGCGCTATCGCTTATGGATAAACCATTATACAAAGATGGCATGGGTCCGTTTTTACCAAACACAGTTGTGTTACCCTATAACGATTCCGAACAACTTCGTGCAACGGTGAACGACCAAACTATTGCTATTGGGTTAGAGTTTGTTCAGGGCGAAGGCGGAATTAGCGAAGCAACACCCGAGTTTGTAGAAACAATACGCCAACTGCAAGCTCAATACGGATTCCTGATAATTGCCGATGAAGTTCAGGCGGGCGTTGGGCGCACAGGCGATTTCTTTGGCTTTGAACAACACAACATAAAACCCGATATTGTTACTATGGCAAAAGGTATTGGCGGCGGACTTCCGCTTGGTGCGTTACTTGCCACCGAAGCCATGAGCCATGTGTGGGTAAAAGGTCAGCAAGGCACAACCTATGGCGGGAACTCGCTTGCATGCGTTGCAGGAATTGTAGTTATGGAAGAATTACAAAATGGTGTTTTAGAAAACGTCCGAGCCGTTGGTGCGTATCTGCGGAGTGCTTTAGAAGATGTACAACAGGAATTCTCGGCGTACATTACCGAAGTGCGCGGACGTGGTTTGTTTTTAGGATTAGCCCTAACCGAAGATGCAACTCGTTTGCGTAATGCACTGCTACAACGGCGGGTAATAACCAATGCAACTGCAACAACTGTTTTACGCATGGTTCCACCACTTGTACTAACGCAACAAGATGTAGATGTGTTTATAACACGATTGCGCGAAAGCGTAATAGAAGTAACATCAATGTAAATACCCTATATTGCAGTATCATTTACTCACGGAGGAATATCTATGACAGTATTGATTCGATATACAGTTGCGGCACTAACACTATTGTGTTTAATAAGCACAACACACGCCGGCACAGGTATTAAAGTTGGTGCTACTGTTTCGCAATGGAACTATGTAAAGAAAGATTCTATTCTGCCCAACATTGCAAACGGAACAAACTTTGCCATTGTTGGTATTCAGGAATTTGCACTCAGTAAAACCTTCTCAATTCAAATAGAACCAACGTACAGCGTTCGCTCGTTTGATATGAGCATAGATAAACTAGTTATGCAACAACTTGGGCAGTACACACAACCATTGCCATCATCATTGCCATCAACATTAAGCTACACGCAAAAGTTTGCCTCGCTCGATTGCCCAGTTCTGCTAAAAGTAAACCTAACCGAAAGCGGTATTCGTCCGTACATTTTTGCCGGACCCAACGTAAGTGTAAACCTATCGGCAACAGCAACAGCAAATTTCGATACCACCAACATGCAACTACAAAAGCCGCTTGATGTAACCCCCGAAGCAAAGGGAGCTGTTATCAATGTTGATATGGGTGCCGGAGTTCAGATTCCGTTAGCGTTATCTATCGCATTGGTTGCCGATGCCCGCTACACATTTGGCTTGGGCGATGTTTCCAGCTTTAAAGCGTTTGGTACTGCAATTGGCACCGCAAAAACCGGAGACATCCGCGTGTTTGCAGGAATAGTATTGGACTTGTAATACCGATACGATATAGAAATGTTCACATGTAAGTTCACATTCTTTTTGTAGAGACGCGATGCCTCGCGTCTTAACAGGAAATAAGAACATTTCTCAGATTTCAACAAGGAAATAACACCTTTCAAGTTGAGCAATCTTACATCATTTTAGTATAATACTTTGCTATCGCCTGACGGCACCGAATGGTACAACACAACACACCGGTGCTTTGCCGGAGAGAACCATATAGTTCACACAACTGTAACCATGATGTAGAGACGTTTCTCGAAACGTCTCTACTATATAACCGCCTTAATCTCCCTTGGCATAATCCTTGCCGTACATAGCGCAATAATCAAGGAAGATTCATGCGTATCTGGATAGACATAGACAACTCCCCACATGTACCGTTTTTTACGCCGCTTATTGCCGCATGGCAAGCACGTGGCGATTCCGTACTTATTACCTCCAGAAAATACGCACAAACCCGCGAGCTACTAACCAATGCCGGCTTCCCATTTACCGAAGTTGGCGAACATGCCGGAGCAAGTAAAGTAAAAAAAGTTCTCAATCTTATTCAACGTTCGTTACAATTACGCTCGGTTATCAAAACATTTAAGCCCGATGTAGCTGTAAGCCACGGCTCGCGTGCGTTATCGGTTACCTCCAAAATGATTGGATTACCTAATGTGTTATTCTTTGATTACGAGTGGACCGAGATGTCAATATTCAAACGGTGTGCAAGCGTGCTTTCGTGTCCGGAAGTATTACCAAGTAACGTGCTTCAACAGGCAAACATTCCTTTGCAAAAAATCATACGGTACAACGGGTTTAAGGAAGAACTCTATTTGCCATCGTTTGTTCCCGATGCTTCCTTCCGAAGCTCATTAAACATCCCCGATGACAAAGTGTTTGTTACCATACGCCCGTCGTCCATGACCTCAAACTACCACGATAGCCGTAGCGAAGAGATTCTTGTACAACTTATTAAACGGTTTGCGCACCAGCCACAAGCTATCGGACTGATTACCCCACGCACCGAAGTAGATAAACAACTTGCCGAGCGTGTTATAGAACAAGAACAAATTACCAACGTACGCATTGCAACAAGTGCCCTGCCGGGCATGCAACTGTTATACTGGAGCGACCTTGTTGTAAGTGGCGGTGGCACCATGAACCGCGAAGCCGCATTACTTGGTACACCAACCGTAAGCATGTTTACCGGCAAACGTCCTGCAATAGACGAATACTTATCAAGCCAAGGCAAACTCCGCTTTATAGAATCACCTGCTCAGGTTGCCGATATTCCTTTTACAAAACATTCACACAATCCAAACTACCGCTACACCAACAACGGCTTGGTTCCCCAGCTGATGGACATAGTTGATTCGGTAGTTGGGTAAATTTTTTGCTACCGCAAACCGCACCGTGCCTTGTACAAGTAACATCCACAGCACTGCGGGAGAGAATCTCATGCAATACATAACCATAATCGTTAAAAATAAAAAAGGCGGCTATTGCCGCCCATGTCAAGTACTCCAGAAAAAGACTAATAATTCTCTGAGCGAGATTGTTACTTTACGGAATATGTATTTTATAAACTTTACTCGGTGGAAGTATCTCGAATTTATGACGGCGTAATACCTTGGGATATAGCCTGACATAAATATCTTTATTGTGTATCATCCCTATAGAAGCACCACTAGAATTGAACACATTTAATAACTTCGATGAACGTATTGTAAAATATATACTATCCTGATTGAACCTTGGGGTTACTGCTGGTTCTTGAACTAAGTAACTTGTACTTGATACATTGGGTAATGTATCTACATATACCAGTACCTCATAAGAAGCATCTTGCTGCCCTAACACTCCAATAGAAACTTTTGCTCTGCAATCAATATACTGTCCTGAAATTATTGAATCTTTAGTGAAATGATCAACTGTGTAACTATATATCATATTGTGAACAACAGTATCTATTTCTAGCTTGATGTATTCTGCTAAAAACACACCTCCATACGGCGTAATTTTTACTTCGTTAGAATCATTCCCATTTGTACGAATATTAGATAATGTAAGTGTATCGTAGCCCTCGTGTGTAAAACGGATGCTATATATTCCCGAATCTAATCCGCTCAATTTCCAATTACCTATACTGTCGGTTGTTGTTGAAATACTTGCACCAACTATACTGACAACAGATCCTGAATAAATATTTGGTCCATAAATTTCGTGTGCAACAGTATCTTTTATAGGGTATGCAAAGAATAATCCTAAACCTCCATACAACACTCCGTTTTTAGATGTTTGTATAACATTAACTTTTGGCGCGTTTGAGTTACTACATCCGTTCATGTAAATTGATATTAAAAAACAACCAATTATTACTAGCTTGTTTTTATGTAATGTTTTTTTCATGATAATTAATTTTTTAGTGGTTGATAATCCATTAGTGTATTACCATCATTTTTTTTGACTTTAAGATCATACTATTTGCTACTATTGAATAGAGGTAAACACCTTTATTTAACATACCGGCATTTATTTTTATTTGTCCGGGCTCATCAGTTTTTAGTTGATATGTTTGTATGGTATTAGAGTTATTAATATCAGTTAGAATAAGTGATACATTTGTTGAATACCGAGGTGGTATATAGTAAAAAATTGTTGTTTCTTCGCTGAATGGATTGGGTCTATTCTGGTCAAGGATTACATCATCTGTACTATCCTGTGAAATACTTATTTTCGATTCCAATCTGTTGACACGTTCTTCAAGCGCAACAATTCTTTTCTGCAATTCTAAATTTGAATGTGTAAGACTGTCAATCGTAGTTTTTGTTTCGGACTGAACTGTATTATAAAGTCCGTGGAGTTCCTTAACGGCATTTATCAGAATATAAGTTATTGCGTGTGAGTTATAGGTAAGAACATTAGTCTTTTGAGTATCAATCTTAGCAGGTATTGTACGAGAAGTAAATATAGTATCATATCTTACTTCACCTAGTTTACTGGTAATTGTATCAACTCTTAGTACATAAGATTCTGTTACTTCGGGTGTGGTGATTCTGCGTTGAATATATGTTGCTTCTTTTACTGTGTATGGTGCTACTTCTTTTATCTCTTGTGCTATTATTCCAATTTTTTCCTCTGTGGTATCGGTACCACATTCTCCGGTGTATTTATACCAAACTGGCTTGATACTATCAATTTTATCAAGTCCATCTGAGAATACCCTTATATCCCTTTTTAATCTTCTATCTGAAGTCACTCCCCAACTTGTGTAGCCATCTGACCTCATAGCTACTCCATTAACGCTTAGCTTCGCTTTTTGTCCATTATTGTAAGTAATCTCTGTCGTGGTTCCAATACAAACATTCCCTTCTACAATTAGACCATCTGTCGGTGCTTGGCTTCCAGAGTAATTTGCACCTATAGAAGCATTACCCTTTACAGTTAAATAATTAGGTGGTGTTTTTGTACCAATCCCCACTTTACCGAACTTATTTCTGTCCGCTTCGGTAGCATTTTGATAATTTCCATCAAAATCACTTCCACCCACAAACAAGGTCGGTGTTTGAGATTTAAAACCAATCATCAGAGAGTTTGGTATATTATTGTCGAGCGGGTAAAAATTACCCCCTTGCTGATATAGAAATCCACCACCAATAACGATTGAGTTAACAGCACTAGTAGTAAGTACTTGTCCAATACCTATCGTGCTATTTGCATTTAATACTAAATGTTGCCCTAAACCCATTGTGTTCTCTTCAAAACACTCAACATGATGTCCCATAGCAAAGCTTGCATCTTGATTTGTATGATTAAAATAACCAAAAGCCCCCGAAGCATACCCATGCACATGGCACCCATCTCCAAGAATAAACGAACTGTTTGGTAGTGTATTAGGGTCAATAACAGTTATTTCATTACTACTTCCCGCAATAAAACAACTTCGTGCTGTAGAATAACCCAACGAATTATGACCATCAATGTTATTATAGCTACCAACAATTAAGGAGCACGATCCACTCGAATTTGTAGGTACACCAGCATTGTTTAGTGAACCAATAAACGTGGAATGTATTGTGTTAACTACGCCAATTGCAACACTACTTGGGCCTTGCACTAAATTATTTACACCAAAAGCAGCACTAAAAAAACCTATATTCTCATCGTCCCAGTAATTTTTTACGTCTATACCATAATGGTTACCTATGACATATAGTGCATTATATAAAGTGGATGAGATTCTGCCTGCTCTTAAAGCACCTTTCCCCGGAATCCACATAAAACGTGTGCCTTCTCCCAATTCTTCTTGCAGTGCTCCATCTCCATCTGTTGGTAATCCTGGATATGCTTTGTGTTTTTTTGGTGTAGAGCCCACAATACCATCGAATAAAATTGAGCCATCATGCACATGTAATTTACTGATAGGTAATTCATAGTTAACGCCAACATTCCCGTTATTACGAATTGTCATTCTTGTAAACATATTCGGTGGCTGATTCGGTAATGCTCTATCATCACCCGGTGTTACATCCGTTGATAAGCCATTTGTACTTGCCATGAAATTCATTGCACCTGCTGCATTGGCATTCCATACATCCGTGCCGCAAGTTGTCTCTATCCACCAAACATACGATGGTACTAAATCGGGTAAACTCGTATTACCAGTTGGTCTATAAAATCGTATAGATGGATTACCATCATTTGTTCTGTCTGTACTAAAGGAAATTCTCGGTTTTGAAAACCAAGAGTTCTTAGGTATTATATCAAAAGTACCAATCGGGTTATTGGTATTCACACCTATACTACCACTCTCTCGTATCGTCATTCTTTCATAATCAATTCCAGTATTTTCGTCAGGTGTGGTCGAGAAACGAATAGAACTCTGATGATTTCTTGTTGTAACTATAACATCGCCACCCTTCTTCCAAGAAGATAGGACTAAATCACCTGGCTTTACAATATCTGTCCCGCTAAATAAATTTCTGCACCTTGCATATAACGTGTTAGCATTTGTAACTAAAGATAGAAAGCCAATGAAATCTTCGTCGTTGTCATTTCCGGTTGAAAGCCGGATAGAAAGTTCGTCTGAAGTTAATGGTGAATACAAATGCAAAAGTGGAAGTACGGGGCTATTATTCAGTAATCCAATATTTCTAGAACCTATTTTAACGGGATTTGCAGGTGCAGTATTATCAAGCGGAATATTATTTCCCTGCCCAAACATTGACACAGAGAGAATAATACTACATAGTAGAAATACTATACCACACCGAAGTCCGAAGTCCGAAGTCCGAAGTCCGAAGTCCGAAGTCCGAAGTCCGAAGTCCGAAGTCCGAAGTCCGAAGTGTAGCCCTATGGCTATTAAGGAAGGTAAAGAAACGTGATAAACAACTGTGCTGCATCAGGGAAACTCCTTTTTATGATAAATGATATAAAGTATGTTGAGTTCATAACTTTCAAAGGAAACCATTAAATGTATCGTATTAAACCGGAAAATGTAAGGAGTACAACATAAATCAAAGGAACAAGGATTGTCCGGTTACACCACAATATAAACCTTTATTTTTTAAAAGCAATGTAAATACTTATGAATGTAAATGGAGTTGAATCACTTACCACGTTGCCAGTCAATGGTAATTTGTTATGTAGCTTTCTCTCCCGCAAAAATAAATGCCCTGCATTGCTGCAAGGCCCGGTGCGTTTTGCGTTAGCATAACAACATTACTTACTGTTCTTGAAATTCTCTTCTATAGCTATAGTAATTTCATCGGGTTTGTGTGTACCAATAAGAAGTTTTTTATTGTTGGCAAACTCAAGTTGCACACCAACATTTCCCGATACGTTGTACGCCATACCTTTTCCAAACAAGCCTAAACGTAATCCCCATCCGCCGTATTCTGCTATGGGTGAGTAGGTTCGTACATACGCTTTGGAAATTGTTTGCCATGGGTAATGCTTAAACTTTATGTGAAATGGAAAAAACCTGACGTAAATTCCGTCGGACTTAATCTTTGTTTCCAGTTTCATTACGTAAAACAACACAAGAATTAGAAGCATAGGTATCGCCATTAATAGTAGCCCAATATTATCCATTGGGTGGTTGCCAAACGGTTTCCCGCAAATAACCTGATAATATATTCCGTACATCATTATACCATTGATTCCAAGTATAATAACCCAAATCCACCACTGAGTAAACTTTTGTTTTTCGTAGAACAGAATATCATTTTCCATTGTAAACCTCAAAACCAAAAAATTGAGTGTATAGTTACATTTTTACAATGCGTAGTACGTTGGCTTGCCATTTTGGGTTTCGCTACGTTTCTCTCTCCCGCAAATAAAAATGCCCTGCATTGCTGCAAGGCACGGCGCGGTTTGCGTTAGCAGAAAAGTACCACTTACTTTTTATCGTTAAACTCTTTATCGTCAATTGGCGAAACAGTTGCATTTCCCTCGCCCGAACTTGCGTTTAATGTGTATTGCTGAACACTATAGTGGCGTTCTTTGTATATACCATCGCTTGTTTTAGTTTCCGTTTCGGTTTCTTCGAACTTAAAGATTTGATCGGATTCGTAATTGGAGCGGTCGTGTAAGAACATTTTTTGTTTGCTATCCCAATCACTTCCTTTACTGTACCGCATCATTAAGTTACCCGGTGCAATGCCGGCTATGGTTGCTGTACTTTTAGAGGATACATAAAAGAAGTGTAAGGTTACGTTTGGATTCTTTACATCATAGAGTTTTACTACTATATCGTGGTCGTAGTTATTATTGATAACCAAACTGCATAACCCTCGGGGTCCTTTTGGTTGCTCGATGTACTTGCCATTCATACTACAGCTATTCAGCGCAACTAAACTTAATACTACTAACGGTAGTATTAACTGCAAAACCATACGTTTGTTTTTCCAATTGCCGGACGTGTTCATTGTTGTTCTCCAGAATAATATTAATAATACAAGGTATATCCGATATATCTACAGCGTAACAGATAGTTTATTCCCGCAAGAAGACAGAGGAAAAGATTCCTTCTTTGGCAGTTCCGGTAAACTTTGCAACTCGCCAGATAATAGCATATTCACCGGATTCCGGTGCGGTAAAATACACATACGAGTGTGGCTCGTTATCGGTATTACATGCAACGGCTTTCCATTCGTTCCCGTCTTTATAAAAAACCGCTATATCTAAATCGGTTATGGTAGAAGTATCTGCCATAGTTACAAGGTAATACTCTCCATCTTTTTTGAAATCGTGCCACACTTGTCCTTGCCCGCTACCGTTTAGTACCGATGCAACGCCCCCTACGGGTGTGGCTTTCCCTCTGATAGCCAAGCGTGCAGCATAGAGAGCCATTTCCGCACGGATGTAAGCAAGCTTTTGTTTGTTTTCGGGCGAGAAGTTTTCGCCGTCGGAGTTTTCACCCAACGACTCATGAATAACTGCCGATGCCTGCCCCATCCGTAATGTGTCTTTGTTGATATCGAAGTTATCGTATATCCGTTTTACAGCACGGATAATCCGGTTCATCATTCCGTTAACAATATTGGTATCCCAATTTTTACGAATAGCAGCTGTTTTAATTCGCCAGATGTTTTTATCGTACTGAGAAAACTGTGCGGGTGGCTCGCCAAGTAACGATGTATCTACCTTAAACGCGTCGGAGATTTTCATCATTACGCCATCGTACATTTTAGTGGTAGCTGCAAACGGAATTGGTGTTCCGATTTTTAACGACTTTACTACATCCGAAGGAACTGCAAAATTCAGATTCTGTCCGCCGTGTAACGTTAGCCGCGCTACACCAAGCACGTTGCCATTTACATCAAGTAGTGGGCTTCCGCTGTTACCATGCGAGATAGCCGCGGTAAACTGTATCAACTTCCCGGTACCGTATTCTTTAATTACACGTACCGACGATACAATGCCATCGGAAACACTTTGCTCGAATCCAAGCGGACTGCCAACCACATAAATCTTTTCGCCTTGCTCGGGTAATACGGTTTTTAACGGCAACACCGTAACGTGGCGTTTTGCAGGAATATCAATTTCCAGAATGGCAATATCCAATGCCGAGTCCTGAGCCAAAATATGTTTTGCCGGAAACTCCGAACTATCATTCAGCATAATCGAAATACCGGAAGCACCTTCTATTACATGATAGTTAGTAACTACCTGATTCTGCGTAATAAAAAAGCCGCTTCCTTCTCCGTCTTTTAATCCAAACGCATTTTTAGATGTAACAGTAACTACTGCGGGCTTAACCCGTTTTACCATTGCAACAATATCCTGCGAATACAGAAAAGGAGAGAATGAAAAGGAAACACATAGCACAGCCATGGTAGCTATGCAAACAAAGGCAACGTTTCTCATAATAAATTGTAATACTTCGGCCGCTCTCAAATCAGATGCTCTATTCCCCTTGCGGCTTACACAACTGGTGTTTTATCGTTGTGCAAGGAATCACACCGTTAATGTACACTATATACATTCAACTTTAATTTCATCCAAAAATAGTATCTGGTACTTAACAACCAAAAAGAATATTCAAATACATAAAGGGTTTCCCTCTGTTACCGAAGCAAACCGCCAGCGCGCAAACCCGGTGCGAGCCCAACGCTCTGCGGCGCAATAGTGTACCTCTCCCGCAAAACAAAACGCCCTGCATTGCTGCAAGGCGCGGTGCGGTCGGGCGTTAGCAACCAACACATACCAACTATTGTAAACCCTACTTACGGTTTATATTCAATACCATTAATTACGGCACGCTTCAGATTTGTGTACGACCAGAACGGTGCTTCGCCGGACATGTGCCCGCTAACAAAACCAACGCCTTTGCCGTAATGCTCAACGCGAATATTACCGATGTAGTAATTACTTTGGTCGTTGCGTTTTGCCGGAACATCGGTTGCAGGTT
>JAIBAE010000037.1 GCA_019695345.1 Bacteroidota bacterium | reverse complement strand
AATCGCGGTGCAGTACCCTCTCCGGCAATACTTATTTGATGATTACCCCGACGTTCGCGGTTGGTACTAAAAACTAATTTGGCTGTTCTTGTGCCAGAAGAAAGAGGAGTAAATACAGCATCAAATGCTAAACACTCGCCGGGTTGTAATGTTATTGTACAACCTGTTCCATTGGGTTTACAACTTTGATTTGAACCGGTTGCGGTAACTGTAACATCAAACTCACTGGCATTGGTCCCAACTAACTGAACTAAGATAGCTTTTGCCTCTATAGCATCATTGATAAGAATACATGAGTTTGGTGAGGTTGAACGTGATACAGTTTTGGGAATATTCACACTTGATGATCCAATTGTTGGTGTTTGGTTTCTGAAACCACATGGTTTTAAACCTTCCCCTATAATTGGTATTGTTAAGGTCTGCCCACAGTTAGGTATTACATTGAGTGTTGCACTGCGCGGACCAATGTCTGTTGGGGAAAATAGTATTTCCAAATCCAAACACTCACCAGGGAAAAGGTTTCTCTTTGCAATACGCGAAATGAGTTTGAATTCTGAACCGTTTATACCTACAATGGTTGAGGTAGAATCAATTAATAATGGTAAATCCCCTTTATTACAAACAGCCACAGTAAATGTTTTACTTCCTTGTTGGCCTTGTGCAATTTTACCAACATCTAGTGTAGGATAATTTGATTGCAGAATTGGAGATGTTACCTTAAAAGTTGTGTCGCTGATGTCTGCACTACTGGACTGACCGCCATACTTACGTACATAGGCATCAAAAGATCCTGCGCTGTTAGATGTTATGGAACCACTCTTCATTTGACCTGAAAATCCACCGGTTTCATAAAGGTTACCATTTTTATCGGTAACAGTTGATTTTGTATATGGAGCACTTACAAAATTTGAATAATGTGTAACACACTTTCCATTTAAATCAAACACTGCAGTAAATGGATTTGGATTTGTTCCAACCGCAGACCACCGTTCATAATATGGTGGATTAACAGAAGGAGAAATATTCATTGTTCCGGTAAATTTTCCAAACACATAAATCTGATTATTGAAAAAAGCAATGGAATCAACTTTAGCATTGCATGCTGCTGTGCTTGTTCCGCCACCTTGGCGAGCTATGGATGCATTGCCATTTACATCGTATTTTACAAGGAAGAAGTTACTAATATCTAAATTGTTGGGCATGTTTAACTGAACTGCACCAAATTGTACAGATTTACTTGTAAAATTACCAGTTACCCAAATTCCGTCGTTATTATCTGTTGTAACTGCTATTGCTCTATCATCGTTGTTTCCACCACCGGATTTAGCCCAAATTAAATTTCCATCAGAATCATATCGGGCAATAAAGGCATCTGCATATCCGGCTGAAGTAAGCTGTGTTTGTGCATCCAAACGCGCAGAACCATTAAAGTAGCCCGCTGTATGGACAAATAATTGCTGTGCATCTAACGCTATAGATCTACATGAATCCATCTCTGTACTACTAACAGTTGATACCCATAAGTAATCTTTAGGTGGATTTGCAGTTATACGCAATCTGTATTTTAAACCTTGTACCGGTGGTTTCCAACGGTACGATAACCCTTTTGCGCTGCCAGTAATCAAGTTCCAGTTTGGATTGGCTACAGTACCATCTGTTGTATATGAAATTGCAACTTCTTGCTGAGGGCCTACACCGGCCCACTGAATATTAATGCTATCACATGCGGAAATAATCTCATTACCGTTAGGATACACTACTTGAACAGAAGTTTGTCCACCAACTAAAGTAACAGTAGGTGGGCATGGATATCCAATCATTATAAGTTTCGCCTGACGATATGCCTTTGAACCTTGTTGAGTGAATGTTATTGTTGGAGTCCAAGATTCACCCTTTTTTAAATAAATAGGATATGACTTTCCTGCCATATCTGTGATTCTAAAGAAAGTCGTTGGTTTGATATCCAAAGAATCAATTCTTAATGGAGTGTTAGTAGCAGTAAAAGTAATGGTGTTTGTTTGTGTATTATTTGGTGGATCTTTATCAGGGTCTCCAAAATATACGATACTAGAACTTAAGCCTACTTTAGCTATAGAGCTATCCGGGGCTACATATTGAGTTGACGAAGTTAATGGTGGACTAAGCCGTTTAAAACCACAATCAACATTACGTATCAAACTAGTTAAGTCACAACCATATGGTGCTGTCCATTCAATTGAGCACAGTGTTTGTAAAGTTGTTTCAAGAGCAATTAAACGATATACTTCAGCAAGTTTATCTTTAGTAAATACCTCAAATGTTTTGCCACCTGTGCTGTTGCTAATCCTACGTAACTCAGGATTCATAGGTAGACCAACAGTAATAGAGTAGAATACAACTCCCTGTCCATTAAGTCCTCTGATTATTGAGTCAGTTAATGGCGTAACCTGTGGGTCTCCATCGGTTAGGAAAATTACAATTTTACGTATCTGAGGGTTGATCGCATTTCTCTTTTTCATCAATTTAATAATACCTATATTGGTATCTAAACATGGATAGTTGTAGTTTGTGCCACCTTGAGGTAATATGGTATTTATCGCATTAATAATGGGTGTTTTATTATTGACAAAATCTTGATCTAACTGTGCTGTAGAGCCAAACGATAGAAGTGCAACTTGAGATGGCGGGTTAAATGGGAACTGATTCACGAATTCTGTCACACCTTGTTTCACCCAGTCCCATCGGGTTTCGTTCCCAATTTTATCACTCATCGATCCGCTTCTATCAACAACAAGAATTACATCTGCTGCCGGAGCAACTGAAATTGTTGTACATCGGATGGCAACTGAACTATTCATAGATACACCATTTTCCTTCAAATCAAATTCATTTGCCTGGAAGTTGGTGTATTCCTTACCTTGGGCATCAACTGCAACTATGCGCGCAGACATAGTTGGAAATTTTGATGCGTCCACATTAAAAATCGAGAAGTTTTGGGCATAAGTAGTTATGCTACTGCTAATACTTATCAGCAGAAGAATAACAACTCGAAGGCTAGCCTTCATATACTTCATCGTTTGCATATACTGCTCCATGTAAATTGTAATAAATAATAATAATCAAAGACTACGTAATTCAACTTCTGTCACATTTATTTATGAAACACTCGGTTCCATAAAACTGAGTGACTTACTTTCTGCATCAAGTAAAGCATTAACCCCTAAAGGTAAGGTTAGTTTACTTTTTACATGTCCAAAAGGCAAACCTGATACAATGGGTACCTTAAGCATTCCTAATCTCGACTCAAATACTTCGCGTAAAGCAGCCGGTAAATCTTCGTTTTTTGATTTATCGCCTCTACGGTATGGGTCACAATTTTTGAAAACACCTAAGGCAATTCCGGAAACTTTATCAAGTTTACCGGCAAGCCAAAGTTGTGTTAGCATTCTATCAATTTTGTAGGGTTCCTCCGATACATCCTCTAAAAACAAAATTGAGTCTTTTGTATCAATTTCGTACGGAGTACCCAAAGTACTGCATATCATCGTTAAATTTCCACCAACAAGCTTACCTGCTCCTTGCCCATTAGCAATAACATCAAACCCGCTGTCCTGATACACTATTTGTTGGATAGGTGGTGACATTGGATCGGGCGATTGTTTATTGGTTATCAAAGATTGTATGAACGATGTTGTTGTTATTGTATCAAATTCCGATGAACATACAGGTCCATGGTAAGATATTACTTTACTCTTATTCAAAATCGCAATCAACAATGCAGTAATATCACTATAACCAATAACCGGCTTCGGGTTATTCCGTATCGTATCAAAGTTAAGCATCGGGAGGATGCGCATTACGCCGTAACCTCCACGTGCACACATTATTCCATCAACATCGCTACGCTCAATGAACTCCATGAATTCAGCAGCACGCTGTTCATCAGGAGCTGATAAAAACCCATTATTCCGGTAAATACACTTGCCTAATACAACTTTGATTCCTAACTGTTTTAAGAATTCAATCCCCGAATCTAATTCATCTCGTTTAACACCACTTGCAGGTGCGGTAACAGCAATAGTTGCCCCTTCTTTTATGGAAGGAGGTAATATATACCCATCGTTGCGAAGAAACCCCTTGGTTGTGGAAGGTGACGTATGGGGTAATACAGCACTGTTGGCTAGTACATTTGTACTTTGAACAGATGCCGCTGCAACGGTTGAAATAAATGTTCTGCGTGTTAGTTTCATAACTTCATTTATGCCTTTGCAAATTTACAATGTTACGCGCATGTTCACACCAGAAAAATCAAGAAAAAACCATCTTTTTTACGATTATGGTAAAAGTAATTGAAAGTTATTGATTTTTTTGTGCCAGACGGCACCAAATCCTTGCAAAAATTTGCCCTTACTCTGCCGGACAGAACCACATTCAAATGTACACGGCAATCGTTTTGTTGACCTTTTAATGTTTTGAAAGAACTTTGTTAGTGATTACATGATGAATTAACTGGTTATGGGAAGATTCTTTCCGGGAAAGAAAGGTTACATTGATGGTAAAGGTTCGGTCCCGTCATGCGTAAGCAAAGAAAACATATAATTGATTGCAAATCATCAAGAAAATACGATGTGTGTATTGTTGGTTTCCGTATTTTCGTGCGCCAAAATTCTGATTAGAATCAACAGGAGATATAATGGACGAAATTATCCTTGGTTCGGGGTCGGCTAAACTAGAACGAGCCCGGTACACACGCCAGAATAAGATATACAAAGAACTTCTTGATAAAGACACATCGGTATTATTTGAAGACCCGTTAGAAAATGATATGGTGCTGAATATGGGACCTCAACATCCTGCTACGCACGGTGTATTGCGGGTTCTGTTACGCTTGGATGGCGAAACTGTTATTAAGTGTGTTCCTGAATTAGGGTATTTGCATCGCGGCTACGAAAAATTAGCTGAGAACACTACTCTGCATGAGTTTATACCGCATACCGACCGTTTGGATTATCTTGCTCCGTTAAGTAACAACACCGGAATAGCATTGGCAATTGAAAATGCTATGGGAATTGAAGCTCCACCCAGGGCTCAGTGGATACGTACATTAATTTGTGAATTAGCGCGATTATCGTCACACTTGTTGGCTGCCGGTGCAACGTGTATGGATGTGGGAGCGTTGACCGTCTTCTTGTGGACATTTGCCGAACGTGAGAAAATGTATGACCTATTTGAACTGATTTGTGGAGCTCGTTTTACAACCAGCTACACACGAATTGGTGGTGTTGCAAATGATATCCCAGATTGGGTGTTGAAGAAAATCAGAGATTGGGTTACAAAATTTGCAGAAGAATTAACTGCTTGTGAAGCTTTAGTAAACAGAAACAGAATATTTGTAGACCGCATGGCTGGTGTTGGTTATTGCCCACCAGAAAAAGCGATAACTTTGGGATTGACAGGTCCGGCATTACGTGGTTCCGGTATAGCAAGAGATTTACGCCGTGACCAACCTTATTTATGGTATGATAGATTAGACTTTGATGTGATTACCAATAACGATTGTGATTGTTATGGTCGTTATATGGTGAGAATGAAAGAGTGCAGAGAGAGCATAAAAATGATTCATCAGTTGTTGGATAATCCACCAACAGGTGAAGTAAGATTAAACGACCCTGTTAATGTTACTGCAAAAAAAGCTGAAATTTATACCAAAATGGAAGAGTTGATTAATGATTTCATTATTGTAAATTTTGGCGCTGCACCACCTGTAGGCGAAACCTACACTGCTATTGAATCTCCAAAAGGTGAGTTAGGGTTCTTTATTGTAAGTGATGGAACAGGACATCCTTGGAAGTTGAAGATACGTTCACCATCGTCATCTAATCTACAAGCATTATCGTTCATGACCGAAGGTTCAATGGTTTCGGATGTTGTTGCTATTATTGGTGGTATTGACCCTGTAATGGGTGAAGCAGATAAATAATAATTTTTAGATTTACGTGAAATGGGACGACACAAAATGTTGTCCCTTTCTTTTTTGTATTATGATGAATGCTGACCCGGAAAAATTAGGAACTCCGGAACGAGTGGAGAAACTTAAATCTGTGCTATCACGGAGACAGACTGATATAACTATAGTTTTAGAGAATGTTGATGACCCGCACAATGTGTCTGCTGTGTTGAGAAGCTGCGATGCTACCGGAATTTTGAATGTTCATTTAGTTTACAGAAACGACAAATTTCCAAGTTTAGGAGAGCGCAGTTCCGCAAGTGCCAGAAAGTGGGTACATCAGATACAACATGATTCTATTGAGGGTTGTTATAATCATTTAAGAAATGAAGGAAAAACAATACTTACCACTCATTTAACTTCAAGTGCAATTGGACTGTATGAAGTTGATTTTACCAAACCGCTGGCAATAGTGTTTGGAAATGAACACAGCGGAGTAACTGAAGAAGCAATTAGTAAAGCAGATGGGAATATGTTGATACCGCAGGCAGGAATAGTACAGAGTCTTAACATTTCAGTCGCTTGTGCTGTAACATTATTTGAAGCATACAGGCAACGGATGAAAGCAGGATTGTACGATCAACCACAGTTAACATCTGAAGTCTTGAACGACACACTTTGTGAGTGGTTAATGAAATAACATGAACACGAAATTGCATCATAAGGTTGAGTCTGTTAATAGGTGGTTTGTTCAACGAGCAAATCTTCAAGACTTACTGCATACAGATAAGTTGTTCCATGTTATACTTAAAATTCTTTTAGCAACACTTGTAGTTCAATGTATTTCGGGGATGGTGCTTACATTATACTACCAACCCAATGCTGAAGTATTACAGGATGTAAAACACCGGAAACTTATTCCTGTACTGCCTACTAAAGTAATTGTAGATACTAATGGTGATACATTGTACCAAAGTATACAGGATGTAGTGTATTTGCCGTACTCTGAGCAGGACAGTTGTTTATTGAATCCAACAACCAATAAACCATTAAAAGTTGTTCGTGGAGATGATTTCCAGTTATTAATACCCGACACTGAAGTTGATTATGGTTTGGGTGTAAATAGTACTAACATGAGTGTACGTTTGCTTGAAAAATCTTTTGTACGGACAGTACATATTGTTAGTTCTTACTTATTAGTTTGTTGCATTGTAGTTGTTATAGGACTGTACATACTACGCAGATATTATCAACAACCTTTTGAGCTATTGTGGGTATATACATCATTGTTGTTTATAGTGGTTACCTTTGCAGCATGGAGTGGCTCAGTTTTACCTTGGGATATCAGAGGACATGAAGCGGCAATGATTGTTTTATCTACTGCCAGAACATACCTTCCACTCGTTGGCGACCTGATTGAAGGTTTGTTAAATAAGTTTGATGATGTAAAGTTATTACCTACAATGTACTCACTTCATGTTGTTTGGATGCCAACCATGATGTTGTTATGTATATATGGGATGAAACGATTAGTTGGTACTGCAAAACTACAAGTACCGGTTATACAGATAACTATTTTGAGCATTTTGTTGTTAGCAAGTGTTACTGGTTTTACCGTTGGTAAACCGTTTGTATCCGGAGTGATAGTAGCTGATAATGTACGCCCAGAATGGTATTTCGCAGCACCGTTTTTTTTGATGAAAGTGCTTCCGGCAGATTTAGCCGTTACCATTATTACAGGATGGATTTCATTGCTAGTTTGTCTGCCGATTTTATCCAACGGAATACGCAATAAGGCTTTTACATATGCGATTTCCATAACATTATTATTGAGTGCTCTTGTGTTTACTGTGATTGGAAATCTTCAATAGATATGTACCACTATTGAGGTTCTGTCCGGCAAGTAGAGGTTGCATGTAATGAAGTTTTTAAGGAGCCGTTTGCGATAGCAAAAACACCAATGATGGTTCAAGTTCGTGATTGTATCTGAATTGACTGAAGGAATAATTATGAATCTATATTTTAAGAAATGGATAGTATTGGCATTGTTGGCTACCACAATGTTTACCGTAGGCTGGTATGTTGGTACAGATTCTATGTACTTTAAGATCAATAAGTCGCTGGAAGTATTTGGTGCTGTTTTTAGAGAAGTATCGCAAAATTATGTGGATGATGTTGACCCTGAAACTATGATACGTAGTGGGATGGACGGGATGTTGAATAATCTGGACCCTTATACTGTATATATGGATCAGGAAGAATATGGTGACTTTGATTCCCAGATAAATGGAGTATATGTTGGGTTTGGTATACAAGCAGGTACTGTGGATAGTATGCTAACGATTACCGGTGTTACGGATGGGTACTCAGCATCGAGAAACGGTGTACGGATTGGTGATAGAATTGTAATGATTGATTCAGTAAACACATTAAAGTTAACATCGAAAGAATTACGCAAGTATACCCGTGGTGAAAAGAGAAGTATGGCGATAGTTCGTTTTTTACGAGATGGTTTGAAAGATACTATTACTCTTACGTTAACCCGAGAAGAAATCACTATGAAAAGTGTATCGTATTTAGGTATAGTGAACAACGAAACTGGTTATATAAAGCTTGATAGGTTTTCCAGAAGGTCAGCGCAGGAAATACGTGATGCAGTTGATTCTTTAAACAGGAGTGGTGTAAAGAATTTTATATTGGATTTACGGGGAAATCCCGGTGGTTTACTTGATGCAGCAATTTCAATTTGTGAATCATTTGTTCCTTACCAAAGTATAATTGTAACCACAAAAGGAAGATATAATGCCGAAGGTAAAGTCTACACTTCTTCATCGTATCCTTATGAAGGCGATAAACCGTTGGCTATCTTGATAGATAAATCGAGCGCAAGTGCAAGCGAGGTAGTTGCAGGTGCTATTCAGGATTTAGACAGAGGAATTGTTATTGGAGAGCAATCTTTTGGTAAAGGTTTAGTGCAATCTTCCTATCCAATGCCGTACAATGGCAGTTTAAAGATTACAACTCAAAAGTACTATACACCAAGTGGTAGATGTATTCAGAAAGTTGACTACTTAAAGAAACGAATGGGCAAAAATACTGATGCATCAATGGTGAAGACATTTTATACAACTAACCGTCGTCCGGTTGTAGATGCTTCGGGTATTATTCCTGATTCAACCATAAAACCCCATGATGTAACTCCGTTTGTTCAACAATTAACAGATAGAGGATTAATATTCAGGTTCGCAAACGAATATGCAGCTACTTATCAAAACTTACCAGCTAATTTTAATGCGAACTCTTTAGTAGATGAAGTTGAAAAGTTTGCACAGAAAAGTAAGTTTAGTTTTGAAAGCACTGCTCAGAAAAAACTCGAAGAATTGAAGAAATCACTCCAAGATGAAAAAGCAACCAAAGAAGTGTTAAAACAAGTTGATGACACCGAAAAAATCCTCCAAGCAGAGCATACAAAGCAGTTTAAAATTCATTCTAAACAAATTGTTGCAGAACTGGATAGAGAAATACGCTCGAGGTTTCAATCAACAAAAGCACAGTTTATAGCAGAATTAAAAACAGATGATGTTGTAAACAGAACGTGTGAGATTTTACGAAGTGAATCCTACAGAGCACTACTAAGAACACCAACCTATACCAAACACTAATGAAGTACAGAGTAAAAATTGTAGCCCAAAATAGGTTAGAGGTTATTGATGATGGTTTGCCAATATCAGCTTTAGGGAAAGAGGCAGATATTGAGTTATTTGTTGATGATGACAAAAAAGTACAGCAGATTATGAAAGTTCAATCATTAGAAGAGAATATTGTTTATAGCTTATTAGATTCGGTTGGTTCTGTCCATCCTGAAAGCACACTTCATATAAAATTGAAGGGGCTGATCAATGGTTAAAAAAAGTATTCCAACTCCCTGTATTGAAATTTGTAAAATTGATATTTCATCTGGGTTATGCCAGGGGTGTTACAGAACAAGAGCAGAAATAGCCCGCTGGGGAATGATGCAGAACGATGAGCGATTCAAGATTATGCGGGAACTTGACCAACGTAAACAATTTATTCGACCAATTGATATGCGTTGTAACCGATGAAAGATCCTATCGAAAAATCTAAGGGGTTGATGCTGGAAACTGATGTATTGGCTGAATCATTATTATTAGGTTCTGATATTACCATTAAGGATTTTCTACTTTTGAAACCTTGTTATACTACCGTTATACAGGTTACCGAGTTATTGGAGATATCTGAATCACATACCGAACAAGAAACAATTAGTAAATGTTATGTTGGTATGCGCATTTTAGGAATACATCCACGGTATTCAGAAACCATTGCAAAACACCTGGTGGTTCTTAAGAAAATAGCTCCAAATGTTGCTCTTCGATGTGCAATTACAGCAACTATTTCACAAGAATCTTCACTTCCAATTATTACAAACCGCTTTTACGCGGTATATTCGCGGCTCGAAAATGTAGTAACAATAAAACCAAGTGATATTCGTTGAGCCATTTTCGTAAACACAACTCAAAGCAAATAACAGGTTTACAGTAACGTTCATATCGGACTGAACAACATGAGGATTACTAAACAATACACAAATCGCGAAAGCCAATCACTGGATAAATACCTTCAGGAGATTGGACGCGTTGAATTATTAACCGGCGACGACGAAATTGTTTTGGCGCAGTCCATAAAACGTGGCGGCCCAGATGGCGAGTTATCGTTAGAACGATTGGTTAAAGCCAATCTTCGTTTCGTGGTTTCGGTTGCAAAGCAATATCAAAATCAGGGTCTTTCACTCGGCGATTTAATCAACGAAGGAAATCTTGGTTTGATAAAAGCAGCAAAACGATTCGATGAAACGCGCGGTTTTAAGTTCATTTCGTACGCAGTTTGGTGGATTCGTCAGTCAATTCTGCAAGCTTTGGCAGAACAATCACGTATTGTTCGTTTGCCATTAAACAGGGTAGGTGCACTTAACAAGATTGGTAAAAAATTCAGCGAGTTGGAGCAATTATACGAGCGCGAACCAACAGCTGCAGAACTTGCCGAACAATTGGATATGAGCATCAACGAAATTGCAGAAACAATTAAAATCTCAGGTCGTCACCTCTCGGTAGATGCACCGTTTGTTCAAGGCGAGGATAATCGTTTGCTGGATATTCTTCCAAACGATTTACAGCCACCGCCGGACTCAGATTTGATGCTCGAATCACTTCGCATCGAAGTTCAACAGGTACTTAAAACACTTTCCGAACGGGAAGCTGAAGTTGTACGGTTGTACTTTGGTTTAGAAGACAAACAATGCTTAACGTTAGAAGAAATTGGTGAGAAGTTTAATCTCACTCGCGAGCGCGTACGCCAGATTAAGGAAAAAGCTATCCGTCGCCTTCGTCATGCTTCACGTTCCAAAGCATTGCGTACTTATTTGGGATAACCCAACTACATAATCTATTTCATGGCTGTTCGGTGCAAATCGTTCAGCCATTATTTTTTGTGGTAGGTCAGCTGCCGAAGCAACCCTTCAGCGCCGTCACACGGGCGGGACAGAGTGGTACAGCATCGCAGGTAGAACTTTGTAAATGTGTAGATTCAATTGCGCAGCACAACAGTTGGCTCGCACCGGGTTGGCGCGCAGTATGGCTCGCTTCGGAAGAGGTGGGGAACACCTTTTTACATTTTGAGTTTCTGGCCTTTCCATGATATGGTAGGGTCGAGCAACATAAATGGTAAGGAAAGTTCAAGCAAACTGAAAAAGATAACTGTAGGGAAGCTGTATATCAATAAATAATTCCGTTTTAAAAGGCTTAGTGTTGGTGCGTTTACTGCGTAATCGCCAATAAGTCGTAAAGTCAAAAATCCAAAAAACCACCAGGGATGTAAGGTGATAATGGAAAGTGCCAAACCAACCCAAAAAGCCATAGAAGTAGAAACAAAAACCGTTGCACGCCAACCCAACTGCGTAGCACCACGAACCCAACGTTTATGTTGTTGCAGGTACTCTGAGAATGATATACATGGTTTGGTTTTAACAGATGACTCGATTGAACAGAGGTAGCGTATGGTTTGGCGTTGTTTGCCTACCTGTTGCATTAATGCTAAATCTTCGGTAACTGAGAACGGGATAGAAGCATAACCACCCAACTGCTTGTACATAGTGGTTTTGATTGATAGATTATTGCCGAAGCATCCTAAAAACTGTTTGTAATACACACTTGCGCTTGCCATTGTGTGTGTAGAAATCCATTCTACCGATTGTATTTTCTGGAACAGATTATTGCCGTCGATTAAAGTAAAAGCACACACCATTGCAACTTTTGAATCTTGGTAAACTTTTGCATGTTCTCGTACCCATTGAGTGTGAACTGTGCAGTCTGCATCGGTAAACAATAGTATCTCACCTTTAGCTCGCTGTATGCCGTAATCTAACGCACCTGCTTTGCCTTGCAGGTTCTTTTCGCCATCGAAGTTTATTCTTGCGGTAATAAGATTAGGAAAACGGAATTGTTGCATCAACAAGAGCGAAGGAGTTGAATCCGACGATCTATCATCTACTATTATCACTTCGAATTTTTCTCTGGGGTAATCAACTGAGAAAACCGATTCTATACATTCCACTAAATTCAATTCTTCGTTTCGGGCAGGTATAATGATTGAAACAAATGGTAAATCTGCATCGTTAACATTGCCGGACTTTTTATTACGTTCCTTTGCTGCACCAATAAAGAAATACACTACTCGCGAAGTGTATATCAGTATTGCAATATAGTATAGTAGTTCTTGCATTATCATGTTATTGAGAACGCGAAACTACAACAACAAAGCACTTCCGCAAATGAAGTTCAATTCATCAAAAGAGTTCCTTGTAATTTGTAACTTGCGTAACTAAACCATAAAGAGCTAGCATGAGCACCGAAAATATATCTTCCCAACATACACAACTCGAACCAGAACCAGAACAAACACCACCGCCCCAAGCACAAAAGCGGGCGGCAGGTCATGTGGACTTACTAAACGGTAGTTATATATCCACATTAGTGAAATTCTCAATACCATTGACCTTGAGTTTTCTGATAAATATGGCATATAGCTTAATAGACCGCTGGTTTATTAGTCGGCTTGGAACAGATGCTATTGCGGCAATAGGTTTAGGCGACCAAATGAACTTCTTGGTGTTTACACTTGGTTCCGGTTTTAGTATGGGGACAGGTATTATTGTAGCTCGTAGAATTGGAGAAGGGAACAGAGAAAAAGCTAATTATACCGCAACACAAGCCATCATTTTTATGTTGGTTACAACAGTATTGTTAACTGTTGTACTTCAGTTGATGTTACCGTTTGTGCTGGCTAAGTTTGGGGCCAGTCCAAATGTATCGGCATTAGCACAAGCGTATCTCTCTGCTATTTTGTTTGGTTTTTCGGGAAACCTTTTGTCGTTCCAGATAAACGCCATTGTGCGCTCAACTGGTAATCCGGTGTATCCTACTATCATTTTGGTACTGACTACCGTTATCAATGCTATACTTGCTCCTATCTTCATTTTTGTGTTCAACATGGGAATGTACGGTGCCGGACTGGCAACGGCATCGGCACAATTAATAGGTTGTGCTATCAACATATATAGTATTATTAACGGAAAAGCCGGAATTCAACTTCAACTAAAGGGATTCCGTTTTGATAGAGCAATTATTTGGAGTGTATTATTGTTGGGAATTCCATCATCTATCCAAATGTTCTCTGTTAGTATAACACGTATAGCCATTTTTAAAATGGTAGCTCAGTTTGGTGAAAACATCATGGCTGCATACACTCTTGGTATGAACGTTGATTTTATCGTATTTATGTTTGTGTTTGCAGTTGGCGTTGCTGTTGAGATTGCTACCGGACAAAACATAGGAGCTAAAAAGTTTGAACGTGTATTTGGTTATCATAAAGCTGGAATCAAAATTCTGTTGGGAGTAATTGCGGTTTTGGGTACGTTAATTTTCTTCTTTGGATCGCATTTTACAGCCATGTATAGTAATAACCCAATAGTAATCGAGGAAACACAAAAGTATTTTCACGTTTCTGTATTTGCCTATTTAGCATTTGCAGTTGGTATTGTCTCCGCGCGGGTGATTAGCGGTGCCGGCTCTGCGTATTTTAGCTTGGCAATTGTTGCCGGCTCAATTCTTCTGTTACAGCTTCCGTTAATTTACATTTTGTGTAACGTTGTTCACTGGAATCAGGTTGGAATTTGGATTGGCAGTGCCGGTGGATATGGGCTGTTTTCCATCATTGCTTTGGTTAGTGTGTATAGTAAAAAGTGGATGCAGGCAAAAGTATAATTTCTGCTTCCGCGTGACCGCACCCAACCTCAACTAACAAAGTATGCTGCATTGCGGGATTGCAACTTGTAGGTTCTCATTGCGTCATGGGAAACGTATCGGTTTTGGGATGAGGTTCATTCCGGCAAAATTTGAGTACTACCTTTTGCTAAGGCTTGGTGCCGTAATGCGTTAGCGGAAAATTTACCTGTTTTGAAAATTTTTGCAAACATAAGTTCCTACAAAGCATGTAGTTACCGCCGTACTTCTACGTATTCTGATATGCCGTAGATTTTTTCCTCTTGTACTGCCAAAGGCAGACCTTATATTTGCAGCCCCCATAAGGTAGCCATACGGAGAGGTGCGAGAGTGGCTGAATCGGGCGGTCTCGAAAACCGTTATACGAGTAATCGTATCGAGGGTTCGAATCCCTCCCTCTCCGCTCTGGCTATATTTGCAGCACAACTCACGGATGTATGGAAATGTTCATAGCCCGGATGGCGGAATTGGCAGACGCGCTATATTCAGGGTGTAGTGTTCGAATGAACGTGCAGGTTCGACTCCTGTTCCGGGCACTCTTTATTGGTGTTGTGCTGCTATTGTTATCGAATCCTGCTATTGCACAGCAAACACCCCAAACTTCTAATAACCACACAAAATTTGAACCTCGAACATCCCGTCAGTTAGCAGATGCTGCTTTTAGAAAGGGCGATTATCAACTTGCTAAAACTGAATACGAACATTGGATTGTATCCAACCCCAGAGATACAACTGCATATATTAACCTTGCACGTTGCCAAATGCGCCTAGTGTTTCCCGATAGAGCTTTAGAGACGTTATATAAATGTACACAGGCAGGATATAAAAATTATAGAGCAGTTGCTCAGGATACAGATTTTGTACCTTTACGTACTACGCAGGAATTCAAGAGAATTTTAGAATTGATTACCGTTAATATGGATAATACTCCTTTCCCATATCACTATGCAGAACAGATAAGATTTGGAAGGTATCAACTTCTTTACCCAAAGGATTATGATAAGTCCAAGAAATATCATTTAGTATTGTTGTTGCACGGAAACGGTCAGGACCCAAGCGTAATGTTAAATTGGGCAAAAGAACTCCAGATGGAGGATGTGATTTTTGTCTGCCCGGAAGGCACCTATGTTAAGCAACTTGAATCGTTACAGCAGGGGCAGATAATTTATTCGGCAGCTGGGGAAGACTTGGGTTTACCTGAACAAGCAAAGAAGCACATTGTTAACTACTCTGCAAAGTGGTATCTCACGGTGTTAGATTCTGCTTTAGCGGAATTACCGTTATATAATGAACTTCCGATTCTTGTGGGATTTTCTCAGGGCGGGTTTTACGCATCGGTACTTGCATCACGTCATCCGGAACGCTTCAAAACAGTAGTTATTATGTGTGCCAGTTATTATGAGTTTGGCGGTATTGCCGAACGATTAGAACAAGTAAAACGCTACGGACTGGAGTTCCTGCATGTGCATGGCAAAGATGATCCAACAGTTCCGTTTCAGACTTCAGAATTAATTGAATCGTTGTTTGCGAAAGCAGGCATTAAAACAAAATATATTCCGTTTGAAGGTGTTCATTGGATGACTCCGGAGATTACTAAAACAGTAGCTATCTGGATTCGTGAACATTTTAAATAACTTAACATTTAACGGACAATAAAGAATATAACTCACCGTATATGAACCACAAAGTTTGTAGAAATAATCAACTAAATACAATGCGTATGAAGAAGTTATTACTCGGTTGGTTGGTATTACTTTCGGCCACAGTTGGATGTTCATCTAAAAATAAAGAAGGTGAGTCACCGATTTATCAGGAATCTCATAATGTTGTTGCCGTTGCAGACAATAACGCTACCATAAATGGTTCCAGACAAAATGCAATTACCAAAACTGCTAAAGATTGTTCTCCGGCCATTGTTGGGATTAATGTTACTGAAGTACGTGAATATAACGTTGGGTTTCCGGGATTTTCTATGTTCGATAACGATCCTTTCTTCCAACAGTTTTTTGGGCGTCAGTATTATGGTAAACAAAAACAAAAAGTACATTCATTAGGCTCAGGATTTATTATTTCATCGGATGGGTATATACTTACTAACGACCACGTAGCAGGTCGTGCATCTAAAGTTGTAGTCACCATGACAAGTGGCGAAAAGTACGACGCTCAAATAATCGGAACAGACCCAACAACAGATGTAGCATTGTTAAAAATTGATGCAAAGAATCTTCCTTATGTTAAACTTGGCAATTCGGATGATGTAATGGTGGGCGAGTGGGCTATTGCCTTTGGAAATCCCTTTGGTTTGTTTGATAAAAATGCCAGACCAACTGTTACAGCAGGCATAGTTTCAAATCTTGGTGTTAGTTTTTCGGAACAAGCTGAGTATGGTCAGAATGCTGTGCGTGTGTACAAGAATATGATTCAAACGGATGCAGCTATTAGCTCCGGTAATTCAGGTGGCCCACTTATTAATGCTAATGGTGAGGTAATTGGAATAAACACGGTAATTTTCTCAACAGCTACAAATGGTCGCGGTGCTGGTAGTATTGGTATTGGGTATGCTATTCCTATTAATAGGGTAAAGACAGTTGTTTCTAAATTAAAAGGTGGCGAAAAGTTCGACCGTGCGGTACATCATGGTATGGTGATTGACCTTTTAGATGAACAAAAACAGCGCTACTATCGTTCTAAGAAATCTGAAGGAGTAATAGTATATCAGGTAGAGTTTAAATCGCCAGCCGACAAGGCAGGTATTGAACCCGGTGATATAATTGTTGAGATTGATGGAAAGAAAATTAATAACGATGATGATTTTCAAGTTGCCATGTACGATGCTGTTGTAGGCCAGACTGTTACCATAAAAGTTGAACGTGATAATGATGTTCTCACAAAAAGTCTTACTTTAGAAAAACGTCGTTAATAATAAATACAGATTATGTCCAGCACACTCGAAGCAAAGAACATACGGAAAGTATATAAAAAGAGAGCAGTTGTAAAAGACGCCTCGTACTTTATTAAACAAGGTGAGTGTGTGGGGTTGCTCGGACCCAATGGCGCCGGAAAAACAACTTCCTTTTACATGATTGTAGGAATGGTTAAGCCAACCAAAGGCGCTGTATTTATGGATGGCAAAGAGGTTACCTCTAAAGCCATGTACAAACGTGCTAAAATGGGTATCAGTTATTTACCGCAAGAGCCATCTGTTTTCCGAAAGTTAAGTGTAGAAGACAATATCATGGCCATATTGGAGCTACAAAAACTCAACCGTAAACAACGCAAAGAAAAACTCGAAGAACTCCTTAGTGACTTCAATATTCAACACATCCGTAAAAGTAAAGGATATATGTTATCGGGAGGAGAACGAAGACGCACAGAGATAGCGCGTGCTCTAGCTTCCGAGCCAAAGTTTGTATTGTTAGATGAACCGTTTGCAGGTGTTGACCCCATTGCTGTTGAAGACATCATGAACATTGTTCGTGCATTGAAAGATAGGGGCATAGGTGTGTTGATTACCGACCACAATGTACACGAAACATTAAGCATCACCGACCGCGCTTATATCCTGATAGACGGTAACGTTTTCTGCTCAGGTTCAGCCGAAGAAATTGCCTCAAATGAAGAAGTACGCAGATTGTACTTAGGGCATAATTTCAGTTTAGAACGCTACGATTCAAAAGAATAATTTGTATCCCACTACTGCCGAAGCAACCCAACTGCGCCGTCACACGGGCGGGGCAGAGCGTTGCAGCATCGCTTGTGAAATTTTAGAATAAATTATTCAACAAGTGAAGATGGTAACTTTGTTTTAATGTGGTTCTCTCCGGCATAGTAAGGGCGTTTTGTGTAGTTGTTCGGTGCCGTCATGCGATAGCAAAAAATTAGCGGAAAATTGGGGAGCTTCGTTTTTCTAATTGTAAGTCATGAAGCAATGATGCGGATGCTCCGAAGCGTAAGTAGTAGCCGGCATACGGTCCCGATGGAGTCCATGTAAAACTTAATGCCCAACAGTGAATTTGTTTTGTGATGTTTACAGTATTTGCTCCGAATACATTATTCACAAAATCGTAATTGAAACCTGTGCTAACATCCCATGTGTTTGTTAAACGCACATGTACTCTTCCGGACATGTTTAATGATGAAGTTGACGCAAGGAAAGAAGATGCTTTATTAAATGTATAGTTAATATTGCCACTTACATCCCAAGGCATTGCGAGTTTGGAGTAACCGGGAGAATTATCGCCAAATAAATCTGCATCTGTTTCGGTGTATTCCATACGCCTTTGAAAGCGCGAACCAATAACGTTGTTGGTTGAATCTTTTTTAGTTGAATCTGTTGTTGTTGCTGAAGTAGTTGCAGGTGTTGAAGACCCACCCTGAAATGAAAATGACATGGAAATGTTGAAGTTTGTAAGGCGAACCAATCCATCGCTAAACCCGAGGTATTCATCAATCTGTGTTGGTGTAAGAACTTTTGCATATTGCTTTGATGGAGCAAGTATTTCTTTGTAGGGATTAAACGTACCACCTGCGCTCCAGTTAATAAAACCCAACGATGGCGTGCGAATGGAAAAGTTAATTGGATTCAACTTAAAACTTGGAGCAATAAAGTTATAGGAACTATTGATATCTACACCAAACAACTCAACATTTTTATCTGCACTATCACCTTGTGCAACCTTCATATCGAAGTAGTTGCTTAGTGCGAAGTTCATACTAAGTGATTTTGAGCGATTAGAAATGCCACCGCCATCTAATGCAAACCGTGAGTACTGAACAGTATCTGCTGCCTTGCGAAGTGTGTCCTTTGTTGTAACTAATGAATCACTAGGGGAAGTATATGTTCGCCAATAATTATCATTCCCTGATTGGTCGGGACTGTAGTTCATATTAACTGTTGGACGGAATGTGTGGCGGATAGCATTAATACCAAGAATTCGTGGTTTTGCTATGCCGTACAATGTGGTTGACGTTGATACTCCAAAACCATAGCGTACTTCGTTAAAAACTCCGTACTCAACTTCGTCCTTTGATTGTTGCGAAACTGCATCGTACGTTCTATTTATACGCCGGGTATAGGTATTCCATCCAAGCGAGATGGATGGTTGTATGGTGAAGAAACCAAGTTTAGGAGATATAGTTACAGAGGGTGAATGTTGAATGGAAAATCGGTAATTACTGGTGAATGCTGTGTCTGTTTGAGTTTTAATTGTATCATTCTCTACATATCTTTTTGATGTAATTGTTTGATCGTAAGAATCAACGTATGGAGCGTTTAATCCGTATGATATTGCTAAGTTATCAAACACCCCGGACCCGGATGTAGATTTGAATGGCGTCCATGTTGGAACCGACATAGAAAACCGTGGTGTTTGATTGTACGTTTTCAGGATTACGTCTTGATTACGGTTGTAATCAATTGTAGTTGTGATACCATTATCAAATGTATGGGTAAGAGCTGCAAATGAAGTAATGTTTTGCTTAATCCTATCGGATAGTGTAGCAGCAGCTAACCTGTTAAAATCGTTAGATTGAAAAGCAAGATTTGCTGATAGTTTTGTTTGAGGGGTCAGCTCTTGGTAATGCGACATCCCAACACTATACTGTGTATTAAATGGGGATGCAGGGTTATCACGCAGATAAGCGTATTTTAAATCGAGTGAACCATTGAAGTTATACAACAACTTGTATTGCCAAAAGTTATTTATTTGAATTCCACCCTTTGAGTAAATATCTGCTGTAATCTTAGTATCCAGATAATCACTTAAAGCAAAGTAATAGCCAATACCTCTGAATACTACGCCTCGGTTGGCATCGGAACTGGGAACAGGTATTAATAATCCTGATTGCCTGCCTCCGCGATTAGGAAAGAATGCACCAATTGGTAAGTACAGTACAGGTATATCTTGAACATACAGATATAAATCCTCGAAGAAGATTCTGTCACCCGGAGTTACTTTCATACGTGGTGATGAAAAGTAGAAGTGTGGGTGTGGGTGATCGCAAGTTGTATAACAGCCATTCTCTACATACAGGGTGTTTTCATCTGCCCGCTTAATTCTGGAACCGTAATAGAAGCCATTCTCCATGGTGGTTTCACCCATGGTTACTGTTCCTGCTTTGTTTTTGAAATTATATTTAATTGTCTCGCCTACAAATTCTTTCCCATTGTCGTTAAACATTGGGTAACCTCTGGTTCTTCCTGTACTATCTTTTGCCGCATTAGCTTGCATTAACGACTTATCAAAGTAGATATCGATAACCTCTGCATCGAGTTTTTGGGTTTTATACTTTGCGGTTGCATCGCCTTTAAGATGCATGTGCTTCTTCTTAGCATAAAAAACAACAGAGTCTCTTGCTTTGTACGTTACGACGCTATCTATTCCGCCGGAGGATTTTGCAGTAGAATCATTAAGTACTGTTTTTGAACTATCCGTTTTAATAACCAGCGATGGACTTGACGTAGTTGGTGGTATATCATCAGATACTGTAGGAGCGCTTGTTGATGGTGTTTTGCTTGTTTCAGATGGTTTTCCCTGACTACCTTTTTTTATAACAGTTGGGGCTTGGGCATGTACAAACAAAGCACTAAATAACATCAACAAAAGCGATGTAATTACGTGATGTATAGTAGATGTATGGGGACTATTCTTCAATGAATCTGCTGTTGTAGTTTGCTGAAATGACTAATTAAAGTTTGGTTCGTTTCATATTCTTTGGAACTGAGAACCAATATTTTTCGGCAAGTGTGTTAACAACAATATCTGTTACTGTAAATTTTGCTTGTAGCTTGCGCATAGGGAAGTGTAACGAAATAGATACTGGATATTTAATACCATTTTTTGTGGAATATGCGTTGTAATTAACATTGAACAACAATTCGCCACTACGTGATTTCCGTTGGTATGCTAATATTGTGGAATCTTTAACAGAAAGTTGTACAAAATCTATGTACTGGTCGTTCTTAGAATATGTAAACAACTGTTTGCCATCTGCATCTTTTGTTAATGTATAAGCATCTCCTGCAAAAGGTACTTCTGCCCTCATTAAAAAAACAATATCCTCATAACTTAATGGGAACGGTAGTTTAGATTGCATCTCCGGGTTCTGTGGATTTCCTTCAAATACCTCACTGCGTAAGGCATCCATGTAAATCATATTGGTAGGGGCTGCTGATAACTTACCAACTACTACACCAAAAGGTCCGCCAATATTCATCAGTAGAGAATCGGTTCTCAATATTGCTAAAGTGCAAGTTCCAGGTAATGAGGTACCGTCGTTGTCAACAGATACATCACAATCTGCTTTAAAAGATTGTAATTCTTTACGGTTATGGGGTAAAGGGATAGATACAACCTTTAGCTCAGGTATCGCAATGGAATCCACCTTAGTTGTAGTTTTTGGAGTAGTTGGTGTGGTAGTTTCCGGAGCTTTTGCCGATGAGCAATCCACTAAAAGTAAATTTCCCAACAACAAAGGAACTATCAAAACGTGTTTTAGTGTTAACTTGGTAATCATAAACGTTGTGGTAAAAGTTTAGGCAATATAGCAATTTTGTATTGAGACGAACTGACATCATAATGATTATCCTACCAATGGTAGGTGATTTTCAACCAAACATCGGAGGTACACATGATGTACGTTACCAGAAGAACCCATTTTTCGGCTGCACATAGATTGTTTAACCCTACATTTACTAACGAAAAAAATGAAGCAGTCTTTGATAAGTGTAACAACCCACATGGGCATGGACACAATTATACGTTAGATGTTACAGTGAAAGGTATTCCTGACCCGGAAACAGGGTATGTTATTGATCTAAAAAAACTGCGGGATATTATTGAAGAACATTTGATTGACAAGGTTGACCACAAACACTTAAACTTTGATGTTGATTTTCTACAAGGTATTATTCCAACTGCCGAAAATATCTGTTTGTGCTTTTGGCAAATATTAGAGCCCCAGATAACCGAGGGAACTTTACATTGTATCAAACTGTTTGAAAGCGAGAACAATTTTGTAGAGTACTTTGGCGAGCCGGTAACAATTAAACGGTATGATGTTAGCCATTCAACAGTAAGCATTCAAACACTATGAATAACAACGAAAAACATTTAAATGAAAACGATTTACTTCGGATGGCGCAATCAACGTGGAGTGCTTCATCGGGATTTACTAATTCCACCGATGAACAATCGGTAAGCCACCCAACAACCAGTGCTTTGGGGTATTCATTGTTTGATGCTAACGGAAATCAAAACCTATGTGGAGATGAACGTGCTGAAATGATTACTGCCTTAGAGCACAAGTTTGGAGAGGTGTTGGATATTCTCCGTATCGACCGTAACGACCCCAATTCTACAGATACTCCAAAACGTTTAGCGCGGATGTGGGTGAATGAACTATTTGCTGGTCGTTTCGAATCTGCCCCAAAGGTTACAGTGTTCCCTAACCGTAAACATGTTGATGAGTTAGTAATCAGTAAAGGTATAAAAGTAATGAGCGTTTGCTCGCACCATTGGCAACCAATTACGGGTACGTGTATTATTGGTTATCTGCCCGATAAACATGTAATCGGCATTAGCAAACTTACCCGAATTGTTGATTGGTTCTCTCGCCGCGGACAAATTCAGGAAGAATTAGGCGAGCAGATTGCCGATTATTTAATGGAACTGCTTCAGCCAAAGGCACTTGGCGTTGTAATTAACTCAAGACACTATTGTATGATTGCGCGTGGGGTTAACGCCGATGAAGAACATGCAGATATGATAACCTCAGTGTTACGAGGTGGACTGCGTTCCGATTCAACTCTACGGAATGAGTTTTTAAGTCTGGCCAGAGAATAATTTGCTTTCGCAATCCGCTCCAATCGTCGTTTACACGAACTAAACGTATACAGCGGGAAAGAAGCTCACACAAGGTATACCCTTTATCGTGTACGATAGAGGGTATTTTTATATATGATTGTTTCTTCCCACCGTGAAGGTTTAAAAATGGAGGCGATTTGGTGTGGTCTGCGATAGCAACAACAAATGAATGATTATACTACAACACAGCTTCTGTATTTTTGTAATCAGATTGTAAGCGGAGGAACTATCGGCTATCCACATACCGAACAAGAACAACTACTTTGGAATACCTTGGATTATGTTGCAGGGGTTGACGAAGCAGGTAGAGGTGCGTTAGCAGGTCCTGTTGTTGCAGCGGCAGTAGTTCTACCCAGGCATTGCAAGAGTATTTCCGGTGTACGCGATTCCAAACAAATAACGCATAAACAGCGCGAGGAAATGTTGGAGGAGATTACGGGGATAGCTGTTTGTATTGGTGTTGGTATAGTTGAACACGATGTTATTGATGAGATTAACATTTTGCAAGCAACTTATTGTGCTATGAACGATGCAATAGCTCAATTACAACCTGTTCCGGAATTCTTGCTCATTGATGGAAACCGTTTTACCGAAAGTACAATACCATTTAAAACCATTGTTGCCGGAGATGATTCATCGTTAAGTATTGCATGTGCCTCGATTGTTGCAAAGGTAACTCGCGATAGAATCATGGATGCGTTACACTTAGATTATCCTGTTTATGGTTTTGCTAAGAACAAAGGGTATGGAACAACAGCACACCGCCACGCAATTTTACAACATGGAACGTGTGAAGTACATAGAAGTACCTTCCTAAGGAAACTATTTGAAACTCAATACACATTGTTTGGAGAGAAGTAATGAATGTTTGTTATGAAAATATCCGAATTGTATCGCCGGTACAACAGTTACACATTACCGGATATTTATGGATTAAGAATGGAATAATAGAATACGTTGGTGAACAACGGCCTGATGTGCCAAACGATGTTGAAATCCTTAAGGGGAATGACCTTGTTGCCGCTCCGGGATTCTTTGATATGCACGTCCACTTGCGCGAACCCGGGCAAACTCACAAAGAGACAATCGAAACAGGGACAGATTCGGCCGCTAATGGCGGTTTTACCGGCGTTGTATGTATGCCTAACACCGAGCCCGCCATAGATTCCATCCAAACATTAGAGTTTATCAAGAACCGTTCTGCTAATAACATTGTAAATGTTCATTGCTGTGCAACTATTACCAAAGCAAGAAAAGGTGACGAATTAGCGAACATGCTTTCGATGGTAGAAGCAGGAGCCGTAATGTTCAGCGATGATGGTGGTTGTGTTGAAAGTGCAGATATGATGCGAAGGGCATTCGATTATACTTCACCTTTCGATGCCTTACTAACCCAACACTGCGAAGAACATTCTATGACGAAGAACTTTGCAATGCACGAGGGAAGTGTCTCGGCAGATTTAGGATTAAAGGGGTATCCCTCCGTTGCTGAAGATATTATTGTAGCACGTGATATTTTGTTGGCTGAGTACTGTGGTAACAGGCGATACCATGCTGCACATTTAAGTACCAAAGGTTCAGTACGGCTAATTGCCGACGCAAAAAAACGAGGTCAGCGGGTGAGTGGGGAGGTTGCACCGCATCACTTTATACTTACCGATGAGGCAGTGCGAGGTTACAACACCAACGCAAAGATGAATCCGCCACTCCGCACACAAGCCGATGTAGAAGCCATGTGGCAAGCACTCTCGGATGATGTTATAGATGTAATAGCTACCGACCATGCACCACATACCTTCGAGGAAAAAATGGTGGAGTTTGATAACGCGCCTAACGGTATTGTTGGTTTGGAGACGGCAATTGGTGTTGCCTGTACTCAACTTCTTCACAGAAATGTAGTATCGTTAGATAAACTTATTGAGAAAATGAGTGTTAACCCAAGAAAGGTTCTTAATCTTCCGCAACCTTTACTTCAACAAGGCGCAATAGCAAACATTACGATTTTTAATCCTGATGCTGAGTGGTCGGTAATACCAGAAAGATTTTTAACCAAATCTAAAAATACTCCATTCACTGAGTATCAGTTTAAAGGTAAACCTGTTCGGGTGTTTAATAATTTAAAGATGGTGGATTGTATGTTATAATTTTTGCTAACGCAGCCGCACCAGGCATTTGTTGTATGCAAAAAATTCACCTGCGGGAAAGTATCTTTATAAAGTAATAGACATTTATCACGATAAGTGTTTTTGATTTGTTGAGAAGTTGAACGGCATGTAGAGGATTGGTATTGAACGTTGTTTGGTGCCGTCTTGCGATAGCAACAAAATAAATTTAACATGTGTGTAAAAACATACAAGTTAGTATCTGTTAAAAGCAATTCTCTGTAACGTAGTTGTTTGTATGATGTTGACTGTAAGTATATAAATCAGACTAAGTTTATCTGATTTGTAACTGAGTAAAAATCTTTTCAACAAACAGAGAAAAATGTTTGGCTACGTATCCAAGTGATTGTAAATTCGTGGCCGTCGGTTATTGATAATATTAATATTGTACATTAGCTACAGTTTTATGGGGAAATATATTATTGCCTTCCGTTTGTTCGTAATATTTGGGGTTGCTTCATCAACACTATTTATTACCTCGTGTAATATCAAAGGTTTTTTTACAAAACAAGGTGACGACCCTGTTTGGGTTGATCCTAATGCGAAATCATCAAAAGGCCCAGATGTCGGTGTACCAGGCCAGGCACTTTTTAGTAAGAACTGTGCTGCATGTCATGGTGGTGCCGGTAAAGGTTTACCCGGTGCAATTCCTCCGTTGGCAGGTTCTGCAATGGCAAACGATGCTGATGCAACAAAACCAATCCGTATTGTATTGCATGGATTTAAAGGAGAAATTGAACGTAACGGTCAGAAAATTAATGGTGTAATGGCTGCTTGGAAATCAAACTTTGACGACCAGCAAATTGCAGAAATTTTATCGTATGTACGAACAAGTTGGGGAAATACCGGCGGCGCAATTACAGCTGACCAAGTAAAAGATGTTCGTGAAAAAACGAAATCGAGAAACGGTGCAATGACGGAGCCCGAATTACAACAACCGTTATAATTTTTATTGAGATAAATCAACACACATACCTGTGTGTACTATTTTAAAAGTTACTCTATCTATATATATGTTCGATTGGTTTAAATACTTCGACTTTCCAGCTTGGTTCCCGGAAAACGTAAGTACGTTTGGGGCAGAGTTGGACGGGATGTTTATTTTGATATGGTATATCTGTGTTGCCATATTTATCTTAACCTACGCATTACTTATATATTTCTTGATAAAATACCGTGAAAAACCAGGCGTACGCGCAATTGGATATCATGGTAATAATATGTTGGAATTTACATGGACCATTCTGCCTACGTTTTTATTTGCGGGGTTAGGTATCTATACAGATAGTGCTTGGGAAAAAACTAAAAACGTTAGCCATATTCCTAAACCGGATGTAACTATAGATGTTATGGGGCAACAGTTTAACTGGGTGTATCGCTATCCGGGTGCCGACGGAATATTGGGCCGTAGAGCACCTGAGTTCAAAACAAATGATAACATCTTTGGTGTTGACCCAAAGGATGAACATGGTAAAGATGATTTTATCATTGAAACAGAAATGCACTTGCCGATTAATAAAAACATCTTAGTGAATTTATCGGCTAAAGATGTTTTACATAGTTTCTTCTTACCAAATTTCCGTGTAAAGCAAGATGCTTTACCGGGTTCCTGGATGAAAGTATGGTTTAATGGTACTAAAGCCGGAAAGTATGAAATTGCCTGTGCGGAATTATGTGGCGCAAGCCATTATAATATGCGTGGACTATTATACATGCATTCACTTGATGATTACAACAAATGGTACGATGAGCAAACCAAAGCTAAATCTGAGCAATTAGCTCAAGCCTTGGGTACTACTGCACCTACAGCTGATACAACAGCTACACCTGCTGTTACAGCAGGTGGTACAACAGAACATGGTAAATAATTCAGTTAGACTTTCTTAGAAAAAATACAACAGGTATAATATATGGAAGCAATTGCATCTGCACACGAAGCCCACCATGATCATGGTGATTCGCATGCACATGATCATCATAGTCTTTCTTTTGTCCGTAAATATATTTTTTCCAACGATCATAAAGTTATTGCTAAACAATTTATGACCACCACCTTGTTTTTCTTTATGGTTGGTGGTTTAGCAGCTTTGTTAGTACGTTGGCAAATTGCATTTCCGGGTGAACCGGTACCATTTTTAGGGAGCTTGCTGCCTGAAGCATGGGGAGGATCTACTGGTGCTATCCAGCCGGGATTCTACTCGCAGTTAATGACGATGCACGGTGCTATTATGTTATTCCTTGTTATCATACCAATGGTAAATGGAATGATTGGTAACTTCTGCATTCCATTAATGATTGGTACTGATGATATGGCATTACCGACACTGAATATGTTCTCCTTTTGGTTGAATATACCTGCAGCGATGTTGTTAATGGGCGGTTTTGTTTTGGAAAGTGGTATGGCTACAGCAGGGTGGACGGCTTATCCGCCACTATCTGCAATACAAGGCGCAGGGCAAACAATGTGGATTGTAGGGTTGTTCCTTGTTGGTTTTGCCTCCATTATGGGTGGTATAAATTACATTGCTACTGTACTGAATAAACGGGCTAAAGGTATGTCGATGTTCAGAATGCCTATGACTATTTGGGCATTATTTATCACCGCTGTCCTTATTACATTAGGTACACCCGTGTTAGCATCTGCCTTAGTAATGCTTTTCTTTGATAACTTTCTTCATACTAGCTTTTTTATCCCAACAAATCTATTAGCAACATCAGCACTAGATGGCACAAACCATTGGTCAGGTGGCGGACAACCGTTGTTGTTCCAGCATTTGTTTTGGTTCTACTCGCACCCTGCTGTTTATATTATGATACTTCCGTCAATGGGTGTAGTATCCGATGTTATGGCAACGTTTGCACGCAAGCCAATATTCGGTTACAAAGCCATGATTTTTGCTATCATGGGTATCGGGTTCTTAGGATTTATTGTATGGGGGCACCATATGTTTCAATCCGGTATGAGTCCGTTACTTGGAACTACATTCGTACTTTCAACCATTGTTATTGCGGTGCCATCAGCTATTAAGATTTTTAACTGGCTTGGTACATTATGGGGCGGAAGTATTCGCTACACAGCAGCAATGATGTGTGCTGTAGCATTTGTTTCCATGTTTATTATTGGTGGTTTGAGCGGTATCTTCATGGCTTCGGCAGCTGTTGATATTTACATCCACGATACATACTTTATTGTTGCACACTTCCATTATGTGTTGTTTGGTGCATCAATATTTGGTGTATTCTCTGCAATCTACTACTGGTTCCCAAAAATGTACGGTAAAATGCTTAATGAAGGTTGGGGTAGAATGCACGTAATTTGGTCATTCATTTTCTTCAATCTTACTTTCTTCCCCATGCACATTATTGGTGTGGGAGGACATATGCGCCGTATAGCAGACCCTACTGTTTATGACTTCCTAAAACCTTTCCAAGGAATGAATGCATTTATTACTTGGTCAGCTATCGGTTTAGGGTTTACACAGTTTATTCTGTTATTTAATATTATTTGGAATCTTAATTACGGAAAGAAAGCACCAAGAAATCCTTGGCGTTCAAATACTTTGGAGTGGGCAGCCCCTCCGCATCCCGGACACGGAAATTTTGATACGGATATTACAGTGTATCGTGGACCGTATGAATACTCGCATGAAAATCGTGAATCAGATTATTGGCCACAATGGGTTCCTCCAACTGAGGAAGAAATTGAGGCTGAGAAATTGAATCCTTCACATGCACATTAATTATTTAAAAGATTAACCATTGGAAGCAGCAGTAACAGAAAATATCATTGAAGAACAGCACGTAACAACTGCTGATTCTATACGCGCATATTATCAGCTTACAAAGCCAGGTATTACACAAATGGTTGTAGTTACAGCCGCAGCTGGGTATTATCTTTCAATACGTGATGTTGCATACTTTACATCAATCCAAAATTTGTTCCATTTTGTTATTGCAATGCTTGGAACAGCATTAATTAGTTCTGGTGCTTGTACATTAAATATGTATTTGGAACGCTATGATGATGGTTTGATGAAAAGAACTAAGAATCGGCCAATTCCATCAGGAATTATTTCACCAGTCCATGCACTAATTTTTGGAGTGATTACCTCGGTATTAGGTGCACTTTTTCTGGGATATATTAACATGTTAACTTTAGGCTTAGCCTTAGTTACCCATCTTAGTTATATCGCTCTCTATACACCATTAAAAAAGAAAACTTGGTTTGCAATGGTGTTAGGTGGAATACCAGGTGCATTACCCGCAATGGGAGGATGGACTGCTGGTTTGAATTCAGTTGATGCCGGTGCATGGATAATTTTTCTTATTATGTTTATATGGCAAATGCCTCACTTTTTGGCTTTAGCTATTATGTACAGAAAAGATTATGAACAAGGTGGATTTGTTCTGCTTGGAAATCAAGAAAACGGTAGTACAATATCAGCTAAACATTTACTTATATATGTGCTTGTTCTAATTCCGGTTGGTTTATCGTTAACCTACTTTGGAATTACCGGATATTTGTATTTGTTAGGTTCATTGTTACTGAGTGGTTATTTACTGTATTCAGCAATAATCCTAATACAATCAACTACAGTAGTAAATGCCAGAAAAACGCTACTTGCTTCGTATGCCTACTTAATGGGCTTATTCATATTTATGTTTGTAGATAAACTCTGATAAATTATTAAAAGGCAATATATATGTCATTAGCTTTAGATTTACGTCACGAACCGGTCAGCGGAATACCGCATGGAAAAATGGTAATGTGGGCATTTCTCGCTTCTGAAATTATGTTTTTCTCCGGTTTCTTCGGAGCGTTTACCGTGTTGCGTAATGCAAACATCGATATCTTCATGGAAGGCACAACGCATCTTAATGTTGCTATGGCAACAATTAACACGGTATTCCTGATAACAAGTTCATTAACCATGGCCCTCTCCATTTTGAACTTGGAAAAGAAAAATACCAAAATGTTTCAAGTGTTCATGGGAATAACTATTTTATGTGCATTTGGCTTTTTAGTTGTAAAATACTTTGAGTATAGTGCAAAATTTGAGCATCATTTGCTACCAAGTAAAAGTATCTTTTTTGCTTTCTATTTTATGATGACCGGTTTCCACGCTGCTCACGTAATTGGCGGAATTATACCTATGGTATGGATGTTCTTACGTTCTTTTACCAAAAAAGGATATACAAATCATGTTCGCGTTGAAATACTTGGTTTGTATTGGCACTTTGTTGACTTAGTTTGGATTTTCCTTTTCCCGGCGTTGTACCTGTTATTCCCGGGTGCACATCATGGTGGACATTAATTAATTTAAGGAGAAAGAAATGGCAGGTTCACACGACGAAGCAGCTATCAAAAAATCATATATGAAGGTGTTCTATTTGTTAATGGGTTTTACAGCGTTAACAATTCTTGCCTCACAAATAGATACTTTTTTTGCCACAATGTTTGGACATACAGGTGGTACGTATGTAAACATGACTGTTGGCTTAATCATCGCAACTATAAAAGTTGTTCTGGTAATGTATATATTCATGCACCTAAAATTTGATAATAAATATCTCCGTGCATTTGTGTATGTTCCTATTTTCTTATTTATAGTAATGGTGTTTGCATTAAATGTTTTAGAAACATTTAATCATCCATAAGAAGTTCATGATTGCATGGAAAAGTATAGGTAGTTTTGCATTTTGTTTGATTGTATTACTCATAAGTACTACAATACACAGTTGTAATGAACCAAAGCAAAACTTAGAATATAAGAGTGAATTACCCGAAGTGAAGTCTGCTCCAATATTCACGGCAGAAAACTCTGATGGTACTACATTTAACAGTAGTTCTTTGAAAGGTAATGTGTGGGTTGCATCATTTATGTTTACTTCATGCTCAGGTGTTTGTCCTGTGATGAATGGTAGGCAATCAACTTTACAACAGGAATATTCGAAGAGCAATGTCAAATTTGTGTCAATTTCTGTTGATCCTGAAACAGACACTAAGGAAGTGCTGGCTGATTATGCAAAAGAATACAATGCAAATCCTTACTCTTGGTTCTTTGTTCGGATGCCATTAGATAGTGTTAGAGGATTAGCGGTAAAAGGGTTCTTAGTTAGCGACCCGGTAGAACCATCTGCACATTCACCAAGGTTTATACTTGTGGATAAAAAGGGGATGATTCGAGGATATTATGATAGTATGGACTCTGTAAAAGTACAAGAACTTCGTAATAGTATTTCTTCACTTTTACAAGAGAAGTAGTTCATTGAAAACATCAGATTCGTACATACAACGCATAGATGAAAAAGGTATATCATTAATTGTATACTCTCTAACCATTGTCGTGATATTATTGGTTGCATTTTTAATGATGTTTCCAAGTGCACTAAGTATGGGGAAGTATAATGTAGAGTATGCTCCCAAATTACATGCGTTTATCAATGGTACTTGCGCAGTATTGTTAACAGTAGGATTCATTGCCATACGAAACAAAAAGATTGCGTTGCATAAAACACTTATGATTTCGGCATTTATACTTTCATGTATATTTCTTTTATCGTATGTGTTTTATCATAGCCAAAAAACAGAGCCAACTGTGTTTACAGGCGAGGGGATAATCCGATGGGTGTATTTCCTGATACTCATCACACATATTGTGCTTGCTGCTATTATTGTTCCGTTAGCACTTTTTACCATACTACGTTCTTGGCGCGGAGAATTTGAAAAACATAAAAAAATTGCAAGGATTACTTTTCCTTTGTGGTTATATGTAACGGTTACAGGGGTGTTAGTGTATTGTATGTTGTACGTTTGGTTTGCTTCTTAGTTTGCTACCGCAGACCGCACCAAATGGCATCAACAATAAATCCGTTATTCGGCGGGAGAAAATACTCGCTTAATAAAAAATCCTTCACCGTGAAGGTGATTTGAAAAATGAATGTTTCTATCGGCACAGTTAGGTTCTTTATTGTACATGGTTCGGAGCCGACTGCGATAGCAACAGATAATTAGTATCAGCTTTGTAAACTGATGTATTTTGTTAAATGAAAAACGTTCAACTATTTTTTGCATCCGTTGTTGTATTGCTCTTGCAGGCATATTCAACACTGATGTCTTGCCCAAATTGTAAGGATGCTTACGATGCAGGTTCGGGCGATGCAGGAATTGGTGAAAGTTATTCTTGGAGTGTTGTGTTCTTTTTAGCAATGTTTACCGGACTATTATTGTTTGGTTACTTCTTTATGCGATGGCAATTTCAGAAGCATTCGGCGTTAAAACAGGCACACAATTAAATTGATAAATAATTTCCGTATCAAAAGGGTTGAAATATGTTTTCAAGATCCGCAGACATGACTATTAAAAAGGGTATCATTGGTGGTGCTCTTGGTTTGTTTGTTTTGGTAACGATTGCTTTCTTTGGTTTACAAAACAGAGTTACAGATACCGGGTACCGTCCACAACAACCGGTACCGTTTTCGCATAAACTCCATGCAGGGCAGCTGGGAATGCATTGCCAATACTGTCACTCCGGTGTGGAGAAATCAGAACACTCACCAGTTCCGGCAACCAGCACATGTATGGGATGCCATCTTGTGATTTTACCCGAAAGCCCGAAGTTAAAACCAGTTCGTGATAGTTGGGAAAACGGTACTCCAATTGAGTGGAAACGTGTTCACAAATTACCGGACTATGTGTACTTTAACCACAGCCGCCATATCCGCAATCAGATTGACTGTGAATCGTGCCACGGTAAAGTTGAAGAGCAAGGTGTGATTGCGCAAAACAAACCTTTATCAATGGGTTGGTGTTTAGACTGCCATCGTAATCCGGAGAAATTAATTATACCAGCACGCGAGATATCGGGTATCTTTACCGGAGCTCGTGTAAACATGCCAAACCAGAATGATGTTGCGGCAATGTTTAAATCGCATAATCCAGATTTGGTTAAAGGGGTTGATGGTAGAGTACGACCAATTACTGAGCCACAGTTTGGTCAGTTTGAAACTGATATTCCTAAAAAAGAAGTAGACGGTATTGCACATCCTAAGGTTCCGGGATACGGACCAGAGAATTGTTCTGCATGCCACCATTAACGTAGGTTGTTTGCATACGTTGCAAGCATTATGATATAGAAAATTTGTTAACAATATCAACAGAAGTATCATGTCGAAATACGAGTCATCTCAAACACAGACATACTGGAAAAATCTTAATGATTTGTCAGGTAGTCCTGAAGGTGTTCAGGAAGAATTTGCACCAGGGTATGATGCTGTTCCAACGTTCGAGAGTCCGATAAGTCGCCGTTCATTTATGGCAATTTTATCGGCTTCGATGGCAGTAACAGCAGCAGCTTGCCGCAGACCTGACCACAGACTTGTTCCTGCAGTAAAAGGTGTTGAGTATATCACACCGGGATTGCCGAACTATTATACAACTGTGTTCATGCACAAAAATGCAGCACAGCCAATCTTGATGAAAGTTCGTGAAGGACGCCCGGTTAAAGTTGAGGGTAACGATATGCATCCGGTAGTTAGAGGTAAATCCGGCGCATATACACAAGCAGAGTTAATGAATCTGTACGACCCAGACCGTATCAGACAAACAGTTGTTGGTAGAAATTCAAGTGATAAAAAGTCCGGCGGATTTTCTACTCCAAGCAATGCAATTACTATGATTGCAAAGGCAATTAACGAAGCCAAAGATTCCGGTAAAGAAACCCGTGTATTAATGGCTGAACATTGCTCACCATCGTTAGACGCTTTGATAAAGGAAGTTGAAACAAACAATCCTTCTGTAAAGTTTGTAACTGTACCATCCATAGTTGCAGATGGTGCCAGCATAGCTAACAGCGCATTGTTTGGCATTGACGGAGAGTTTGTTCCTGATGTATCGGCTGCCGATGTTATTGTTTCGATTGATAATGACTTTTTAGGTACTGATAAGAATTCAGTATATCACACTGCTAAATTTGCTTCCAAGCGCCGCCCATCTAAAGACAATCCAGTAATGAGTAAAGTATATGTTGCTGAATCAACATATTCGTTAACAGGCTCCAATGCAGATATCAGAGTAAAAGTATCCCCAAATGATTATGATGGGTTTGTAGTAGCATTATACAATGCAATTGCTTCTGCCAAAGGTATGGCTACAATGAGTGGTGGTGCAGGTAAGTATAACGCACACATTCAAAAATGTGCTCATGATTTAGTAGCCGCAGGCGACAAATCATGTGTTTTAGTAGGTCCACATCTTTCGCCGTTTGCTAATGGTGTTGGTATGGCAATAAACTCTATGCTTGGTTCTATTGGCGAAGGTAAAGTATTTAAGAATGTTTTACCAATGAGTAACGCAAAGGGTAACGGTATAGATACATTACGTAATGATTTGCGTTCCGGTAAAGTGGATGTTGTGTTATTCTGTGATACAAACGCTGAGTATAATGCAGATTCTGATTTGAAGAATCTTTTATCTTCAGTAAAAAATCGTTTTGCTTATTCTCTATATGATGATGAAACTGCTAATATTTGCAGTATCGCAATACCGGCCGCGCATCAATTTGAGTCTTGGAGTGATGCTATCAGTTTTGATGGAACATTATCCATTCAACAGCCGCTTATTTTACCGTTGAACGAAGGCTCTTTATCAACAGGTGATTTTGTACTTACCTTGGCTAAAGCTGTTAACCCAGCAATGTTTGCCGAAGTACCTAATTTCTTTACGTACGTTAAAACTCGTTGGATGCAAGTTGTAGGTGATGATAAAGGTTGGGAAAAAGCATTACGAGAGGGCTTTGTTACCTCAATTTCAACTACTTCTGTAGGTAGCGCAAACACCGGAGCAATTAACGGATTGAAAAAAGCAGATGCAATTAATAGTAAGTATGTTGTTTGTATTACTCCAAGTTATGGAGTGTATGATGGTGCTTACACAAACAATCCATGGATGCTTGAATGCCCTGATCCTATAACAAAACATGTTTGGGAAAACGTTGCATTGATGAGTAAAAAGACTGCTGAAGGATTGAATGTTGTAGATAACCGGGTTATTAACGTTAAAGTTGGTGCTGCCTCAATTGATTTGCCCGTAATGATTCAACCAGGAATGGAAGATGGCTTAATAGCTACAACATTAGGTTGGGGTCGTTATACAGGAAACATTGGTAAAGAGTACGGTTCGAATGCATATAAGCTGAGTAAAACTGCTCAATCCGTTGGATATTTTGGTGCAGAAATAACTGACACCGGAAATAAAAATGTAGTAGCTCGTACACAAGGATATTTCCACTACCAACATGCAAAAGGGACCGAATGGGATCCAAATGCTGATGAAAGCAAATATCGTGATATAGTTCGTGACATGACCTTCGCTGATGTACAAAAAGGAAATGTCATTAAGAAACAAGAAGAGTTTGCTGGTAAAGAAGCTGAAGGTAAAAAACACATTATACCGTTAGACTTGAACCAAGGGTATAAGTATAAAGGGCATAAATGGGGAATGGTGATAGATACTTCTTCATGTACGGGTTGTAATGCTTGTGTAATTGCTTGCCAATCGGAGAATAATATTTCTACTGTTGGTAAGGAGCAGGTAATTCGCGGACGTGAGATGCACTGGATTAGATTAGACCGTTACTACAAAGGTGAACCTGAGAATCCACAAACTGTTGTTGAGGCAATGATATGCCAGCATTGCGAAAACGCTCCTTGTGAGAATGTGTGCCCGGTTGCTGCTACAACTCACTCGCCAGAAGGTTTGAATGAGATGACATACAACCGTTGTGTTGGAACTCGTTATTGTTTAAATAACTGTCCGTACAAAGTACGTCGTTTTAACTTCCTTGATTATCGTGAGAATATGTATCGTGACAAAATGGGTAATGCTAATCCATCGCCATTGCAATACGTGTTTAATCCTGAAGTTACAGTGCGTATGCGCGGGGTTATGGAGAAATGTACATTCTGCGTGCAACGTATTAATGAAGCTAAATATCATGCTAAAGACAACGGTCATGCACGAGTTCCTGATGGTGACCTAGTCACCGCATGCCAGCAGGCATGTCCGGCTGATGCTATTTATTTTGGTAATACAAATGACCCGGAAAGCAAAGTATCGAAGATGATGAACAGCCAACGTTCTTTCTTAGTTTTAGAAGAATTGAATGTACGCCCATCGGTAGGATATTTAGCTAAAGTTAGAAATATTGAAAATGAACACAAAGCTGAACATCACGGATAATCTATGATGTTGGCGAGTTTGAAGCATGAGGATTTTGTCCGGCAAGGCATTGGTAATTGGAAGATAATTTTCCGGTGCCGCTGTGATAACAACAAAGAAAAATTAAACGTATAACATTTATTCGTTAGAGTATGCAAACAACAGCAATTCGTCACGAACGTGAGCCGCTAATTTTAGGCAATCCGACGCTGCATGATATTACAGCAAAGATTGCAGGGATTGCCGAATCGAAACCTAATATGAAGTTTTTAACTGCATTGGGTTTTTCGGCAACGTTAATGGCTTGGGGTATTGGGTGTATTTTATACACCGTGTTTAACGGTATCGGGGTTTGGGGCTTGAACAATCCGATTGGCTGGGGTTGGGATATTACCAACTTCGTATTTTGGGTTGGTATTGGTCACGCCGGTACACTAATCTCCGCTATTCTTTTCTTATTCCGTCAGAAGTGGCGTACTGCCATAAACCGCTCGGCTGAAGCTATGACAATCTTTGCGGTATTGAATGCTACTACTATGGTACTTTCTCACACCGGACGCCAATGGTTGTTTACATGGTTGATTCCTACACCGGGTAACCAGATGAATATGTGGACTAACTTCCGTTCGCCACTTGAATGGGACGTGTTTGCGGTAAACACCTATTTATTGGTATCGTTGATGTTCTGGTTTATTGGTATGGTGCCTGATTTAGCTACTATGCGTGAATATGTAAAATCGAATATTGCTAAAAAGGTGTATACAATATTCTCGTTAGGTTGGGATGGCTCGATGCGTAAGTGGCATCACTACGAGATGGCTTATATGATTTTAGCCGGATTAAGTACACCGCTGGTACTTTCAGTACACTCGGTGGTGAGTTTTGACTTTACCGTTGGTATACTTCCAGGTTGGCACACAACAATCTTCCCACCATACTTCGTTGCCGGTGCTATTTTCTCCGGTTTTGCGATGGTGGTAACACTGTTAGTGATTGCCCGTGAAATTCTAGACTTAAAAGAGTACATTACCTTAAAGCACTTGGATAATATGAATAAGATTATCCTTGCTACAGGTATGATGGTGGGATATGCGTATGCTATGGAAATGTTTATAGCGCAATACTCAGGTAATAAATACGAAGGCTTTGTTTTCTTAAACCGTGCTACCGGTGATTACGCTTGGGCTTACTGGACAATGGTGTTGTGTAATGTTATTTCACCACAAGTGTTCTGGTTTGCAAAATTGCGTAGAAGCATTCCTGTCATGTTTGTAATCTCAATCTTTGTAAACATCGGAATGTGGTTTGAGCGTTTTACTATTATCTCAACCTCACTTCACCATGACTTCTTACCATCAAGTTGGGGATATTACTCACCGACATGGGTGGAGGTTTCGATTTTTGCCGGCACTTTTGGAATCTTCTTAACCTTGTTCTTGTTGTTTGCGAAATTTATTCCCGTGATTGCAATTGCGGAAGTAAAAGGTGTAATGCCTAATGCGCAACCACATCATCATCACGATGAACACGAAGAACATTAATTATTGAATATAAATAATACAGCTATCAGGAGAATCAATGAAAGCAGTAGGTGTTTTAGGAAATTTTACCGATGTAAATGCAATCGTTTCCGCAGCTTCTAAAGTAAACGAGGCAGGGTATACCAGTTGGGATTGCTTTACTCCGTATCCTGTTCACGGCTTAGATAAAGCTATGGGAGTTAAACGAACCATTTTACCATACATATCGTTTGTTGGCGGATGTATTGGGTTAATGACTGCTATCGGCTTACAATCCTGGACCGGTGCCGTTGACTATAAATTAAATATTGGTGGCAAACCATTATTTGCTTTACAATTTTCAATTCCGATTGATTTTGAGTTAACCGTTTTGGTTTGTGCAATTAGTACTGTAGTTGGATTGTTTCACTTGTGCAAATTGCCAACATGGTGGAATCCATTCCAAAGTGATAAAGGTTTTGCCAAAGCAATGGATGATGAATTTGTAATTGGTATATATGCCAACGATAGCCGTTATCATCAGGAAAATGTGATTGCATTATTGCAGTCGGCAGGCGCTACGGATGTTCGTGTTGTTCACGAAGGTGAAGAGCATAACTAAGACAGCATATTCTTAATTAGATAAATAAGTATAACAGAAACATCAATACCATGAAAGTTAAGTTTCCAATTCTTTGGGGTACGTTAGGACTTGCAACAGCGGTCTTTGTAGCGTTACTATTAACAGGGAACATTATGTGGTTTAGCGAAGACGCTCCATTGCAAGTAATTGCTGATATGGATAACCAGTTTCGCGTAAAACCACAAACGGGTTCTACTTTATTTGCAGATAGGAAATCAAACCGTGACCCTATCGAAAACACTGTTCCACGCGATGGGCATGTTTATCCGTTCTCGATGGGAGATGTTGATAAAGCCGAAGCGCAATTTGCATCCGGTAACCCTGTTAAAAATTCTGAGTTTGTACTTGCCAGAGGGCAGAACAGATTCAATACCTTTTGCTCACCTTGTCATAACTATACCGCAGGTGGCGATGGTTTGGTACAGAAAAAGGGTTTCGGTGCACAAGAGACAATGAATTTAACACGTGATGTTGCACGCGGATATACAGATGGTAAATTGTTTCACATTATAAGTGTAGGTCAAAACATTATGCCTGCATATGGTGACAGAATTAACGAAGCTGACCGTTGGGCAATTGTTCATTATGTACGTGAATTACAATCGAAAGCCGCTGCTAAAGAAGGCGTATCAATGCCTGCACAAGCAACACCGGCTGTAGATACAACACAACCTGCAAACGGAGGAGGAAAATAATATGAAACCTATAGTATTAAAC
>JAIBAE010000121.1 GCA_019695345.1 Bacteroidota bacterium | reverse complement strand
ACAGCAATGAGTTCAAACGCAGGCAAGTAATTTATGTAGTACAGTGTATCGGGGTGCCCCACGTAACCCCGATACACCGTTACTAAACGAAAGGAACCATTATGAACACGAAATCAAAAACACTTGTTGCTATCGGTGCATTGCTATTGGCCGGATTATACTTTTTGCCAATGTGGTGGATTAAATTAGAAGCACCACAATATCCTGGCGATTTAGCTTTGGGTATTAAAATTCATATCAACAAGGTTGTTGGTGCAAAAGAAAACGACTTGGAAAACATTAACGGGTTAAATCACTACATCGGTATGAACCGAATTGAACCCGATGCAATTCAGGAATTAAAAATAATGCCGTACATCGTAGCGGTACTAATTGCCATAGGTTTACTTGCCGCCGCTGTTGGTAAAAAAAGTTTGGTGATTGCATGGATGGGACTTGTTTGTGCCGGTGGTGCGATTGGTCTGTACGACTTCTGGAAATGGGAGTACGAGTACGGGCATAACTTAGACCCACATGCAATAATCAAGATACCCGGCATGAGCTACCAACCGCCACTGTTTGGAACACAAGAGTTACTAAACTTTACGGCAAGTTCATATCCCGATATCGCATTCTACATGATACTTGTTGGTTTGGCATTAGCGGCGTATGCTGTTATGGGTAAAACAGAACGCAAACAATTACAAGCCGATGTAGCTTCAATCAAAAACACAATAACAACAAACAACGGAGCAACAAACGCGCACAACGCAACTGTTGCATAACACAAAAAGTACATTGAAAAATTATGGTACCTCTCCTCTGCCGAAGCAACCCTTGTGCGCCGTCACGCAGGCGGAGCCAAACGTTACAGCATCGCAATACAACCCCTCCTTAATCCTCCCCTGAATCAGGGGAGGAAGTCCGAAGGGCTAATGGAGTAAATTAGTATTCAAAACCGCGACGCAGAAACGTTGGGTTCGCACAGGGTTTGCGCGCTGAAGGATTGTTTCGGCAGAGGTGGGTAACCATGATACTACACAAGCAGAAAAGGTCGGGTAAACTGATTCTGTATTGAAACAAAAAACTAACGTAATAATATCAGTACAACAAAACTTGCGGAGACACTATGAAATATCTCACCTTATTATTGGTTGTGTGTGCGGTTGCATTACAGTCGTGCTCTAAACACGAACCAATTCCGATAGACTACAACAAAGACAATTGCGAAAACTGCATGATGAGCGTAAGCGACCAAAAGTATGCTTGCGAACTTGTAACCAGCAAAGGGAAGTACTACAAGTTTGATAGCCCCGAATGTATGGCGGCATTTTACTCTACTTCTAAAACCATAACACCAACCGATGTAGAGCAACTATGGGTAACAGATTTTGTTAACCCGGGTAAGTTTATTGATGCTAAAAAAGCATTCTACTTAGAAAGCACCATGTTGCGCTCGCCAATGGGAATGAACTACGCAGCCTTTGAAACAAAAGAATCATTACAAGCAGCTATCACAAGTTTCCCGGGAGAAATCCGCACATTTGATAACGCCATAGAGTACGTTAAAAAAGAATGGGCAGAGGGAGACTCTATGCACCAAGAATCCGGCGACTCTACCAATGCCTGTGCAATGAATTGCGAAGCAGATGATTCGTGTGCATGTAACCACCGTAACGGCGAGGCATGTGGTTGCAAACATCATCCTATAAACAAATGTCAGTGCAAACACGACTCTACAACCGATAAATGTGCTTGTAAACATTAACTCTATAAAAGTAATAAACAATACCTATGCGGAAACTGATTAGCTTCATATTACTCCTGCAGTTGTTTGTGCAAACAAACTACGCACTTATTGCATGGGGATGGTATTGGGTAGATGGTGCCCGCACAGCAAAAACAGAGTGTATATACATTAAAGAAACTCTGTGTAACGGTAAATGTTATGTGCAAAAAATTATTCTGAATAACGAAGAACAAACAAATAAAGCAAAGCAAGATAATAACAAACCTGTTGTTAATATAGAAGCGGTAAAAGAATATATTGTAGTGCCGCTTTCGGCGTGGAACAGAGAAATACAAAGCAAACTAATAGTAAATATAGACAAACACACACCCCTTTGTATTGGGTACGCTACAGTACCTTCCCAACCGCCGGAAACCACATATATACATACCATTAAAAATGTATATATGTGCGCACAAGCAGTATAAACCCCACTTGTTTTGCGTACGTGTATTAATCCTGTGAACAGTCGGGTATAACGTTGTTACCCATGTATTCCGTTTTGTTGTTGTCTCCGCAAAAGTGGAGTATGTCAGCGTCATGCCCTGCTGTGTTTTTTATTACACTTACTATAATTTATAATTCAGAACTATCATGAAAACTCTATCATTGTATACATTAGTACTTGCGTTGGTAATAATTGTTAGCGGTTGTTCTACTACAACTACCGAACCAACAAACACAACACCCGCATACATTAAATTAGGAACAGCAACAGCAAGCGGCACAACAATAGAACTCTATGCCGATGACTCTCTGTTAAGCGGCTATAATACAATGTATGTTAAAGTACTTGATGCCTACAGCAAGGCAATAGTACGCGATGCTCACATACAACTAATACCCATAATGGATATGGGTATGATGAAGCACTCCTGCCCAACAGAGCAGCCAACACAAACTGTGATTACGGGCGATTACTTTAGAACTGCGGCGGTGTTCCAAATGTCAACAACACCAAACGGCACGTGGAAAATAAAAGTGGAATTCCACAACCATGTTTCCGATAAAGAAGACGAAGTTGAAATTCCTGTTACCGTTGGCGAATCCAATTGTTGTAAGCCCATCAAATGTACCGATAACAACACCTACGTTGTTGCTATTGCAAACCACATGGAAATGATAACCGGTGTTAACAATATTGAGTTTACCGTGCACCGTAAGATTGATGATATGACGTACGAGCCGGCTACAAATATTAGTATGGAAATGACTCCCGAAATGCCAAGTATGGGTCATGGTTCGCCAAATAACGCAGACCCTGTGCATGTTGCAAACGGACACTACAAAGGCAAGGCAAACTTTACCATGACCGGCGAGTGGCGTATAACTGCTACCCTAAAACTTGGCGATACAAGCATTGGTAGTACACAGTTATATCTTACAATTAAAAAATAGTTTATGCTGCTAACGCGTGACCGCATCGGACATTGTAGTAAAAATAAAACCACAACGTGCGGGAAAGGACGCACACAACAAAACACTGTATAGAAAACACAATGATTGCTGAATGTATTATATCGCTTCTGATGACATTACCCACACCGGCAGATTCTGCGGTGAAGAAAGGGAAGGATTCGGTACGTGTATATAAATCAAACCAAGCTGTTGTTGTATATGGCACCGGCAGTAACAATGGTAACTCGATAGATGCCGTTAAACAAACATTAAATTCATCGGACGATGTGATAAGTATGGTGCAAGGTGTTACCATGATGCGCCGTGCAAACTTTGCGCAGGAGCCAAGCATACGTGGGTTAAGTGCAGGCGAGATTTGTGTTACGATTGATGGCATGAAAATGCACTCGGCATGTACCGACAGAATGGACCCGATATCGGCGTATGTTGAGATTGAAAATATGCGAAGGTTAGAAGTAAACAAAGGTGCAACAGATGTAACCAACGGGCAAAGCGTTGGCGGCACTATGAACTTCGTCACCCAACACGCCGATGTTAGTACGCCATTGTTCTATCGCGCAGAGGGCGGCTACGAAAGTGTATCGAACCTGCGGCGCGCTCGTGCGGAAGCAAATATTGCAACTACAAACGAGAGGTTTGCAGTGCGTGCAACAACAAGCATAAAACGAAGCAACGATTATTGGGCTGGTAATGCAACACGAATCAACAATTCGGGATATGCAAAAGAGAATTATCTGCTTGATGCTGCATGGCGTATTAACGGAAGCTCGCAACTTGGTGCAATGATGATTGCCGATGCCGCGCGTAACATTGGATACCCGGCTTTAATAATGGATGCCTCTAAAACAATGGCGTACATTGGTGCAATGGAGTTTAAAACAACGGGCATCTCGGAACAGATTTCGCAGATGAATTGTAAGTTGTATTGGAATACCGTAGAACATACGATGGATGATTACAAACGTTCGGTTGATGAAGTAAGAACGCGTGTAATTATGCCTAATATGTATATGCCAATGGTGGGAACATCGCAAACAACGGGATTACTTGCGAACGCTACATCTGTTGCCGAAAGTTCTTTGGTTAAACTGACGGTTGATATGTATATGCTGAATGCAAATGCTACAATGCGTATGATTCCGCTTGATAACAAACCCGAAATGTTTCTGCATAATCTTGGTGATATAACGTTAACAAACAGCGCGCTTGCAGGTGAATATGTCTATCAGCCATCGGCAGTGTTATCCTTCCAGACACAGGCGCGCTTTGATTATACATCGCGTTTTATAAACGATGCTTCGGCGAAGCGTACGTTAGAATCGTATTTGAATACAACTATTGATACCCGCACTTATTTTTTGTATAGTGTTAACGCTGCGGCTACCTGGCAGGCACTGGAAGAAGTATCGGTTACGGCTGTTGCAGCTCGTTCCATGCGCGCACCAACACATATCGAAAACTTTGGCTATTACTTGTATAACCCAATGGATAACTCGGTGTACATTGGTAATCCGTTTATTAAGCCAAGTGTATCGTATCAGGCAGAAGTTAAAGCTGATTATGTAACCGAAGACATTGCGTTAAGTGGTGCTGTGTTTATGTATACCATTCAGGACTACATTGCGGGCGTTACGTTTGTTGAAGCTGATACAACAAACCTGTTGTTTAAACAGGCATTCCGTAGGTACGATAACATTGGCTCTGCACAACTGCTTGGCGCAGAGTTTAACGGTACGGTGGCATTAACAGAGAGTATTCAGGCACGGTTTGCGGCAAAAGTTCAATCGGGTAAAAGTATTCGATACAATGAGTCGTTACCGTTTATGCCTCCGGCAGAATGTGATGTACGTTTATCATACAAGCAAGAAGGTTGGTGGGCTGAGGTTGGGTGCCGTTTTGTTGCTGCGCAGAATAGTATATCGTCGGTTATCCTTCACGAAGACGCAACCAAAGGATTTGCCGTTGCCGATATGCGTTTTGGTGTTGCTGTGTTAAGCCATGTTACGGTAAAAGCAGGTATTGAGAATATCCTGGATTCATTATACCACGAACATTTTTCCATTAATAACCTTCCCACCCGCGGAAGAAACTTTTATGCAAGTATTGCCTACACATATTAAGTACGTTGGTGTTTTAGCGGTGATGTTCTGCGCTATTGCGGTTCATGCAGGAACGCAGTACGTACAACCATCAGCATCAATTAGTGCGGCGGTTGCATTGGCTAACAGCGGCGATACAATTGTCTTAACAAAAGGTGTATATAACGAGCATAGTATTACAATTACAAAACCTTTAGTACTAAAAGGTGTGCAGGGTACGGTGATTGATGCACGCAACCAGGGAAGGAATATACTGTATGTTCATTCGGACAGTGTTCGTATTTCAGGGATTACCTTTAAGAACGTTCATGTTGAATACACCAACGATAACGCCGCTATCAAATTAGATAGTGTACACTACTGTGTTGTTGAGCGGTGTTCTGTTGTTAACGGATTCTTTGGTATCTATCTGGCACGTTCAGGTAGCTGTGTTATTCAGAATAACACGTGTATTGCTTCGAACAGCGGGGAATCGCAATCGGGCAATGGTATTCATTTGTGGACGTGCAGGAACATTACGGTTTCTAACAATACAGTGATTGGGCACCGCGATGGAATCTACTTTGAGTTTATAAAACAAAGCTATGTATTCCAAAATCATAGCGAACGGAACATACGGTACGGATTGCACTTTATGTTTAGCGATAGCTGCACATACAAGTATAATCTGTTTCGCGATAACGGAGCCGGTGTTGCTGTAATGTACACACGTAATGTAATTATGGAACACAATACATTCGAGCATAACTGGGGACCTACCGCGTACGGACTATTGTTTAAGGATATAAGCGACAGCTACGTAAGCAATTGCACATTTATAAAAAACACCGCCGGTATTCACGCCGAAGAGTGTAACAGGATTACCGTTGTAAACAATACGTTCCAGCAAAATGGATGGGCAATTCGCTTGCGGGCAAGTTCTCAGGATAGTTACTTTGCAAAGAATAACTTTATAGGAAATACCTTTGATGTTGCTATAAACAGTTCGCGCAGTACATGCTATTTTGAAAAGAACTATTGGAGCGCATACCAAGGATACGACCTTAATAAGGATGGTGTTGGCGATATACCCTTTGCGCCCGTACGACTATCTTCTGCTATTGTAGAAAAGAATGGTACCTCGCTTATGTTACTGCATAGTTTGTTCCTTAATATGTTGGATGCCGCAGAACACGTACTGCCATCGTTAACACCGGAAACACTGATAGACACCAAGCCCGCCATGAAACCATATACAAGGACGCAACAATGATAACCGTAGAACATTTGCATAAATCGTTTGGCAACCATACCGTATTGCACGATATATCCTTTACCATGAACAGCGGCTCGGTAACGGCAGTACTTGGCCCTAATGGTTCAGGTAAAACTACATTCATGAAATGTCTGCTTGGGCTGGTGCGTCCGCAAAAGGGAAGTATTACTATAAACGGAATTCATGCTAATGGCAACGGTGCATATCGTTCCATGCTTGGGTACATGCCGCAAATAGCACGCTTTCCGGAAAACCTAACTGCAAACGAAGTGTTTGACATGGTGCGCGATATACGCGGCATCACGGAAACAACCGAAAACAATCTCATTGATTTCTTTGAACTGCGTGAACATTGTAATAAACCATTGCGTTCTCTTTCGGGTGGTTCGCGCCAAAAGGTAAGTGCTGTGGCGGCGTTGATGTTTTCGCCACAGGTGTTATTGTTAGATGAACCCACTGCCGGGCTTGACCCTATTACCAGCGGACGCTTAAAAGATTACGTACTGGAGCAAAAGCAAAAAGGAACTACCGTTGTATTAACATCGCACATACTAAGCGAAGTTGAAGAACTTGCCGACCACATCATTTACTTGTTAGATGGAACCGTGTATTACAACGGCACACTAACCCAGCTAAAAGCAACAACAGGCGAATCAACCTTAGAGCGCGCACTTGCCTCGCTGTTGCTTACAGCTCGCGCTACAGGAGTACTTAACTAACGCACCACACAATAATGAATACACTTCTTAAAATATTGAAATACCAAATACTGGATGTACTGCGCAGTAAATGGGTAATTGCATATACATTATTCTTTGCACTTGCCACCGAAGGACTCCTACGTTTTGGCGGCGATAGCGCAAAAGCAATTGTAAGTTTATTAAACATTGTACTTATTCTTATACCATTGGCAAGTATCATATTTGGAACGCTGTACATATACAACGCACGCGAGTTTGTAGAGATGATTCTTGCGCAACCAATTCAACGGCGGGTTTTATTTCTTGGAATGTTTGGCGGACTTGTACTGCCCTTTGCCGGAGCATTTATTGTTGGTGCGGGAATTCCGTTTATCATTCATCATCAGGAATACTCCGCTACATTACTAACGTTGTTTATATGCGGTATTGTATTAACAGTAGTGTTTATAGCAATTGCCTGTTGGATAGCCACCACGTTCGACGACAAAGCATCGGGTATAGGCGCAGCATTTGGCGTGTGGTTGTTTTTTAGCGTTGTGTACGATGGACTTGTACTTCTTATTATCACAACATTCAGCGATTACCCTCTCGAAACTCCAACCATTGCCTTAAGCGTACTCAACCCCATAGATTTAGCACGCATTATTGTCATGCTCAAATTCGATATAGCCGCATTACTTGGGTACACCGGCGCAGTGTTCGAGAAATTTTTCGGCACCATAAACGGCATACTCATTTCCGGTTGCGCATTACTCTTGTGGATTGTATTACCACTAACAGCCGGGATACGTACATTCACTCGCAAGAATTTTTAATTTGCTATCGCTTGACCGCACCAAATGTTGCTTGCTACCAAACCACACCATGCGGGGCAAAACCTTGTGTAAGAAATCACAAGTATCGTAGATGAGTAGTATAACGTTTTGGCGCTTGGCGAAGAAGCGGATTTCGAAGCTCTAAACTGTCCACCAGCACTTAACTTGATACGAAACACAATGCTTCATTTAAGCACTGAACCCGCTTTTTTGCCAAACGCCTGTGCATGTTGCACAACTACAATTTAAAGACTAACTATGATATAACAACGTCAACCAATCAAAGAAGTACAATGCAGGCACAATACAATGCAAGGTCGT
>JAIBAE010000003.1 GCA_019695345.1 Bacteroidota bacterium | reverse complement strand
GCAATTGAGATAACTCAAGAAAGAGTCTTATCCTTTTCTGTATCGAAAAACTTTGAGAAATCTCGCTCTGTGTGAGGGGGCATAACTCAAATGCTTCCTATGGGGCATAAGTCAAAGGTTCGTGACAACCCTTCAGCGCGCCAACCCGGTGCGAACCGTTCCTTCTGCTTCGCGTTATGATAGCAGTAACCTATATCTTGTGCGAATATCTACTATATTTTGGGCGAATATCTATTCGCCCCTACAAGTTGGTGTTTGTTTGTGATTTGTCCTGCGCCGTTGAAGGTTCGGAGCGGACAGGGTTGCCGCGCACTTGGCGCGCTTCGGCAGTGACGGGAAACACAACCAAAAACAATTCTGTACTACAGCCCCATAATTGTGTAATTGCACAGATAGATTATGCAGTAATTTAGCGGTGCATTTGTTAACCATTCTGTAAAAGTATGAAAAGCACTCGTAGAACATTTATTGGGAATACACTTGCCATTGGCGGTGCTATGGTAGTAAGTCCGTTTACAAAAAACTTGTTTGCAGGGGTGCCGCAACACCAACGCGGCATTACCGCAGAAGGCACGTTACTTCGCTCACCATCGGTTCATGCCGGAGAGGCAATTACCGTTAAGTGGGGCAAAGCATCCATCTGGGAAAAGATGCAGACCAATGTTATTAGTATGAATGGCCACGTAGGTCCAACGTTTGTAGTTAACAAAGGTGACACTCTTTCGGCTGAGTTTAAGAATGCGTTAGAGCAACCGTTTAGCATCCACTGGCATGGGTTTGAGTTACCCGAAGCAATGGACGGTCACCCAAAGGATATGTTCAACAATGCCGAAAGCAAAACGTATTCGTTTAAGGTTAAGCAACGGGCAGGCACATACTTCTACCACTCGCACGCACACGAAAAAACAGAACAGCATGTGTACCGAGGCATGTACGGATTGTTTATAGTTCACGATAAAGAAGAAGAAGCGTTAAAGCTTCCATCGGGCAAACGCGATATTGCGCTGGCTATACAAGATGTTGTTACCAAAGATGTAAATGCAGAACAACGCGAACTTGAATACGACCCCAACTTTATGGATGGCATGAACGGATGGCTTGGCAATACGATTCTTACCAACGGAACACCAAACGCATACACAACCGTAGAGCGTGCGTGGCACCGAATCCGCTTGGTAAATGCTTCCGGTGCGCGGGTATATAAAATTGCACTAAGCACCAAACAACCATTCTATGTTATTGCTTCCGATGGCGGCTTATTAGAAAAACCTGTTAAAGCAGAGTTTGTGTGGCTTTCGCCCGGCGAGCGTTACGAACTGTTGGTAGATTTTTCGCAGGTGAATGTTGGCGATAGCGTTTCAATTGTTTCCGAAGAATATCCCAAACCTCCGGCACACATGGGCGTAGACCCAACGTATCCGCAAGGATTACCGTTTACTATTCTCCGTTGCGATGTAACAGCCGATGCAACCGACGAATTCTCCATCCCGGATACACTCTCTACAATTACACGATATAAAGAAAGCGAAGCAAAGCGCACACGCACATTTAAGCTTGCCATGAACGGCAGCGGACACACCATTAACGATAAATCGTTCGACGATATGATGCGTGCCGACGAAGAAGTTCCGTTAAATGAATTAGAGATATGGGAGTTCATTAACACCGAAGACGACATGCAGCACCCAATGCACATACATGGTGCGCAGTTCCAGATACTCTCGCGCAGCTCGGGCGATGTACCCGAAATTGAACGCGGCTGGAAAGACGTGTTTACTATGGCGCCAAAAGAAGTTGTACGCGTGCTAATAAAGTTCGAAGAATACACCGGTATGTATTTAGTTCACTGCCACAACCTTGCCCACGAAGACCACGGCATGATGATAAACTTTATGGTAATGGGTGAAATGGATGTGCAAGACGGCAGTAACCAACCAACCATGCTGCAAGCGCAACCAAGCATAACACAAACAACAACGCGTATCACGTTTGCGCCAAGTACAACACCACGCATGTTAACACTAACCGATATGCGCGGGGTTACACTACATTCAACAATAATTCCTGCGGGCGCAACCGAGCATACTCTAACAGTACACTCATATCCAAGCGGAATGTATTGGGTTGCCGTTGGAACACATGCCGTAAAGATTATTGTAGAATAAACTATAATAGGTTTTTGCTAACGCAAACCACACCAGGTCTTGCAGTAACGCAGGGCTTTTGTGTTTGTGGGAGAGAAGCTTGTGTGCATAAACAAAAGGCATGGGCAGAACCCATGCCGAGGCAAAATTTCTTTTTTCTACTAATATACCTACAAGTGGAACTTGAAAAATTTAATGCTACTTAGTTATAATGAACTTTTTAGAACCAATAATGTTACCTGTCGAATCTTTGAGGTTGATAATGTAAGTTCCGCTTGTAAGTGTGTTTGTCTTTAGTTTCAGAATTGTTTTACCTGGACTCAAATCTCCATTCCAATCGGCACATTCAGTTTGTATGCCTGAAATACTAATAATACTCGCACTATAGCCAATACGAGAAACACTGTAACTGTTTTCTATCCCAACTTGTACTTCGTCACCATTGGAAGGAGTGCCAGAAATAATAGTTAATTTGATACCATTTGTTATTGACTTAGATAAATTTGAGTTTATTTCTTTAACAGTAGACTTGCCTAAAAGTGGATACTTTGGTTTGTATATTGTATTACCGTTATACACGTTGACTGAATCATTGTAAGTAGAAATATAAAGCGACTCATACCCGACTGGTAATGGATTAATTTCATCTTCAGGTAAATGTGATGTAGCTGATATAGTACTATCATAATAAGATTTTGTTTGAAGCCAATAATGCCTGCTTAGAGTATCAAAATTAGCGGATGATAGATTAGCCCAACGACCACTTGAATCAGTTTTCATTACTGACCATCTAGTCCACTCCTGCTTTTGTTCCATACCAAGCCCATAAGGAGAACTGCCCAATCTTTTAATCTTGATTCTAAAAAAAGCGGAATCCCCAGAATTGAGGCCTGTTAAGTACGCTACATGGTAAACATTATCAGGATTTGTTCCATACCTACGAGCAATTGGTTCGAGTGGGTTAGCGAATACTCCAACAGAATCAAGTAGGGCAATTCGGCTACCATTAGATTTGTTTATTAATTCTATACAAAATTCAGTTGTATCAGTTATTCTACCAGTTCCTATATTCCAATAAGCATCATGTGAGTTTGTAGAACCAGCCAATGCTGATGTATCTGTAAAATTACCGCGGAATGGTAGTAATGGTGCTACACTCAACCACCTAAAAAAGGTAACTGTATCAACCGATGAAGGTATAGTAAATACTTGAGAAGTGCCAAGATTGGTTAATACATTATCAATACCAGAAACAGAATCACCATCAAATGGATGTTCTGAAGGATATATCTTCAATGGTATTTTGTATACATTACCTGAGGAAAACAGTTCAAACTCTCCAATGATAGCTTTAACAGTAGCCGAATCAAAACAATTTAGATAACGATTATAACGTAAGAAATCTTTTTGAAATGATCTTATTGGAAATACTTCATCATGTACTTGTGCAGACAAATTTTGAGCTGTTACAAACAGCATTAAAAAGATAATTAATTTCATTTTCTCTTCCTTTCTGTCTTGAGTTGTTAGTTTTTCAATGAAAAGTAATAAGTCTGACATGTACAAACTACTTCGGGGTAGAAATAATGCGCTCCGGCTATCAGCATCTCACAATCTCCAGTTTGACATGGGTCTTCGGGCATAGCTTGTGAATTGCATCTTAAATTATGGTCTTCTTCCTTCGAGCAACCATCGAATTTCCTTTTTCCGGTGTAGGTACATAACACCCAATACAATTTCATGGGATTGCAACTTCCGCTTTGATAGAAGCCATCTCCAAAAGCCACACATTCATAACGTGAAGTTGACCGACATCCCCATTGTTGGTATTCGCAAACACTATAATCACCACCTTTCTCATCCCATAATAAACACGCACTTAATCTAACATTGTCTGGTCCTGTAGTACCTCCCCTTTCAACAGTCCATTTAACATTTCCTGAAAAAGAAGCAACATAGGAAAAGCTAAACAATAGGAATGTTGTGAATATGCACACCATTTTCATTTGACCTCCAATAAATCATTGAGTTTTTACCTAAAAACATAATATTTACATACTGTCAAGAAATTGAATTCTTTAATCCAAACTTACATTCAGTAGTATAAATCTGCAATAACCAAAAATTGTACAGTTTTTTGTCCACTTTTTAGTGTAATTATTGTTTAAGCGTTGAACGATACTTCTTTAGTGCAGTTACATATCTACGGTGATTATCAAAACCGACCAAAATGCAATTAAAATTTTCTTCACCCATTTCAGCATGGTATTCCAATGCACGTTGGATACGGTAATTTTGTATCAATCTAGCAGGTGTTTTACCAAAGTGCGTATGGCATATGTCGTTTAATCTTTTTTCAGTAATGCCAATAATTTCTGCAAGACGTTGTGCTGTAAACTGTGTAGAAGTGTAATGTTCTATTATTGCTTTTAACACCAAGTCATGCTCGTGCTTAGAAGGTTTCATAAGGAATTCCTTTATCAGAAAAATGATATTGAAGTCTAAAAAACAAAGGAGAAAACAAATACATTACGGCAGGTACAATTACTTAACCACTTAACAGGTGGCGATGCACCGGAGTGTAAGAAAATCGGATAAAGAAGTATGATAAGATATTGAGAGAGAGAGTCCCGCAGCCGTCGTACTCCGCCCGCCCTGTGGTGTGTATATGCAAGATATGTAAAGGGTACGTCACAAGAGATTCCAAAAAAGGTAAAGGAATTTTTCTGCTATTTACATATAATCCGTTTTATAACCAAAGGAAAATATGTTAGACACCTGTGGTGATTTATAAGTAGTCCTTGCTATGTGGAAAGGAAACAGCGTTATTTCCTCTGCGCCGCAGAACGGTTGGAGCGGACAGGGTTGCCGCTCACGCGCGGTTGCTGCGGCAGAAGTGGGAAACCACACATTCTAATACTGAAGGTTATACTGCACACGCATACTTGCCGCATAGGAAGTAACATCGCGTTCGGGGATGCGGTAATAGCGCGCATCGGCACCAAGCATAACGTTGTACCCAATGTTCCATGCTTTACCTATACCAACACCAAAACCAATTTCCCATTCGTTTGATGTTGCGCGTAACCCCGAACCACCAAGAAAAACGTTGTAGTTAAATGCACCAACCGAACCACTTACATCGGCACCAAGTATATTAAACTCCGCTACACCAAGAACAGGCATTGCATACAGTTGTATTACAGAGTTATCGGGTATTACATTATCTGCAAAGATGCGTAACGTAGATAACCGTAGCAAGCCGGTTTCTATTCCTAAACCAAGTTCGTTATCGGGATGCCAAATGATGCGTCCGGTTAGTGCTATACCGCCACGGGTGTACTCGCTGGAGTCGGGCGAAATAGTACGTTCTATCTGCGACATGTTTATACCCGGATTGAGTTGTATTTCAAAACGGAAGGGTTTCTTTTGTGCATACACACTATGCATAGTTGTACATGCTAACAGTATGATTAGTAATACTCGGAAACTCATTGTTGTTTTGTGTAATAGTGATATGCAACAAGTGTTGGGTAGTTGGTTAACATGGCATCGAACTCGCCTTCCTTAAAAAACTTTTTAATAAAATCGGGTTGGTCTAACGTCCACACAAACACACGTTTATCTTTTGCATGAAGTTCGTTTACTGTTGTGTTCATGGTGCCTAACGTCCAGCGTGGGGCGTAAGCAACAGAATTCAACGTATTGGTTTGTTCGGTGCCGAGTTCGCATACCGATGGAACACTGGTAAAACGTGGGTGCGCGCTTAGTGCGGTGTAAATATCTTCTGCCGGAACACCAAACAGTATTTCTACATTGCGCCCAAGCTGCTTTGCTTTATCCAGATACTTTTGTTGCAGACTTATAATGGTATCGGTAAGCGAGGCATCTTTAACATCAAGCCACACCAAACTAAGTTGTGTTTTAGAAACAACAGCTTCTAATGCTTGTTCTAATGTTGGTATTTTTTCGCCATTAACCAAACGCCCTAACGATTGCATTTGTGCGTAGGTGTAATTGCCAACCGGACCCACAAGATATTCGCCATTTACTAAACGGGTGTTGAAGTTTTCGTCGTGGTATAAAATAGGAACGCCATCTTTGGACTTACGCACATCAATCTCAATTGCATTAGCACCAAGCCGTCCGGTAAATTGAATTAACTCTACAGAATTCTCGGAGAATGGCAAACGGTCGCTATTACGTCCGCCACCACGGTGAGCAATAACCCAAAAACCTTTGGGGCGCGCAAACACCGGGCGCAGATATTTCATAACAAGCCCTTGTTGCGGACGTTCGTTCTGATTTCCTTTTCCGTTATTCGTATTGCCAATAGATTCTGTATTACCAAATGCACCGTGAACAATAACTGTGGGTGGTGTTGTGCCTGTTAGTAACGTACGCGCGCCTTCGTTGGTACGGACTTCTAACGTACACAACCCACTTTGTGCTGTTTGTGCAAAACGCCAGTAACCGGCAAAGTACAGCGTGGAGTCTTTCATACCGCAATCAAAAATCATATACGTTACATTGCGTTCCGAAAACAACGATAAACCTTTGCCTGTGTGTTTCAGCACAACCGTATCGCCAAAGCGTTGGTTACCTGTGGTTACTATATATACGCCTTCCATTGCGCGTAATGCTTCGGTAGGGATAGGTTGTGTGCCTTGTAAGGTAGTAAGCGAAGCAACATCAGGTACTGTAATATTCAACTCAACAGAACACGAGTAAAATGTTATACTGCCTATACTAAGTAGAATAAGAAATAGAGATTTCATAACAACACTCCTACGGTAAACTCGGGGTAAAACAAGCGGTCGCCAAAGGTAGCAAACGCAAGCCACGATTGATATGCACTGGTAAGCGAGTTAATTTTTAATCCTAATACTAAGTGTGTTCGTTTTACAAACGGTTGCTCTACATACAACGCAACCGAGCCGCCAAGAACTCTGTTTGCATCGGCACCAACTTCTACATCGCCTGCACGGGTAGAGCGCGATGTTAAGTATAACAACTCGCCCGTTAACGATGTATGAATCTCGCCAAACGATGTGCCTACGCTAACATGTGGCGAGTTAAACCAACCAATGGCATCAACATCAAAGCCATCTAACGTAGCAATGCCATACCAAATGGAATGTTTATCGCCAACGGCAAGCGATACCCCAAGCACATCCACACTCCATTGCGCGCCAAGAGTGCCAACATTGGTAATATAATTAGAGTTCACATTGGCAAAGAGCGATAGCCCAAGTGGCAAGCCAAACCTTGTGCGGATATCAATAGCAGGAATTTGCCGTATTTCTTCTTCGGCAATGGGGCGTGGCACAAACGTAATTGTAGAGCCAAGCATAAACCGCACATCGCCGGACTCCATAGGTTCGGGCAGGAACATAAACTCCTGCGGGCTTTGCGCCAACACCGCCGATGTGCAAAACACAACACAAAAAAGTACGCGTAGTAGCATCATATCAATTGGTTACGGATAAACGAACAGCAATAAATTACAAACCAACCGGAAATACTCCGACGTTTATTTGTGCATTTGGGATTAATGCTATCGCAAACCGCACCACGCCTTACAACAATGTAGGGGCGTATTGCATACGCCCGCCTTACTCTGCGGAACAGAACCGCCACAACAAAACAACGTTGTTCGTGAAGTTCGTAACCCTCAACCGTCCTTCGGACACCTTCTCCCACTGGGAGAAGGAAGGGATGAGGGAATATCACGCTATGTAAACTTAAGATAGTTAGTAATAAACGTAGATAATAAAACCCCTCAACCGTTCTTTCGGTAAACTCACGGTATCACCTTCGGACGCCTTCTCCCACTGGGAGAAGGAAGGGATGAGGGAATATCACGCTATGTAAACTTAAGATAGTTAGTAATAAACGTAGATAACAAAACCCCCTCAACCGTCCTTTCGGCAAGCTCATGGTATCACCTGCATACACTTTTTCTCAATTGGAAGAAAAAAATGTGTGGAAAAATATTTTCATCAATGCCCTAAAACCGCCCATATTTTTAAAATATGCGTGGTACTCTATCAACAGAGTACCAAACAAGTACCAACCACCGTAGAAAATGAGTACCACCTGTTAAAAATATATTTGCGTTATTTGCATGTACATAATAAAGCGGGGTTTGCTGTTGGTAACGGCATGGTAACAACCGGCATATGAGTTACGACAAGTCTTAATCGGCTATTGGTAATATTGCCGCCATGCGGCAATGCTAATGTTGGCCATAATGCAAAAAATACAGTCGACAACAATTAAACAAAAGATATATGGATTTTTCAGATAATACAAGACAAATCATCTTAGCAGTGATTGCGGCAATTGCTGCAACAGGGATAGTTATTAGGCTTGTTGTGAATAAAAATAAAACAAAAAACTCGGGTTCTGTTAACATCAAAGACAGCAAAATAGGTGGTGATGTTGCAGGACGTGACATCAAAAAATAATAATCAATGGCATACGAAAAAATATCAATAGACAATAGCGATGTTGGTGGAGATGTTGCAGTCGGAAATATTGACAAATCGAAATATTATAACTTTTCGGGTTCAAAATCCTCGTACATGAGGTTTTTGCTAGAGAAATTTAAGCAAGATCAAGAAAGTAATGCACAACTAATAGAGTTTATAGAAGACTTAGACTATTACTTCAACAAAAAGAAAAATGACGTAATAGGATTAGAAGAAAAATTAAAAGCTGCAAATAGAAAAAAAGGATTTATTGATTTTGCAGTTGAAGCTAAAGAGCATTATCACAGGAAACTTTATCGTTATCAGTTTTCAGAAGCAGCCCAAAAAATCAATCTTCATCTTTTGGGCTTAGTTGTTTCATATTTTGAAAATGAGATTCATCCATTGTTAGAAAAAGGTGAAGATGAACAACTAATAAACTCAATGATAACTGAGAGACTTGTAACCCCATTATTAAATGAACTCGATGAAAATTGTTTGGGATTTACAGCACACGACATCAATGGAATGCTACATTTCTTAACGGGGAACTGTCATATTAATTGGACTTGAAAATATGCTTGTTTATCACCCAGCCTTCGATTTATATAATTGCATTTTTAGAATGCTTCAACTTCTTTCATATTCCAAAGAAGATGAAATTCACGTTGACAAATTAAGGATATGGGATTTTTACACAACATTTCCAAGCCTAATCAGAGAAATGTCCTTCCCAAATGAATTAAGACACTTAAAAGAGAAGATTATTAAAGACAAGAGTAACCCTTATGAGGAAATTGCTGATGCAAAACAAATTTTTGAACGAATGAAAACGTTTCAAATGTCTGCAATTAAATGTCTGGCATCATACGGATTTGTTGACTCGAAATCTCTTTCTAAAAATAGAATTAGAAAAACCGGAAAACAACTGCCAGAAGAGTTGTTGATTAAAATAAATGAGTTGAATAACCAAAAAGGAGATGTGATTAAGTTAGTAACAAGTGACTTGGCTGAGTTGCCATTATTTGGTGATAAAGGATGGAAAGCAAGAACAGGTCTATTGGAATTCATGTATGACCCAAAATAATAAATCCTATCTATTTTTAAATCGCCTTGTAGTTATTACACATCAAGGGACAATCGCCTATGATGAATTTTTTCATAAAGGAGTGAATATTATTCGGGGAAAGAATAGCTCTGGAAAATCAACTGTTTTAAATTTTATATTTTACGCACTTGGTGGCGACTACAATAATTGGAATGCCGAATCCCTAAAATGTCGTGAGGTTTTTGCAGAAGTGTCTATTAACAATGCAACCTATACTTTAAGAAGAAACGTGACCGCATCTTTAAAACAACCTATGAGTATTTATTGGGGGAATTTTGAGGAAGCAAAAACTGACACATTAAATTGGAAGACATTTTCATATTCACAGAATGATGATAGAATGAGTTTTACCAATGTTATATTCAGTGCTCTTTCATATCCTGAGATTAGAAGCGAAACTGACAACAATATTACTCTTCATCAATTATTAAGACTAATATACATTGACCAAGATTCACCGACACAATGCTTATTTAGACGAGAGAATTTTGATTTGCCAAATATTAGACTTGCAATTTCAGAAATGCTTCTCGGAATATATGACGACACACTCTATAATAATAGATTGGCGTTAAGAAAAGCTAAAAAAGATTACGATGACAAAAAACGTGAATTTGGCAACCTAAACAAACTCTATTTACAATCAGGTAATGCTACCACAATAGTGGCTTTAAATAAGGAAGTTGAAAAACTAAAATCAGATATTGAAAAAAACTTAACTGAGATTGCAAAAATTAGAGAAGTTGCAAGACTAAGAATTACAAAAAAAACAGCACCAAAAGTTGAAATACTCCACAAAGAATTAATGCGCCTAAGACAAAGTTTAAGGCGGTTGACTACTGATTTATATCATAGAGATTTAGACATTGTTGATTCGAAATATTTTATAGACACGCTAAAGAAAAGAGTAATTGACCTTAATAATTCAATTCTAACAAAAAAAATACTTGGAGAATTAACTCTCACTAACTGCCCACAATGTCTTAACCCACTTGGTAATCACGTTCCAGATGGTCATTGCTTTTTATGTAAGCAACCTTTGTCTGATGACGAAGAAAGAACACACGCAAAAAGACTGAAACAAGAGATTGAACTTCAAATAAAAGAATCTGAAATCCTTTTAGTGAGAAAAGAAAGAAAATTAAACGGCTTAATAAGTGACATACCGGCACTAAAAGAAAAAATAAATCTACTGCAAAAGGAGCTTGATATTGCAATTTCTGAAAGTCAGTCAACAAGGGATGATAAGATTGATGAACTATTTGTCCTTAAGGGACGTCAAGAAAAACAACTTGAATTTTTGACACAACAACTTAAAGGCATTGACCTTTTAGAGCAGTTAAAAAAAGAACTTTCAGATTTATCTGCCTTGATTTCAGAGTTGACCTCAACCATTGAGCAACTTGAATTATCACAAAAAACAAATCGAGATAGGGTAATGGCAGTAATAGAAAAATTTGCTATTTACATATTACAAAATGATTTGGACAGACAGAAAGAGTTTCAAAAAGCCAAAAAAATTGAAATTGACTTTTATGGTGATTCCTTTTCATTAGATGGTGATTTTAATTTCTCTGCAAGCTCGAACACATATTTAAAAAATGCTATTCGTTATGCAATATTCATTGCCAGTCTGAGAGTATCATTTATGCGGTATCCGAAGTTTATACTTTGTGATAATATGGAGGATAAAGGAATGGAAAAAGAACGAATTCAAAATCTACAAAAGTTGGTAGTAAGGATTTCCGAATCACTTAAAGACAAAGAAGAACACCAAATAATATTCAGTACATCAATGATTGCAGACGAATTAAACAACACACCTCATTGCGTGGGTGACGACTACAATCAGGACAACAAAACATTAAAGGTATACAATTGACTTCGACTGAATTAAAGAAGCACTACTACCAACACATGTAGCTGTTGCACAACAACCCAAGTTTTTACGTTGGCTGTTTAGTGCGCTGTAGTATTATATTTTTATGTAGTTTGATATGGTGCGCAGTACACGTAAAAGAGTATGAAACGGTGCATGTACCACAGTAGATGTGTTGTTTGTTGGTATCAAGGCACACTTCACCACAAGTACTGCTTTCTTTGGTGTAAACTTTATCTATTAATGTGCACCACAAAACACGCCCAAACGCAAAGCCCGAAAAAGTTAACAGCAATAATATGACGACAGTAAAACAGACTATATTAGTATTGGCTTTATTAGTTTACGGACTGACAGCCTGTAAGCATAAACAGACGACTGAAATTCGTAATGACTTTAGAAGGTATTACGACCAATTCAACGTTGAGGGCTCTTTCGTGCTTTACGACACGCAAGCAGACAAGTATGTATTTTACAACCAAGACCTATACAAACAAACATTTTCACCTGCTTCAACATTTAAGATTTGTAATTCACTTATCGGACTAGAGACAGGAGTAATAAAGGACAAGCACTTTGTAATTCAATGGGACAGCGTAGTAAGAAATCCAGTATGGGATAAAGACCACGATTTGCAGACTGCATTCACTAATTCTACCGTTTGGTATTATCAAGAGCTTTCAAGGCGTGTAGGTGAACAAAGAATGAAATACTGGCTTGACAAAACTAACTATGGCAATGCAGACACTTCAGGTGGCATTGACCAGTTTTGGTTAACAGGCGGACTTCGTATCTCGCCACAACAACAAATTGACTTTCTAAAACGACTTCACGACAATCAACTTCCTTTTTCCAAACGTTCAGTAGATATTGTAAAAGACATAATGATTACAAAGGACACATTAGACTATGTAATAAGGGCAAAAACTGGTTGGGGTGGACACGGCAAAAAAGATGTTGGTTGGTATGTTGGTTATCTTGAGACAAACGACAATGTTTATTACTTCACTAATTGTGTTCAAATAGAAGGTGAGAAATTAAATGATGTTAATCGTGCAATTAGTTTTGACAATTCAAGAACAGAGATTGTTTATAAAATATTTGAAGAACTCAAACTGACAAAGAAATAAGAATTGCTACTGGTAACACGGGTAGTTGTTTTTAGTTCCGGCACAACTTCCTGAGTCTGCGAGCGGCGTTGTGATGCTACTGTGTTATGTGCGCTTTGCTGAACACATCGTGACGGGACTTGAATTCAAAAAAATCAGAAATTACTACAACAAATAATCAAACAACTATGGACATCGTAAATCTAAAAATTGAAGCCAATAAAGAACTCGTCCGACTTTGGATTTTGGATGGATGGAACAACAACCGAAATAAAGAAGTGGTGGACAAGGTTTTTGCTCAGGACTGGGTGGACGGCAACCCGACTTTTCCAGACCAACCAAAAGGAATTGAAGGGGCAATGTATTTTGTTGACCAATACCGCAGCGCTTTACCCGACATTCATTTCAACATTACTCATCTTATTGCGGACACCGAATATGTAACATTTCGCTTTGAAGCAACTGCGACACATAAAGGGACACTAATGGGTATTCCAGCGACAGGGAAAAGAGTAACGGTGACGGGTATTGTAATTCATAAAGTTGAAAACGGACGATTTGCAAAATCTTGGAACGAGGTGGACTTACTAGGACTGAAAATGCAACTTGAATAGAAATGACAATGGCATTGACAGACAGAAAAGCACACACCGCCAACAGCGGTAGCTGTTGCACAACTGCCTAAGGTTTTACGTTGGTTGTGTATAGCGCGCTGTTGTTATAAGATTACACAACTTTTAAGATTAGCAAACTGCTGAAAACCCGCTGGAGATTTCCTTTTTTACGTGTTAAGATGCGAGGCATGTCACCAAGTGTAGAGGTATGCCCCTGCATGTGCAATATAATAGCTATGCCCCAACAGGGCGCACCTACGGAGCTTCTTCTTGTTGACTCTTCACTGTTACAAACAGGTCGTTCCTTCGGAACTACAACGTTCTGCCTTAACTCCGTAGGAGTGTACTGCTTGTAATATTGATGATAAAACACAGCTCTCGTAGCTCCGTAGGAGTGTCCCGTAAAAGGTAGTTCATTGCGAACCTTTGTCCGAACCCTTGCGCACTTTGCGAGCAATACTCCAATGCACTACCAAACAGAAGTACAATTAAGTCAAGTGAAACATGAGGCATATCGCTACAGCCAACAATAGGCATAGCATCTCTACGAACAATTAAGAAATCCAATATTGCTCATTCTTACATCATTTCGGTATTACTTCCTATCCACGATAACCATTCTTTGTAGCACAAGGTTCTCTCTCCGGCAAGATGTGGTTATGATATACACACCACGTGGTGCCGTTGGACGATAGCAAAAAAAAAAAAAGACTTCTCTACTATGGTAAAGAAGTCTTACGTTGTTATAAAGAATACTACAGAATTACGGTTTATATGCTACCGGTTTCCGTGCTTTAATGCGGCGTACTTTTACAATGGGTTTACCATCGGGAGTCATATCAACGGCCATGTTAAATACTTTGGTTGTGCGGTCGCTTAGTGCCGGGTTTGGTGCAATAAACTGCTGAACTTTTACAGTAGTAGAGTTAACGGAATCGGTAAATACATCACGGCTAACATCTTCCAGATTATGCTGCATTTCCCACGTTAATTTTTTGCCTTTTAAAGTAGAAAGATAATCTTTAATGGAGATAAGTTGTGGAGCGTCTTCGTTTATTGGCCACACTTCTATAATTGTGTTAGGACTCTCGAAGTATGTTTGGATAAGTTTTTCGATTTCTCCGGGTGCAGGATTACGATTTGTTAACGCTGTAAATGCTTGGGTAATTTCATTGATATTAGCACTGATTTTATCTAATAGCTTAGCCGCTGCAACGGAATCGATAGCAAATAACCGCTCAACACGCTTGTTGAACGATTCATTTTGAACAACATCGGGTGCCGGTGCTTCGCCTTTAATAATGGGGTCAACGGGATTGGTAATTCTATCAACAGTAAATGGGACATTGGTTTCGGGTGATGTGTAAAATTTAGGTGGCTCGGCAGGTTTTTCTTCTACCTTTGCCGATGAGCACGATTGTAATAACCCTGCGGCAATCAGAATACCTGTTGATACAAATAGCTTCCATTTATTCGAACGAACCATGATACACTCCAAGTATGGAAAAATACATAATAACAATGTCGGGACACAAAATAAGGCATACTCCCTGCAAAAACAATACTGCTATTAATAATAATAGAAAATTTGGCATTTACTGCGGATATACCATACATGATTACTGTTGCTTGTATATTTGCGCAGAAACATAATACTGTATAAAAAACCTTATGAATATTGCGCTTCTTGGATATGGGGCAATGGGTAAAGAGATTGAGCGTATTGCCTTGGAACGCGGGCATACCATAACCGGCAGGTTTAATATTACCGCTCCGGCAACGCCACAAACAATAGTGGCCGATGTTGCTATTGATTTTTCAGCTGCCGGTGCTGTTGTAGAGAATGCTACAATCTGCGCGGAGTCTGGGGTTAATCTGGTTATTGGTACCACAGGCTGGAATGCACAAAAAGAAGAAGTAGAGAAGGTTGCAACAAAAGCCGGAATTGGCGTTGTGTATGGTTCTAATTTTTCCGTTGGGATGCAACTGTTCTTCCGGATTGTTGGCAAAGCGGCACACTTGGTAAACGGCACTCCCGATTATGATATTCTGATGCACGAGCTTCACCACAAACGGAAAGCCGATAGCCCAAGCGGAACTGCATTATCACTTGCCGATATTATACTACAACATGTTACACGCAAGGAGCACGTGCAACCCGAAACACAACACGGACGCATCAACGAGAACGCGTTACATGTTAGCTCTACCCGTGGTGGCGAAATAGCCGGAACGCATACGGTATATCTGGATTCGCTTGCCGATACCATTGAACTTACACACCGCGCAAAAAACAGAAGTGGCTTTGCCCTTGGTGCGGTGATAGCAGCCGAATGGGTTGCAGATAAAAAAGGATTCCACGACTTTACCGATATATTTGAAAGTATCGTATCGGCTTCATAGTATTTCTTTACCGTTCAAACCATTGTGAGTACCACACCACTATTTGATGTTATCATTCCCACGTATAACAATCTTGCCGAGCTGCAAGAATGTTTACAGGGATTTGCCACACAAACGTTAACCAACTTCCGCGTGTTGGTGTGTGTGGATGGCTCAACCGATGGTACTATCCAATACCTTGAACAAACTACATTTCCATTTCCGGTTGTTGTATTGCAACATGCCGATAAACAAAACCACGGTCGGAACCCAACACGCAACCTTGCGCTGCCTTTTTGCACAGCACAATACATTTGCTTTTTCGATTCCGATATCATCCCCGATACAAACCTGCTTGCGGAACACCATGCACAGGTAACAAAGCAACAGTGTATATCCGTTGGCGATGTACGCTACATAAACACACAAACAAATGTATGGGCGGCGTATGCACAAACACGCGGCAAGAATAAATACCACCAAGGCGATATAATACCGTATTACTACATGGCAACCGGAAACTGCGCACACAACACGGAACACTTTATAGCACTTGGCGGACAAGACCCGCACATAACAAAATATGGCGCTGGCGATACCGAATATGCTATCCGTTTGCATAAACATACAGGCGTGCCGGTAGTGTTTACACAGCGTGCCTTCGGTACATCGGCAATGAATAAAACAGCAGCGCAGGCACTACAACAAATGGAAGAATTTGGTAAAACGAACTTACCGTACATCCATACAAAACACCCTGATGTAGATGAGATATTTGGATTACGAACATTACAGGCAACAACCTTTAAACATTGGCTTGTACGCTTGGCAATCCGTAATACCATTGCCCGAGTAGCAGAGCGTATGTTACCCATTCTCCCAACTGCACTTGCCGTACGGGCATTACATTACTGCGTTATGAATCGCATACTACGCGGCTGGAAACAACGAGAAATGTAATTTTTGTTGCTATCGCCAGACCGCACCAAACCACACTTGTGTAGGGACGTATTACATACGCCCGCCGTACACTGCGGAACAGAACCACAACAACTAAACACCATTGTTCGTGAGAGATGTGTTGTTATGTTTGTAAATAGAAGTATAGAATAAAAGGCAACGTGTAATCAAAAAAATAACTTCCTTCTATATACAAGTTAGCAGACATTTCAAGGACCAAATGAATAGTAGCACAATAGGAATTTGTATAGCCCTTGGGACAAGTTTCTTTTTCCTATATACGCGAAAAAAGAAATGGAGTAAGCCGATACTAAGGTGGTCAATTTCTGTGGCGCTTTTTCTTGCTGGAATTTTAAATATGTTACTGCGGGAAGACTCATCTCCCGATAATCGCATTCTTTGTTGGGAACTATGTGTTCCGTTTTTATATTACTCCGTTGATAGACTATTTCGATCAATAAGCTTCAGTATTCAAAAGAGAGACTTTATTCTTTGGCTAAGTCATTCGGATGAGATTGACACTTCCTTTGGAGCAAAGAATCCTCACGTTCGTCCGTTAGACATTGTTTTTTCCATAGGACTTTTAGTTTTTATCATTCTTGCGATATTAGTTGGGGTGATAATATTCCGATAAAGAACAATTTAAACTTCTTCTAACAGCGCATTGACTCCACACGCTTTTCACGTATAATTTATTAAAAGAGAAGAGCGCACGGCACCAAGCTACAAAACGTTATATACTCCTTCACGATAAAGAGTGTTACGCGCAAAACGTTCTGCTCCGCAGAGTGCGGGTAAGTTAGTGTGCAACATTTGGTGCGGTCTTGCGATAGCAGAATAAAAAAGTACACTACCATTGCTGATAGTGTACTTAACCAAGTTAATGTAATATTACCTGCCAATACGGATTGTTGCTAATGCGTTTCTGGTGGTTGGTGTATTTATGATGCACTGATACACACCTTGCGGAAGATATTCATCGCGTAGATGTATCTGGTATGTACCAACTTCAAACATACCTTCTGCTAATTGTTTTACTACTTTGCCAAGGGGGTCGTATAATTCTAAACGGATGTGCTCGCGTTTGGCTATGGTGAATTCTATTACTGTTTCGCTTGACCACGGATTCGGTGCAATGGATGTAACTGCACTTGTTGTTGCATCGTACGTTGGGTTAGGCACATCGGTTAGCTCGGCGTAGTTTTTTACCGACTCTTTGTTGCCTACGCTATCGCGCGCTACCGAGAAGAACTCGTATCGCTTTCCTTTACCGCCCTCGAAAAATGTAAACACTGCATTACTTGTTGTTGTAGTTGTAATTGGTACAAATGCGCTATCGTTTACCGACATGTATGTTACTACATCTACAATTCCTGATGCGTCGTCGGATGATGTGATACCAAGTATTATAGTGGAGTCGTTTACTATAACCATATTGTTTACGCGGCTTGTTGGTGCGCGGTCATCTATAACCGTAGAGTACGTGTTTGTTTGTAACGGAGCATTGGCATCGAATACAATTTGCGCGCTGTTGGTAAGTTGTGCTTTATGTGCAACCGAAGAGCGTACGTTTACTATGTATGATACCGAACCTTCGCCTTGTGGTGGCGTGATGTTTGGTGGCAAAAACCCGCCGCTTGGGTCTTCCGATGGTAACATTGATGCGGGGTCGAGCGACTCGAATACCCAACGAATTATGCCTGTGGATTTATCAACAGAACCTTGAATCCTTACCATTACATTGCGTTTTGGGCGTAAGTCTGCAATGGTTGATAACGTAGATGAAGGCATGATGCTGAGTGTTGTATCACCAATATCAATACTGCTAAACATGAAGGATGTAAGGTCGTATTTGTTTTTATCGAGTGTATCGGTAATAAATACTTCGTGTGCAGGTGCGGTAGCAGAACTTTTGTTCTCGAAGAATACTGTATAAGAATGCGGTGTTTGTTTTGCCGTATAGTTATCTGTTCCGTATCCGTGCGGCCCGCTAATTGAGTTGGGGTCGAACGAGGAAACTGCAACCACATCGCCATCGAATCTACTTTTGCGTGGGAATCGTTTTTGGCAATCGCGAATATCGTTTACGTAGTTATCCAAGTCGGAAACAAACGATACAAAAAAAGTAGCGATAGTTCCTGCACCTGTTAACGACGTTCCGCATTTTAATGCTGCCCCACTCCACTCGCGAATAGTGCTTAGTATAGTGCGTTCTTTCTTGCCTTTGTAATCATCAAACGGATTATGCACAAGTTTACCTGCTTCGTAGATACAACCTACAGCAGGGATAGCTGATACGGTGTTATCTACCAATCGTTCTGTAACCGATGAAATCAAACACTGCGCTAACTCAACATTAAACGGTGATTGATAATACGGCTCGTTAATCCATGCCTTAAAGCGGAAGTTCATTCCTGCTTTAATACGTACATGTAAAGCAATGGTAGTATTGGCAGGAATCCGCGAGATATACAATGGATACACTTTTGCATTAAAGGACTCGCCTTGTATTTTGTTTGCAGTAACATAAATAGGGAGCGATGCTAATTGTTTATCGTATCCGTTTTTAACCGATTCATCGGACCAACCTACAGTAAAGTCAACAAACTCAATTTCAATACGCGGGTCGTTGGTAATGGCAAGCCAGAATGGAACTCCTGTTGCATCAACGTTACTCTTGTTTCCAAGATAAATGGTGTAACTGTTCCATCTGTTTAATAATATCATTCTGCGTCCGCTAACATACACCCACGGGTCGGGTAATTCGCCTTGTTTTATTGCTAATGCTTTTTGTAGGGTTGCTGTTTCTTTTGAGTTACTTGCCACAATATCCCAATCACCCACAACAGTACCACGAATGTCGAATACAGCTTTTACTTCTTTTGAGTTCTGAACATATACTTCGCTTGCGGTTATATCTTGTTGTCCGGACTTCTGAAGTTTAAACTTTGTTGCTGAACTGAACCCACTGCCTAAAACAGTTACCGTTACATCGCCTGTATTTCCTGCTTCGGTTGGGGTTATGCGCGAGATAAATAACACCGAGTCACTCGTTGATGAAAATGCTTCTCTGTACATAGGCATTGCCGGAAAACCTTTTCCCGTTGCATCGGCTAAATTGCCGTCGAACTTATAATATGAAGTTAATCCAAGGGCTGTTGTACTGATATTCCCTTCCATGCCTGCGCGTATTTCTTGTTCGGTTAAAGCTCTGTTCCAAATTCGGAACTCATCAATATTTACACTATGCGCGTTGTAATTGTAATCAAGGATATAACCCATTAAAATTGGGTCGGCACTACGCAATACATTACCTTTAACAGTGGTTGTTTGTTGTAGCGTTCCGTTGATATATAGTTGTACGTTGTTGCTTTTTTGTTTTTGATTATAGGTTAATGCAACATGATACCAATTGTCTTGTTGCAGTTTGGCATTACTTGTAAGATGATACTGCGCATTGCTATCGGTAGCCACATTTGCATAGAGCCATCCATCTAAAACGCGTATGTAATATGTACCATATTCCCACCAGGTAGATGAAGCAGATTTCATGACAACAAGAAACGACATATCTTTACTTGTTGGCTTAAAGCGGGCTTCTACTGTAAAGCTACCATTGGGGTTGTTAAACTCCGACGACGGTATCTGGAGTAAATCATACTGGTGGTCGCCAGTTGCTTTTTGTTGGTTGGGGTCGTTTGTTAATGTTATACATCTGTTTCCACTACCGCTTTGTTGTTGATATGTTTCTGTTGGAGAGTATTTACGGTAGAATATATCAATATCTGTTTTTACTGATGTTGTGTAAAATGCTCCACCATTGGTTACAACATGAATAGCCGACTGATTATCAACAACGGCATCAACAAAACCAACTTCGCGGAAAGAGAACGGAAACAACTGTACATTACCATTAAACGTTGCACCACCATTGGTGCTGTACGTATATAAACCATAGAATCCCACAACATGAACCTTCGAACCTTCGGCCACATTTGGGTCGGGAATACAGCGTGGGTACATAGCCGATGAAAACAAGCTTGTAAAATACACGTTACTCGAAGTGAGTTTTTGTTTTGGCAACATTGTAGTACCGCCATCGGTAGAACGAACCATATACATTGCATTGCCTGCACCGGTAAACACCACATACAAGTAGTTCCCTTTGGCGGCAATGGTTGCATACTTAAAGTCTATCCCGATACCACCTGTATCCATAGTAACAGTTTGTGGTGGTAAGAACGTTGTGCCGCCATTTACCGAGCGTGAGATATACATCCGTCCAACACCTTTTTCGGGATAATCGTACCCAAGCACATACACATTTTGCCCGGCAACTGCAACACGCGAAGGCATATTCTCCGCAAGGGTAATTAACGACATATCTCTGTTGTTGTTATAACTGCGCGGTACAGAGAGTTTTGTTTTAATAAACTTCCCGCCATTTGCCGCAACTGCAATCCATTGCTCGCCGTAGTTAAACCCATAATAAAAGTACGACCAACTAAATGGAACATATACCGATGCTCCTTCAATCTTAACGTCATCGGGCGAGCCACTAAATGCCGGGGTGGTGTACACCGTATCGCGTTGGAATGTAGTGCCGTTATCTGTACTCTTCATGTAATAACACGTGTCGGCAGTTGTCCAGTTACATTTATGTAGAAATACTACCGCCACACCGTTAGGTATAGGGCGCGACATAACATTGTAAATATGGAATGCATCGTTCCCCTCGAACAACGAGCGCGGTGCTTCAAACGACAGTCCGTTATTCACCGAACGGATATACATCAAGCGTCCGTACCACGTTCCACGTTGGTTGTAGTCGCTTACAAAAAAGTGAACGCTTGTTCCCTGAACAACCATCTTGTAATAATTTGCTCCGCCATCATTCCAGCCGCCGTTTGCGTACGATGGATATGTATATACGTACCGTGGTTGTTCCCATGTAGCTCCGTTATCAACCGACCTGATATACACTATGTACCGTTTGATATACGTGCTATCGGCAACCCACGTAACATGAATTGTAGAGCCCGACTGAATTATCTGCGGGTTATACGCACGCTTTCCCGTCATTGCGCCGCTAAGGTTTTTACTCCACAGCGATACCTCCGGGTTAAGTTGAATGTTCTTTTTTGTTGGGGTTTGGTCTGAAGCAATACTCTGTTCAGGCATATACACCATACACAATACTGCTATTACAAATCGAAGGGTTTTCATAGGTTTTCTCCTCTGCCGGAAGTGCAACAAGATTACTCGCGTACGAACTTCGGTTCGATGCCAAAAGAATACTATGATAAAAGTCATGTTTTGCCGGAACCGCAAGAAAATAGAATGGTAAAACCGCCTTTGCCGCAGCAACTGTACTGCGCCGCAACCCGGTCGGCTCCGGCCGTTACAGCTTCGCAGTTAAAAGGGTAGTACTGTTAGTAGATTGAACTTTCCCGCAACGGTGTGGAAATGTTGATAAAACTGTGGATAGGTGCGGTCACGCGATAGCAGAAAATACAAACGGCTGCCTTGTTATATGCAAAGCAGCCGTTATACACTACGTTAATGGTGTTAGTGATTTTCGGTTTTGGTTTTGAGTTTACGAATCTGGCGAATCATGTTATCGCTTGCGCCGTGTAACGATTTAAAGAAATCGTCGGACGATTCTTTTGCTACCAGAGTTTTGCCACCTACATGCACAATAAATTCAACTGTTGGTTCTATATCGCCGTTCTCCAGAATAACATCGGTACTGATAATACCATCGTGGTATTGTGTAAGATGTTGCACGGCGTTTTCCACTGCTTCGGTGAGTTCCGGACGTGCCTTAAAATGGCGAGCGGTAATGTTGGTTTTCATACGTGTGTCCTTTAAATAGTACAAATACTATAGTGATTTATATCTCTTAGCGCAGCCGAGAAAGATTAAACTGTACGCCTATCTGAACACTTACTGCGCTAGCTCCTATTGTCAATTCTTGCGATGCGGATAACCCGGGCTGTTGTGCCGCAAGTTTTTGGAAGGGTGTAGTGTTGTATGGCATGTATGTGTACCGTACTTCAATAATCAAACTTCCAAAATGGTCAACTCCGCGTTTAGCTCTGTCGTACCCAAGTTCTATTCCACTGTATATACGAAACGCAGGAACAACTTTCGATTCATTTATTAATGTTCCGCCTATACGTGTATCGCCTTGCAGAGAGCTGCTTACTTCTTCTTTCCATTGTAACGAGACTAATCCTATTCCGGCAGCGGCACCTATGTATGTATGAAATTGCGCGTTAACCGGAGCAATCTCTGCACATAGCATAATAGGTACTGCCGTAAGCGAAATATTCTCTAAAAACTTGCGAGACCCTTTAGAGGAATCTAAAGGATTTATGGTAACGGTTGCATTATCATTAACGTCGGCAGAAAAGTATTCCCCGTCAATGCCTATGCTCCAATCCCCTTTGGCAAATTTAGCAGCAGCCCCAAATGTAAGCGGAACCGTAAACTGCGACGTAGGAATCCGCAAAACATTTCGATACGTAGTAAAAAAATCAGGGGCACTGATACCAAGTTGTAATCCAAGCCGTGCATTCATTACAAACTCGCTGCCATTGGTTACTGTAGTTACTTTTTTGGTGGTGTCTTGCGCACTGCAATAGGTATATACTACAATGTGCATTACCATAATACAAATGTGTAAACTCAATCTCCGTACTGTGTGCGTGTTCTTCCCTGGTAAATATCGAGCAAGTGCTATCATAATATATGTTTGCCCATAGTTGAAGCCACTACTTCGGCGGCAAATCGGGCGCTACTGTTTTTATCGTCCAAAATCGGATTAACTTCAGCTACCTCCAGCGAACCCATAATACCTGCTTCGGCAATCATCTCCATAATAAGATGCGTTTCGCGGTACGATAACCCGCCGGGAACGGGAGTTCCAACGCCCTCGGCAACGGTTGGGTCTACGCTATCAAGGTCAAAGCTAACGTGTAAATGGTCTACATTATTTTTTAGTGTATGCAGTACGTTTTCCATAATGCTATATACACCAAGTTTATCTATCTCCGGCATAGGGAATGCCATAACGCCAAGTTCTTTTATTAATACTTTCTCGCCGGGGTCAACCGAGCGGATGGCAATAAGGGCAACGTTTTTGGGTTCTACCTTTGGCGCAAAGTCCATAAGGTTTACCAAATGTTCGTCGCCAATTCCCATGGAAACCGATAGCGGCATTCCGTGAATATTCCCCGATGGTGTTGTTTGCGGTGTGTTCATATCGGCATGGGCATCAATCCACATCACACCCAGGCGTTTGCCTTTTTCGCGGCAATGGGCGGCAACTCCGGCAATCGAGCCAATGCTCATGGAGTGATCGCCACCAAGGATTAACGGAAACGAGCCGTTATCCAACGCTGCTTTTGTGGCTATAGCCAAACGCGCGCACGAAACAGTAATTTCGGGCAGATACTTTAGCTTGGCGTCGTGAATGGTTTGAACTTCTTGTGTACGTACGGGCACATCGCCTTCGTCTACAACAGTATAACCAAGTTGGGTTAGTTTATCACCAATATCAGCAATCCGTAAGGCACTCGGTCCCATATCAACGCCACGCCGTCCGGCACCTAAATCCATCGGAAAACCAATAATCGTTACGGTGCGATTCATAATATATATTCTCTTTATTTCTGCTTTGGGTGGAAACAAGGCGTTTCCTACCGCAAACATACTAAACGGCAGTGTGGATACAAAGAACGTATTTTTTTGCTGTCGCCGGACTGCACCAAACGGTGTGTTTTTAAGGAATCCGTTGCTTTGCAGGATAGAACCACAGCTAAACGGTAACCGTTGTATAGAATGAAGCCGGATATTTCCCGCAAACAAAAACGCCCTGCTTGTAAGCAAGGCGTGGAGCGGTCTGCGGGAGCAAGAACGTATACTATGCTGCTCCGCGTAAGCTTTTATCGGAATCTTTGATAACAAAACGTGCTTTAAGTTTTGCTACCTGTGTGGCAAGTCCGGCTTCTTCAACCGAGCGGAGTACCTCGTTAAAATCTTTGTATGCCGCGGGTGCTTCATCAATGGGGTACGCACGGCAGTTGGTAAGAATATCCTTATCCTCGAACGATGCATCTACCTCTTGTTGATTCAACGTTCGTGCGGCGGCACGGCGACCCATTGCTCTGCCCGCACCGTGGTTAACACTATACAGCGATTCCACTGCGCCCGGGTTTGCAACCATCACTGCCGAGCCATCCTGCGGATTTCCCGGAAGTAAAATGGGATGTCCAGTTTCATAAAATGGTGTATTGTGTAGCCCTTCATGATGCGCAGGAAATGCGCGTGTTGCACCCTTACGGTGAACCCACATTTCGGTGTTGTTGATGTGTTCCTTACGCGCAATGTTGTGGCTGATAAAATAGACCAAGTGTCCTTTGGTTCCGGGAAGAATTTCCTCGAATGCCTCAAGCACAAGCGCGTTGATAAGCAAGTGATTTACCGTTGCAAAGTTTGCCCCAAGCGACATATCATTGATATAATCATCTGCCTGCGTTGTGCCAAGCTCTGCATGAACAAGCTCTTTATCATTACCGGGGAACGCCCATCCGTTTTGCGCAAAGTGTGTTTGCAGTTTTTGGAATTGGTGTTGTGCAAGTTGGTAACCAAACCCACGCGAACCGCAGTGCGATAGAAACGCAACACGTTTATCCATTAAACCAAAGGTATCGGCAACGGCACGTTCGCGTGCGCCCTCGGCAATACGCACAATCTCACATTCGCCAAAGTGATTTCCCCCGCCGTACGAACCAAGCTGTTCAACTTTGTCGTCAAACTTTGCAAAAAGTCCGGCTGAGAGTAATACGTTTAAACGTTCTGCCAACGCATCGGTAGTTCCGTTGTGCCCAACATGAAACGAGTCCTCGCATTTGCTTGCCCATTCGTATGGAATGCCAAGTTGCTCGCACACACCAAACGATGCGCCTTCGGTTGCAACCTGTTTACCAAGCGCCGACGACACTCTACGCGATTTTCGTACCGAGCGTTGCCCCTTACCTGCACCTGTTGGAGTGCGTTCGCAAATGGCGTTGATGATTGCTCTACGAATTTTCTTATCGCGCATTTCTTCTTCGGGAATATCCATTTGCAACAGCGACATCGAACATTTAATATCCACGCCCACAGGTCCGGGATAAATATGTGTTGGCGATGCAAGCACACACCCAACAGGTGCGCCGTAACCGCCATGTGCATCGGGGTTCAGCACAAGGTTAGTAACGCCCGGTGCCAAACGCGAGTTCATTGCTTGCTCTAAACACGTGGGGTCAAATCCATTACGGATTCTTTCCGTACCAATTACGGTAATAGGTTCAATGCCATCGCCCACGTGCATGTGCGAGATAGCTAAATTTTCGGTTGTTGTAAATGTTGTATTCATTGTTTGTGTTTTATGTTTTGTAATTGTTTTCTGCTATCGCAGACCGCACCGCGCCTCTTCTGCATTACAAACATTCCTGTGCGGGAGAGAATGTTGTCTGTATATACAACCACCATCACGACAACAATTGATGAAACGTTTCCTTACGGGATTCGAACCCGCTGCTTGGTGCCCCAAGCATAACCGGAAAAGGTGCATGTAGTTCCATCGGCATTCGTGATGTGGTTGTGTTGCAAATTTTTCCCCGACAAGATTTAATGAAACAGATAATTGCTTAACCAACTCAGCCATGCTGTTACTTTTGCAACAACAACAGGAATCGAACCTGTGTATATTATTCCGTGTAGTTCCAATTGCATTCGGGGATGATTCTATTTTCAATATCCCTCATCCGTCCTTTGGACACCTTCTCCCAGCGGGAGAAGGATTTGCATTTTACCTCTCCTTTTGGGAGAGGTCGCTTGAGGCATCAAGCGGGTGAGGGGCGTATTCTAAATTTCCCCGACAAGTTTCACTGAAACAGTTTACTGAGCTACTACCTTAAAAATACAGTAGGTAAGATTTGAACTTACGACCTCCGTTCTGGCGCTCTACCATGTAGTTCCAATTGCATTCGGGGATGATGTTTGTTTACTTAATTACTTTCTGTATTCTTTCTGGTAAAAGGTAAATATCGTTAGGATACTGAATAATGAAACAATGTATGATAACAAACAACATATAACTAAAAGGAATGTATGAACAAACGGTCGCATAAGCTGTATATGTAACAATGTCAATTTTGAATTCCTTATCCCTATCATTGTAGATGATTATGTTATTATCTCTATCATGAAAAAGTGTTCGGTGTGCAAGAGCATTTCGAAAATTGTTATTAGATATTTTCTTGAATAATTGAAATTCTCCATCATAAGTTTTATTATTAAGATCCTCAATCTTGCTTTTAAAGGAGTATCTAAAAATAGATTCGACCTTGTTATTTGTAATACTATCTTCGCTTCTGCAAGCTATAATAAATGGTATTATACCATCTATGAACTCATAACCACTAAGTAAAACATTTTTTGAGGATTCGAATACCAGCATATAATCAAGGCTATTCAAAGCACTTTTGTATGCAATAGAAGCTTCTATCAATGACATGTACTTGCTTAGTAGTTTTGACCCTTCTATATTGGGAAAGTCAATAAATGGACTTAGGAGTAAACTATCAGCATTTGTATTACCCTCCAATTTTGCTCTTTTGTAGAATTGAATAAAATCATCGCACAAATCCATGCCAATATTCAATAATTGTTGATTTGACTCATCTTGACTTTTAGAATAAAGAATATGTACCATTTCAATATAAAACTCTTTTTGCTTGTCTGCATCCTTACTATTCTTCATTCTTGATGCAAATTCCTTTACCTCACCACCATATAGTCCTTCAAGAGTCCTCTTTAATATTTGCTCAACACGTGATAGAGTTTCAATATTAATCATATTTATACTGCATGAGTTTGTAAAACATGTATTTGATTTTGTTAATTCCCATTGCCTAGCTTCTCTCCCGCGGGCGACCGCACCAGATGAAATGCAAGGTGTGGTGCGGTCTGCGGTAGCAAAGTACCCATTTGTTATACTGCAGCAAAACCCATACTGCGTTTGCTTGCTAGTTTATAGCGTGCGCTATCGCTTAACTGTCGCACAGAATCGGCGTGGGGCGATAGAAGCCGGTAGAGTTCGGCAAGTGTGTAGAGTTCGTTCTCTAACACAATGTTTCTGCCGGGGGCAATTGCCTCGAAGAATCGTTGTGCTTCGTTGCGTGTGAACTTGCGTGTTTCTATTACGCCAAAGCAACGTCCGGGACGCAAGAGAGCGTCGTCGGTGCCGTTAAGCGATGCCAAGTTAGTTGTAAGAATAATCTTTTTGTTCGTTGATGCTGAGATGAATGAATCGGAACTGGAAAGCAGTTTCGTCATAACATCGTTGCCATCGGCGCGCGAGCTTAAATGTAAATCGGCATCTTCCAGAATAAACGCACTTGCATCGCTTGTACGGAAATCGCTGTAAATGCTATCGCCATTCAACAATGTCGCATTCGATGTATAATACACTTTAATATGTTGCGTTTGCTGAACCTTTGCCATCTGCCGTATGATGTATCGTATCAATCGGGATTTACCCGTGCCTGGCTCGCCAATCAAGAGCAAAATAGATTCGTTACTTCGTGCGTACTCTTGTATGGTTGATTCCAAGTTGGCAATAAACGGATATGCTTGTGGCACAATGGTATCTTCCATTGTTTCAAAAATACTTTCGTAGTCGTAACTGCCAGTTCCATAGTACCAACGTGTTTCGCAAATCAACTCCGGCTGAACATTTGTTACAATGTTCCGAAGAGTATCGCGCATTGCATACAAATGCGGACGTGATGTAGCAAATATGCTAAAGGTGTACTTACAAAACTGTGTGGTTTCGTTAATACGTCCGGCAACTAAAGTTACCAAGCAGTTCTTAGTAAGCATGTACGTCCAGTTGCCGTTAAATGTTGTGGTGTAGCCAATCTTGGTTAATGCTTCACGAATATCATTCGTATCAATTTCGTTTTTGATAATACTCTCAAAGGTCCAGAAATATGGCATCACCATTTTCCTCATTTTCTTCATGAGTGGTGCAAGCAAGAGCATTTCGGCGTAATCAAAATCACCCGCTTGTACGCTTTTGTTTATTGTAAAAAGTGTTTCCATAAATAATGTTTTGTTTTAAAAATCATTGCGACAAAGATTGATGAAACGTTTTAACCTGCTCTACCAACTGAGCTACGGCTTTCGCCGGCAGGACTCGAACCTGCGACACGGGCATTAACAGTGCATGTAGTTCCGATCTGCATTCGCAATGAATACTAATAAGTAACCGACAAGTTTGTGTAAGAGATGTGTTTTGATGTTCAGCCAAAATGAATGTACTCCTACAGGCATTCGGTTTTAATCTGTTTTGTTTTCAAACACACACACTTCCCGACAAAGATTGATGAAACGTTTTTTCCTGCTCTAACCAACTGAGCTACGGCTGCCATATACGATAGTTGGGCAACCGGCAGGACTCGAACCTGCGACCTGGGCATCCGTAGTGCATGTAGTTCCATCGGCATTCGGGCGTATGTGCTTCTCTCGTTGTTTAGGTACATTGTTGCTATCGCTGACGGCACCAAGCCATAAGCACAATAGCGTCTTATCATACCGATAAAAACCCCAATGTACAAACAACATATATCGTGATATATCAAAAAGCAAAGCAGTGACAAAGTTGTGCGAAACATTCTACAGATAGGGTATCACCATACCTGCAACGAGATTCGAACTCGCAAAATCCAACCATGTAGTTCCGCAAGCATTCACTGCGTAGTTATTGTTGTGTATTCGTTTACAACATGCCGCCCTTTCTTGTTACAGAAAGGGCAAACATGATGAGAAGGGGAGCCGCTATAACTCAATCGCTTCAATCTCTTTTACCCACAACTCGGCATCATTTCCTTTGCTAATAAACTGCGCAATGGTTGTAAACACGTTATCCGAGAAACCACCAATGTTCAGTATATCATTACGATCTTTTGCCTGCGTTGTAGAGTTAGGCGTAATATCAATGTTAATCAGCTTTGCCTGTGGGTTACGTTGTTTTAATGTTTCCCATTCACGCAATACAGCCGTTCCGTTGCTATAGCCCCATGTTCTGTTTGCATCAACCCACGATTCATTATCCGAAACGTAGATTACAACATCAACTGTTGCGCGTTCTTTGTTTAGCTTGGCTAACGGTGCAGAGCAGTTTGTTCCACCTCCGCCAACCGCCGCTAACTTTTGCGCATTGGTGATTACAGAATCTCTGGAGTTTAGCTGAACATTCACCACATCATTCTCAAACGGAATAATACGTGCTTGTTTGTTTACTCGCATGATAGATGCAGAAACCAAAGCCGCAACATCAATGCAACGAACTTTAGTGGTTGCACCTTGTCTGTATCCAGTAACAGGCGATTGCATTGAACCCGAAACATCAGTTGCGACAACAACCTTTCCTTCCATAGCCGGAATATTTGAAGTTGCAATCTCTAACGCATCTTGTAACGCTTCACGTATCTCATACGGAATTGAAGAATCAGCATTAATGTATGCCACCAATAACTGGTATGGAAATACACGTGCCTTTCTGATTTCCTGTTCGTTGCGCAATCGTTGTGCTACTACCTCTGTCATGCCGGTAGTGTTAAACACACCATGTCGTGCAAAGGTGTTTACGTTCATTCTGGTTGTTTGCCACGAAGCATTCTTTGCAATTTCAACCCACTCCGCAGTTCCAAGATTCAATGCTGTTAACATCTCAAATGGAACATCAGGAACAGGCGAAGTTCTATCGCGTTTAAATGCTTCGAATTGTTGAACAATCTCCGGCAACAACTCCTGGTTGTACTCTTTTCCAATCAAGTAACCGTACAACGCCTCACGCGATTTGCTTAGTGGCTTTGGACGTACCATTTTGATTACATCTGCCATTGATGGCGTTTGCCCAATGGACGCCGTAAACACTTGGCGATCGGTTCTGCTTTCAAACCAATCTTGCAACAATCTCTTTGGTGCAGAACCAAACGACTTTCGCCCAACCGCACCCGAACGAATAATCTGCACGTAGTTGCGCAACATCTTCCCGTTGTTTGCAACACGTGGGAATGTACGTTTCAAAAGTTCAACATCTTTAACAGTTAGCATTGCAAGTAACAATGCAGGCATATCTTTCATGTAACCTTTTTCACGAGCATACACAGCAGTTTTTGCAACAAACTCGGCATCAAGTTGTGCACCCAATGCCAATACATTCTCCAACTGGTTTTCTGCCTGAACGTAGAATGTATTGCTAATGCAACCCGTAGCAGCAAGTTGTGCTAACTGATGCTTAGGAGTAAACTCATAAGCCGGAGCATTTTCGTTATTGCGGGTAGTTGTCTTTGGTAACAACTTTCCTTTTAGTGTCTGGAACAATGTTTTGTTTGGCATTGCATCCTCCTGTGTAAACGTGTAAAAACAATTTGTAGAAATTCACTTTTTTATGTGCGTTTCTGAGAGTGCTATTTAGAAAGGGCGTGCCAACTTTTATTTTGCCTTTCCGTTGAAAAGTGCTAACAACCTTGAAAGCCGCATGAATACTTGCTTACAGGTTACCTGTGATTTTATTCTGACAGTTGAAAAGTGATTTTTGTAGTTTTGCATGTATAAGAATAAAATAGAATACACAAGAATTAAATCTTTTGTTTTCTTATTCATAGCCCTCATCCGTCCTTCGGACATCTTCTCCCAACCGGAGAAGGAATTGCATTTCACCTCTCCTTTTGGGAGAGGTCGCTTGTGGTAACAAGCGGGTGAGGGAATTCAATAAACATATTACATCCATGAAAGAACCATTAGTCCCATATCATGGTAATACTTATAAGGTGCCTGAGTATCTATTGGAAAATGCACGTTCGCTGAGGGAAAGAGAAACAAACGCGGAGCATTTGCTTTGGAAGCTTCTTCGTAATAGGCAGATTTTACATGCAAAATTTAGGAGACAGCATCCAATTGATAGATTTATTCTAGATTTCTATTGTCATGATGCAGAATTATCAATTGAGTTAGATGGAAGCACACATCTTTCAGTAGAACAAAAACAACATGATAAACAGAGAACAGAGTATCTGAACTCAATTGGCATATATGAAATGAGATTCTGGAATAGTGAAGTACTAAATAATATTGATTCCGTACTTGAACAAATTGGATCTGAACTACAACGCAGGCTACGATAGCCCTCATCCGTCCTTCGGACACCTTCTCCCAAGAGGAGAAGGAATTACATTTCACCTCTCCTTTTGGGAGAGGTCACTTGTGGTAACAAGCGGGTGAGGGTCACTAAAACTTGGATAACACTAAAAGCAATATCCGTTACAATATACTTATATCGCCCTTCCTTCGGATTCCTACTCCCAACAGGAGAAGGAATTGCATTTCACCTCTCCTTTTGGGAGAGGTCGCTTGTGGTAACAAGCGGGTGAGGGAATTCTAACAATCAATACTATACTACCATGCCAACAAAGAAAAAAGTAGTTCTATCATTTCTCGGTACAACACTTGATGCCGGAATTTCAAATAAACGTTGGGACAGATGGAGACCAACAATTGCGATGGTTCAACACAAAGCATTTCGTGTTGATAGGTTAGAATTACTGCATCAGGAACGCTTTACTCAACTTGCAGAACAGATAAAGACGGATATCGAAGAAGAGTCTCCAAAAACAAAAGTCAATCTTCATTGTATCGACTTCCGCGACCCATGGGACTTTGAAGAAGTGTATTCTACCATGTTTGATGTTGTAAAGGAATATTCCTTTAAGCCGGATACTGAAGAGTACTACATGAATATCACAACCGGCACCCACGTACAACAGATATGTTCATTCCTCTTAACCGAAGCCCACTTTGTTCCTGGTAGGTTGTTACAATTATCTCCACCAAAGATGGAAGACCGTGGTAAAGATGCTGGAACATTTTCCATCATTGATTTGGATTTATCTCGCTACGATGTAATTGCTCAACGCTTTGCCCTTCAAACACAAGAGAGTCTTACTTTTCTTAAAAGCGGTATCAACACAAAGAACAAATCTTTTAACTTATTGATTGAACACATTGAGAAGGTTGCCATTGCTTCATCAGCTCCAATGTTACTTATGGGTCCAACAGGGGCGGGTAAATCACAACTTGCAAAACGCATTTATCAACTAAAGCGAGAGCAGCGCCGTGTACAAGGTGCATTTGTAGAAGTTAACTGTGCTACCCTTCGTGGCGATGCGGCAATGAGTACGCTGTTTGGTCACAAGAAGGGAGCGTTTACTGGTGCGATGAACGACCGCGAAGGACTTCTTCGCAGTGCCGATGGTGGCGTACTGTTCTTAGATGAAATTGGCGAGCTTGGTAGCGATGAACAAGCTATGTTGCTTCGCGCACTCGAAGAAAAATGTTTCTATCCTGTTGGCTCGGATAAAGAAGTGTATAGTGATTTCCAACTAATTGCTGGTACAAACCGCGATTTACGCAACGATGTTCTTCAGCAACGTTTCCGCGATGACCTGTTTGCACGTATTAATCTGTGGTCGTTTGATTTGCCCGGCTTAAAACAACGTACCGAAGATATTGAACCTAATCTTGAGTATGAATTAGAACGATTTGCAGAAAAGAACAATCTGCGTGCTCGGTTCAACGCGGAAGCAAAGAACATCTATCTTAAATATGCTAAATCTGCACAAGCAGAATGGAACGCAAATTTCCGCGACCTCAACGCATCCGTAACACGCATGGCAACACTCTCGGTTGGTGGAAGAATCACCGAAGAAATTGTGCGGGAAGAAATTATCAGACTAAAAAAGAGCTGGAAAAATCCATCATCTCCATCAGGCAACACTATAGAACTATACTTAACCGAACAACAAATCGAAGACCTAGACCTGTTCGATAGAATGCAATTGGAGTCAGTAATAAACGTGTGCCTGCAATCCAAAACACTCGCCGAAGCAGGAAGAAAACTTTTTGGTGTAACACGCGAGAAAAAAGCAAACACCAACGATACCGATCGCCTTTCAAAATTCCTTCGCCGATTTGGATTAACATGGAATTCACTACACACTATCAAGTGATGCTATCGCAATCCGCACCGTGCCTTGCACGTAAACACAACGTTTGTTATGCGGGAAAGAACAATGCCTAAGTAACACCGGTTATCGCAATGTAACTGTAAGGAGAAAAAATAATTATAGCACGAACAATAGAATAATTGGGATTAACGTCGTGGGTGTACAATCTGTTTTATACCACCAATCTATTCATTATACCATATCTCTACCATTTAACCACATACCATAGTTCATGGTATAATTTAGTTAACCTTTTCAGGGGTAGTTTATGGTAAAACTCATTGTCTATTCTTTTGCTGTACTTGGTACAGCACTACTATTCAGTTGCGGAGATACAACACAGGCAACTGTTACTCAATCTCAACCCGCAGCTAATTATCTTCCTTCGGGTAAAGCCGGAACAGTGTATACGTACAACACAACCTACATCTATAAAGGCAGTAGTTACGATACCATCAAAAAAAGACTTTACCTTACCATACTTTCTACGAGCGAAGTTCTGCCATCGGGTATTCAAGCCATAAAAATAGAACGAAAGACACCCTTCGCATATTCCGATTCGTATGCTATTGATACATTATACTATTACGCTAAAGATAATGTTCTGTATCAATATTCACGCGACTACGGCAATACAACGTATTATACCGGCAAAGTGTTGATTGGCTCGGTACAAAAAGGTGATTCAGTGTCAATATCAGATGTATTAGGGAACACGCATACAGTTGTTGCTGTTGATGAACAAGTAACAGTGCCGTACGGAACAATTAATGCAATGCATCTGCGGTATGATAAAGCGAGTACATCTGGTACTTTAACAGAAACACGAACTACTGACTTGTTTTATACGCAGTCTGCTTTACAAGCCAAGGCACATTCACTACATACTATAGTTGATAACGGCAAATACACAACCTATGAAGACTACACTATGGAACTTGAGTCGGTAAAATAGAGATGGACATTATTTGCAAGAGTCCTTATGAGTATTGGCCCTTACGGTACTTAATAAGGACTTTTGCTTTTTTAATACTTCTACCTGCGGCGCAGAAGGTGCGGTTCGCACCGGGTTGGCGCGCTGAAGGATTGCCTCGGCAGATGTGGGAAGCAACACTTGTTAGTTGTTAGAGAATTTCCCCAGTGCCCAGCCCGCGGCGGCACCTGCCCCGGCAGATATTACAATACTTGCAATCACGTTAATAAACAATGGTAATGGCCCGTTGTAAATGTTCATGATGCCGTAGAATGTAATATCGGCACCGATTGACATTGGTGCGGAGATGATGATGGCTGTTTTTATGCCTTGCATTGCCGAGCGAACATGCGCCCATTGGTTAAATACGTAGGTCATCATGCAGGCAATTCCGGCATTGCCCAGAAATATCAGGATGTAATCGGGGGTATCTTTCATTAATCCTTTATAGTGTACAAAGGCGTAGCCTTGCAGGTACGATTCCAACACAACGCCATGTAATATTCCACCAATTAAAAAACTAACAACTGCACTAAGTGTGGCTGCTATCCAAAATGCTTTTCTCATCGTGTTTCCCCTACGGTGTTTGGTATATATCTATATATCGGATTCCATTTGGTTGCAGTTATGGTGCAAACTTACACAATAGTTAAACGAACACAGATATTCTACTTACCCATTTTACGTAAGATGTCCAATGCAGCTAAACGTCCTGTTTCGGCAGCGCCATTCATAAAGCCCTGATACTTTTTACTGCAATGCTCGCCGGCAAAATAGAAGTTGCCAACCGGTGCGCCCTCGTAGCCACCAATTGTTGTTTGCTGCCCAACCGAATAACAGGAATACGAACCAAACGAATACCGATACGATGGCCATGTAAACTGCTTTGCACGTCCGTTGTAGTGTTCTTGTGCGCCTTTAAACAACATATCTAATTTTGGTAATGCTGCCTTAGCATGATATTCATCGTAATCGTTGTTTAATAATCTTCCTTGCTCGCCACCGTACAACATTGTAAGTGCGGCTTCGGTTGTGTTTTGCATACGGCTACTATCCCACACAAGTTGTAAATCGGGGTCGGTGTAGCACGTTCCGGAAAGACCCAATTTACGCCAGAAGGCACTTTTCATCCCGAGTATCAACTTAGAGTTTGTTCCGTACGAAAGTTCGTTGATTGCCTTTTGTTGCATGGGCGGGATTTCTTGCAGAAGTTTAATAGTACGCATTTGGCGTAATACGGTAAACGGTGTTGTACAGATAACAAAGTCGGCAAGAATTTCTTTGCTTGCTTGCGCAGTATCAAATGTTAGCTTGTATCTGTTGCTAAATGGCTGAACATCGTACCACAGGTGATGTACCTTTATCGCATTACCAAGCTTCTCTGCCAAAGCTGTTGTAAGGGCATCGCTACCTCCCTGAATTTTTAGACGTTCATCGCTATCGTTAAAAAAGCGCAGGTCTTCTGCCGACTGAGCGGTTGGCAGTAAATCAAGTATTTGTAGCGACGATAACTCGCCAATATCCAAACCCATTTCGGTTGTGTAGGCAGTATCAAACAATGCGTACAGCCAACCCGATACACCAAGTTGCTCTAAAAACTTTGCGGCAGAAATTGAATCGTACTGTTTACGTGCTTCGGGTTGTGTGCGTACTTTTTCTTTTACCGCGGTAAGTGCAGGCACATATGCTTGCAATGACGTTACAATATCTTTTTCCGAATACTGCTGACCCTTAAACACAAATAAATCGGTGTATGGTTTTTCTGTTTCGCTTTGCAGGTCGTTCAAGCTAATACCAAGTTCCTTTGCAAGCGCGAGAATTTCGGTATGCGTTGTATCTACAAACTCACCACCAAGTTCGGAATACACATTATCGCCCACAACATTTCTGCCTGTAAACATGCGTCCGCCAATACGTGTAGTTGCTTCGTACACTTCTGCATACACACCGCGTTTGCGTAACGTCCATGCGGCAGTTAGCCCTGCAATGCCCGCACCAATAATAGCAATATGCGGTGCCTCTTTTTCTTTACGCAATGGTGCTAATGCTGTAGCAGGTAGCGCGCCAAACAATGATGCACCTGCAACAAGCCCTGTGCCTGCCAGAAACTGTCTGCGTGTTAGTTCTGCCTGGTGGTGTTGCTCAATGCGTTCGTCAACCGGAACGCGCTCTGTGCTTGATGCCAACGCAACTAAATTCCGAAGTCTGCTAAATAAAGGTGTTTTAGATGAACTCATAATGCTTGTCTATTTCTATGTTATGTTGCTAACGCAGGACGCGCCAAACCGCCTACTACTATGCACGTTACAGTGCGGGAAAGAACTGACGGCAAGTGTATTACCGTAATCGTTTAGTATGTTTTCTTTTTAAACGGAACCACCGCTATATCGGCAAAGAACGTACGTGTGCGTTCAATATCATCGGCAGAGTTAATATCAAAATACCAGAATGTTTCTAAGTCAATTTCATTCATTCCAAGTTGAACAGTTCCTTGCGATTTATGCTCGGCTACTAACCAGTTGGTAATGATTTTGTAATTCAGACGGTCGTTAAAACCAAACTTTGTAGAACGGTCAAACGTAAAAGGGGCAACATTAGGTTTTAGTTTGGTAATAGGTAAGGAATCCAACGTAGCAGGTTGCTTTGCTACGGAATCTTTCCGTTGCAACCCAACACCAAGAATAACCGGACGTTTGCCTTTCATTTCGCTAACTGCCTGCAACGCCAGGATTGATGCACCTTTGTGGCCACCGTGGGTATCGGGTGTTGGCAGTAAACAGAATACATAATCGTAATTACCTTTACGAAGTATGTCTGCAATTTGTGCTTTAATGGTAGCCGGAACCCACGCTTGCGTAAACACTTCGTTTACATCTAGTGTAAAGCGTTGGTCCTGATGCTCCAGAAAAAAGATATTCCGCAAACCGATAATCTTTCCCGCGTTCATCATTTCCTGTTTGCGGATGCGCGGCAAGTGTGTGCGCCCAACTTTTTCATCGGTTAACTCTAAACCGTACCAACTTTCGGCAAGGGTAGAGTACTTAAATCCGGCCTCGCCGTTGGTAATTAAACACAAATCAACAATGCCGTGTAAATCGTGTGTGATTTTATAAATGGTAGCTGCACAACCACTTTCGTCGTCGGGGTGAGCATTTACAACCAAAACACGTGGCTGTGCAAAAGCACAACTAACAGCTACAACAAATAGTAGAATATATTTCATTATAGTATAACCAAGTTGGTGAACGTTATGTATCTAAAATACAACAAAGCGGTTTTATAAAACCGTATAAGTTATATGCTACCGCATGACTGCTCCAAGCCAAAACTATTGCACAAAACTTCAGCGGCAGAGCAAACCCTTTGTTAAACGGTAACCGTTGTTCGTGGGGGTGATTGTTCTGTCCGCATAGTAACGCTGTACTATGCACAACGTGCGGTGCGGTTATGCGTTAGCAAAAAACAATACTTCTGTTACTGCACTAATTGCTTTTGCATTTTAACAATAAAAGCAAGCACAAGCGCGCACATGGCTCCGCACATAAACACAGCACCCAAGCGGAATATCTCGTCGTGTCCGCTAAGTTGGTAGTACACTAGTTTGCCAAACACAACCGGACCCAACGTTTGCCCAAGCAGAGATACCGTTCTGTTTAACGACATAAACACGCCGCGTTGTTCCGTTGGGGCATACGCCGCAATTAGCGATTGCACATTGGGCTGATTAAACGCCTGCGCCACACCAAAAATAATAGATGGGATAAACAACAACCCAAACGTAGGCATTATCCAAAACAGCGATAGTGCTACGGCATACAACACACACGAAACAACCAACAACAATTTATGCGAATACCGTTGGGTTAACTTCCCCAGAAAGCTTGCACCAATTGCCGTACTTACCGACATAATAGAAGTAATTGCGCCAATCTTAGGAAGTATGTTGGGGTCGTTAGGGGCAAGAATATTCTTCATGTACGATTGCACGTAATTAAGGAAAGGCCCAAACAATAATGCAAACGTAACAACGCTAACAAGCAGTAACACCACAATGGTTTTAATGCGTAATGCCGAAAGCGCACCTTGCATATACAACCAAAACGATGTTGTTCGGCGCGGGGAATCGGTATCGCGGATAAACATCAGTACCAACACCATAACAAGCGCGGCAAGCACAGGTAATGCAAACGGCAACTTCCACGAGATACCTGCAAGCGCGCCACTAATAACCGGAAACGCCGCCGTACCAACCGAGAGCACGCTGTTGTTGTAGCCCATAATTTTTGTGCGCTCGGTGCCGGAGTAGTAATCGCCAATTAAGGTAACATTTAACGCCCCAAGCGATGCCGCGCCAACGCCCTGCACCAACCGGATAAGTAATAAATCGCCAAACGAGTTTGCAAAAAATGCCCACACGCCACCAACAGCAAAAATGGCAAGCGACGGCACTAAAATCTTGCGCCGCCCAACCGAGTCCGACATAATGCCCAGCAACGTTGTAAGGAAAATCCCCGGCAAGGTAAAAATGGCAAGCAGTCCGCCCGATACATCGGCAGTAATACCAAAATATCCTTCCACGGCGCGCAGTGCGGGCGGCATTGCCGATGTTCCCACGGCCGTCATAAGCGTTACGGCATAGATAGCCAGTAAGCGGTTTGTATTTGTATTCATAATAAATGGTATGCATTATTGTAAGGGCGCAAAACTATTAAACAGCCGCAATGTACGGGTATAAGTTTTTTGCTAACGCCGGACGGCACCATACGAAGTGCTGCTGTGTTACATCTCTGCCGGAGAGAACTACAAGCACCGAACACCGTTGTTCATGAAAAATATGTTGTTATGTTTGCAGATAGAAGCAGAGAATAAAAGGAAATGAGCAATCAAAAAACTTCCTCCTATTTCCGGAAAACAGCAGATAGGAGGAAGTTTCTGAGAGAAAAAGCTCCTCTGTAAACAAGTTATAGGGCATTAAAAAAAAGAACATCTATGCAAGAATTAACAGACTTAGCAGACAAATTAAAGGCTACGCTTAAAATAAAGTATGACAGTGACGGAGTAAAATTCGTTGAAGGGTTTATAGAGCGTAATAAGGTGCAAATTGCCAAAGAAGAATGGACTGGACTTATTAATTCATGTGGTGCATTTCTCGGACAATGTATTATTGAAAACTACGGTGGACAATGGACGAAAGAAGATAGTGGACACGTTGCAATTGCATTTGACGACAAGAATAAAGTATATCCATTTTCTAAAGTCGGTAAACAATTTGACAACGGACTTGAAGACTCAATTCATTCAATGTACACTATCATTCCGACTATCTTTAAGATACAACCAAAGACAAAAAAGAAATGGTGGCAATTCTAAGAAAGTTTAAAACGGACAGTAAAACGCTCTATAACAGGGGTAGCTGTTGCACAACTACCTACAGTTTTACGTTGGCTGTATAGTGCCCTGTTGCATTATAGTTTTTCTGTAGTGTGTTATGGCACACGTACAAAAGTAAAAAACGGTGCATGTACGGTAGTATAAGTGTTGTTTATTGGCATCAAGGCACATTTCACCCAACCGCAAAACGTTACATACTCCTTTACGATAAACGGTATTATGCGCCGGACGTTCTGCTCCGCAAGGTAAGACTGTTGGGGCAGAAAATTTTCTACCCGTACACAACGCTTGGTGCGGACTGCGATAGCAGAAGAGTAGATATGCTATTTTTGTACATGAAACACTACATCTTAGACGCAAATAATATTATTCACAAACACCGTGAGTGGAAACATACCGCGCAACGTGATGTTAACGAGGCAACAAGCAGGTTGCTAATAGCATTACACGCCTATGCAACACGGTATCCTGCGTATAGATTTACCGTTGTTCTGGATGCAGTGGAAACATCGTTGCAAGCTACCGCCCGCAATATTTTGGTTGTAACTGCACACAACCACACAAATGCCGATGCTGTAATAAAAGAGTTTATCCGCAAGGAAGGTTCGCCACGTACGTGTGTTGTGGTATCGAGCGATACCGAAGTGTACAAGTATGCACGTATTCACGCCATTACTGCACTCCGCTCGGAAGAGTTTATTACCGAGATTACTCAAGCACAGCGAACACAAACATCAGCACGAACTTCCACAAAAAAAGAAAAGCCCCTTGGTGTTTCCAAGAGGCATGTACATGAGTTTTCGGATTTGTTTACTAAAGATTTAGACGATGACTGGATGGATACAATGAAGTAGAGTTTACTGTTTTAAAGTTAACTGTTTTTGTAGTAACTGTTTTAATTCTTCTCTATCGGGTAAATAGAGTTGGTATTTACTTACAAATAGTTGTGATGTGATATTGTGCATTGCGTATTGAATTAAAACATCATCTTTCTCTTTTGCTAACACAATACCTATTGGTGCATTGTCGCCATCGGTGTTTTCTTCGTTTTCAAAATACCCTAAATACATATTCATCTGTCCAACTGCATCGTAGCTTGCTTCTTCTCTTTTCAAATCTATCAGTACAAAGCATTTCAGTATTCTATGGTAAAATACTAAATCAACATAGTAGTGCCTGTTCCCTAAAGAGATTCTGTATTGTCTGCCTATAAATGCAAACCCTTTACCTAACTCTAAAAGGAATTTTTCCAAGTGAGTAATTAATCGTTCTTCTAAGTCGGTTTCGGTAATGTAGTGTGCTTCGGGAATTTTCAGAAACTCTAACACATACGGTTCGCGTAGTATATCTTCAGGTTTTTCTGTAATCTGTCCCTCTTTTGCTAATTGCAGGATGCCTTCTTTATCTCTGGACACTGCAAGACGCAAATAAAGAGAAGATGATTTCTGGCGTATGAGTTCTGTAGTACTCCAGTTTTCCAGTATGCTTTGTTGTACATAAAACGAGCGTTCCAGCACATCGTCTATTTTCAGAATTTCCACCCAATGCGACCACGATAATTGGTGCGGAAGTTCCGCACTATTTGGATAGACCGAATAAAATTGTCGCATTCGTTTGAGATTACTGACGCTAAATCCTTTACCGTGTATTACTGTTAAATCTTTTGAAAGCGAAGGTATTAGTCGTGTTCCATACTCAGCACGAGTTTTTCCATTTTGTTCAAACTCAACAATGTATCTGCCAATAGCCCAGTATGTAGCAACTAAAACAGAATTAACGGTAATGGTTGCATTTCTTCTCCCTTCCTCATACCTTGCAGATATGAGCTGAAGTAAATTTTGATACTCATTATGTTTAAGGGTATTACTCAAACTATATTTATCTACACTGTACTTATTCAATAATCAATAAAAATTACTCCGCATCCGCTAACCGCTCCACATCATTAGTTTGCTCATCGGTTGTTGGTTCAACATTGGGTTCGGTTTGTATAACATCGCCCATTAGTTCTGTAGCTACTTCTTGTTCTACTGGTTCGGGTTGTTCTTCTTCGGCATGGTGGTGTGCTTCTTCTAAGCGTGCTTCGTTTTCTACCATAGACTGCACTTTTTCGATTATCTCTTCCGATGTTGTTTTTACTGATATATCTAACTCGCCTGCTAATTCGCGTGCTTTGTTTTTAAATAGGTCGTCAAGCTCGCGCAGTTTTGGTAAATCGTTTAAGGAGTGCAAGCCAAATGTACGTAAGAATTCATCGGTTGTGCCATACAGCAACGGTTTGCCAACTGCTTCACTTCTGCCGGATATTGTTACCAAATCTTTTTCTACCAGAGCATTAATAACCTCGTTGGAATTAACACCACGAATTGCTTCAATCTCCGGCTTGGTAATTGGTTGTTTATATGCAACTATGGAAAGCACTTCTAATGCTGCTTGCGATAAACGCCGTTTAGTGCGCGACTTCATTAACCGTGCTACAAACTCGCCGTAATCGCTGGTTGTTGCAAACTGATAGCCGCCGGCAATACGCACTACTTTGTACGGACGTTCGGTAGTATACAACTCGTCGTTTATTTCTTCAACTAATTCATCGGCAAGTTGTGCAAGTTGTTTTACGTCGGGCAAATTCTTTTTTACAGGAAGTGTTTCTACGGTGCCGTCAATGGTAACCTGTGCAGGTGCATCAGCATTAGGTTTAGCTTGTGCTTCGGTTTCTGTTGCCTCGGGTGTGTCGGTACCTTCTGCATGTTGGGCTTGTTCCGGAATTGCATTTAGCCCTTCCTCTAACACAAGAACTTTGTATAAGATTTTATTGGTAAGCGGTTCATCGCTTGCAAAGATGAGTGCTTCTAATGTTTTCCGTTGGCGTTCGCGCGATAATGTAAAAAAGAATGGTATTGCCATAAGTATAAATCGTGTGTGTGTTATTCCTAAATTGTTTCTTCCTGTTCGGTGGATGGTGTTTCCATGAGTTCATCCAACGTTTTGTTCTCAATGATTTCCTCAAACGGACGTATCTCAATATCGTCGAAATTTTCGTTCTGGTTTATTGTTACAATCTGGTTCTTACTCATTTCCAAAATAGCAAGGAACGTAACCACAACGTAAATACGGGGCTTGCTAATAATCAACTCGCTAAAGCTTAGTTTGCGAGCGCTCATCAACCAGCCGCGGATGTTTTCGGTTTGTTCTTCAATGCTAATGGAATACAACTGTACCGTGTGAGTAATTACTGTTTCGGGCGTGCGCTCTAATGCTTTTTTAAACGCACGGAGTAAATCGAACAATGTTGCATTTTTATATGGCTCGGTGTCGGTTGCTTTTGCATCAGCCGAGAACAGTTTACGGTAATAGGTATAACGCTGTTGTTCTGCTTTCTCACCAAACTCGCGCGATACATCTTTGTACAGCGAGTACTGCAACAACTGCTCAACTAATTCGGTACGTGGGTCACCGCCCGGAATTTCCTCGCCTTGTTCGTTTACTTCTTTTGGCAACAGCATGTGGGCTTTAATCTGCATCAGCGTAGAAGCCATCACCAAAAACTCACCTGCAAGTTCAAGGTCAAACAATTGCATCAACCGTATGTACTCCAAAAACTCTTTGGTAATACGTGCAATGGGTATATCGTAAATATCCAATTCGTCCCGCTTTATAAAAAACAAAAGCAGGTCAAACGGTCCTTCAAAATTCGGAAGTTTTATCGTGTACATGTCATCCTTGAAATTGCAAAGCCATCACGGGGCTGCAAATATACGGCTATCGGCATTAGAAACGAGGTTTTGGCGTATTTTCTTCTGCTTGCGCATTGCCGCGCCAAATGGTATGTTACTACGTAGCTCCTCTTGCGGGATAGAACCACCTGCACTACACACCCTTTATCGTAACAGAGTAATTGAACATGGAGAATCAGAGGCACAGAGTAATTTTCACAGAGTTTTTAATTGAAGAGAATGGTAGTTACATATGTTCTCGTAGCGGCGGGATGCCTCGCGTTGAAGCACGTTAAAAGGATTTCAAATAGTGTTCTTATGTGTATTCTTTTGTCTCTTTTGTGTTGTGATAGTAAGTATGTGGAACTCTCCCGCAAAACAAACGGTGTGTGTTGTTGCACTGTGCGGTGCGGTCAGGCGATAGCAAAGTATAATACCCTACAACTATCGTGGTGGCATGGATGCTATGTGCCTGTAAAATTCGGTGTACGCTTTGGCAATAGTGTTTGCCTCGAAGTTATCTTGAGTAAACTTGCGTGCGTTCTCTGTTATGTGGCGGGCAGATTCCGGATTGTTTGCATAGTGTACAATTGCTTCGGCAAATTCCTGAGGCGTTTGTGCAATGAGTAGCTGTTGCTTGTGTGTAACGCCTAATCCTTGCGCACCTAATGGTGTTGTTACAATGCAGTTTCCCGCAGCCATACCTTCTATTATCTTAATGCGAATTCCTCCGCCGGCAAATAAAGGAACAACCATTATGTTGTTTGCAAGCATAAACTGTGCTGCACTTGGCACATCGCCAATTACATCTACATTGGGTACGTTATGGGCATTAATGGTTTGCGGAATATTTCTTCCGGCAATACTGAAGCGTAGCTGCGGAGTGTGCTTGTGTACAAGCGGCCATACGTGTTGTAGAAACCATTCCACAGCAAGCAGGTTTTGTTGCCACCCCAAATCTCCAAGGTGAAACACCGTATTCGCGTTCCGATGAATATGTTGTTCTTGATACGCCGAGGTATCTACCGGTGTTGGTGCGCAATGGCAACGTTCTTTGGGAACATACTGTGCAAAAAATTGCACATCTTCGGGCGAGAGCCCAACAACAGCATCAACATGTTGCAGTGCATGTATTTCAAACTTTTTATACCGCTCTACCTGAATAGAGAGATACCATTTTTTGAGAATGTTGGTTTGCGAGTTTGCTGTTGATTCCCATAATTGATGTTCTACATTTGGTGCACGGAGAATTATGCGCGCTGTGCTGTATTTGCGTATTTCGGGGATATACCACGCCATGTGTACACCTTCTATGTGAACAATATCAAAGTGTTGCTCCTGTAGAAGTTGAATCAGTTGCGCGCGATACTCATCTATATTAAACCGTATTGTATGATATGATTGAGGCGAAAATAGATTAGCTACAGCACCAAGTGTAGTTACATCGGTATTAACGTTATATGTTTTCAGGTGAAAGCGTTGCGTAAACTCTTGGGGTAATGAATGTACATCTACATAGTGTTTATCGGGGTTTAATGCAAAGATTGTTACTTCGCATCCTTGTTCTGCCAAGCCATTGGCTGCGGCTAATGCACTAATGGTACCGCCATCGGTAGGCGGGTACACCACCCGGTTGCAAATATTAAGTATATGTAAAGGTTTCTCCGGCATTCCATTTTACCGATTGAATAATGGCAAATATATCAGGAGTAAGGATTCATTTTGGTAGTTCGGGTATAAAATTCTTTTGGTTGCAGTAAGATGTTGTCCGTAGTTTTGTGCCGACCGACGGGTCGGTCAATAACAACTGGAGTTTTATCTGTGGGGGAAAAGGTACTATTATGCCACGTAAGGGTGAAAACAAAGAACGTAAAGATGCCAAAAGGGAATTACTGATTTCCGTTGCAGTTAAGGTATTTGCCCGTAAAGGGTTCCATGCCTCTAAGATGCAAGATATTGCCGATGAGGCAGGAATTGGTAAAGGTACGATTTACGAGTACTTTAAAACAAAAGACGAGTTATTTCTTGCCGTGTACGATAAATGGATGGATGACTACGAAGCTGCAATGAATAAAGCGGTGGAATCTCACTCTAACCCCATAACCACGGCCGACGCCATTATAGATACCGCCATTGAATTCTACGAAACGCACGCAGAGCACGCGGCAATACTACTTGAATTTTGGGCACACGCACTACGTTCGGATGACACTCACTTCCTTGAACGCATCTGCCAAATGAAATCCAAACTTGCCGAAATAGGAAGTTCAATTACCAAAAAGCTCATTAAACTTAAAGCATTTACCGAGGTTGATGTGGAGTCGTTTGCTCGACTTGAACTTGGTATAAGCGATGGGATATTTCTGCAATGGATATTAGACGGCAAATCCTATCCGTTGCGCGATGCGTATAAGTTCAGGCAATCGGTTATTGGCGCCGGACTTATGACTACCGGCTTCAGAAAAGTAATGTCGGTAAAAACAAACAAACGCCTTAAAGAAGGTTTTATAAAAAAGAAAAAGAAGTAATGTACTACAAATTGTAGTGCATTACTATTACGTGTTTCATATTACAAGGTTATAATTATGAGATGGTTCTATGTAATAGTATGTTTAATGGTTACTGTTGTAGCTGCAGAGGCACAAACAGGTACAATCAATGGCAAAGTTAAAACAAAAGATGGCTCGCCTGCTAACGGAGTAGTTATTAAGATTGCTTCGTTACGAACAGGTACGTTATCAAACTCGCTTGGAATTTTTGTTATGACTAAAATTCCTGTTGGTACATATACAATGGAATTTGGGGGTGTTGGGTATAAAAAATCGTCACGTCAGGTTGTTGTAAAAGCAAACGAAATAACATTGGTAGAAGACGCAGTGGAAACTGATGTGAAATCCATGAACGAAGTAACGGTATATGGTGCTTCGCGCAGAGAGCAGAAAATCACAGAAGCGCCGTCGGCTATCTCGGTTGTATTACCGGAAGAATTAACCCGCGCAACATCACATGGACAGGCAGCAAAAACGATGGCTAATCTGCAAGGTGTTGATGTTGTTCAGTCTGGTATGAACGACTTTAATGTAAACACACGAGGATTTAACAACTCTATTAATCGTAGAACACTTGTTCTGATAGACGGACGCGATCCTTCAACTCCTTTGTTGAACCTTGTGGAGTGGAATTCTTTTGCAGTAAATGTTGCAGATATTAAGAGTATTGAGGTTGTACGCGGGCCAGGCTCTGCATTGTTTGGTCAGAATGCATATAATGGTGTTGTTAGCATAACGTCTTATTCACCTAAAGAAGTGTTAGGTACACGCGTAAGTGTTACAGGAGGTATGGCATATTCGCCTTTAGACACTTCAAATTTTGGTAATCCTGCATCAAACACAAGACTACGCACAAACGACGGTGAGGTATTTAACACTTTCCGTGCGGACATCCGGCATGCACAGGAATTTGGGGATTTAAGCATTAAGATTAACGCAGGATACTCACAGCAAGAACAAACATGGATATTTTCTCGTGATACAACCGGTGGTCGGAACTCAGGTGATCAGTGGTATGCCGGTTTAGCACGTGATGTTGCGGGTAAAACGTTTGCAAACGGTGCTCAACAGTTTGCAGTTGATTCTTTACTTGATGAACACAAAGTTGCCTTTAATTACTTTGGAACTCTCCGTGCAGATTATGAACTCAATCACACTTCTAAGATTATTGGCGAAATTGGTTTTTCAAAATATGGTAACGAGTATTTTGTTAACCAAACCGGACGAATTCTTATTCCGAATGTAGAAAAACCTTTTGCAAGGTTAGCATATTATTCTCCAAGATTTACTGCACAGGCGCAGTACTATAATCGTAATACACCCGAAGCACAGTTAGTATTAAATGCGTCTGCATCTTCAGCCGAGCGTTCCAATGTTGGTTCTGTTGAAGCACAATGGAATGACTCTTTCATAGATGACAAACTAAAAGTAATTGTTGGCGCATCGCACGAAATTCAGAACGTAAATACATCGGTTGTTAATGCCCTACCATTACTTAAACCGGATACTGCTAATCATAACTTTACCGGCGTTTATGGTCAAGTTGATTATGCAGTTTTGGATGAACTTCATATTGTGGGTGCAGCCCGTGTTGATCGCTCTACGCTGTTCAAAACACAATTCTCTCCAAAGGTTGGTATCACATATTCTCTCATGCACAACCATAATTTCCGTGTTACGTTAAACCGTTCATTTATGCGCCCAAGTTACGGAGATTTCTGGCGCCGCTCGCCCGGGGGGGCACCGGTGGCAATGGGTGCAAAAGATACAGCAATCGCAAACAAATGGGGTGTTACTCCTCTTGGGCTCAATACTCTTTCTGTGTGGAATTTAGGTAATCCTAACCTTGATGTAGAAACTGCTATGTCCTATGAGTTTGGTTACAAAGGCATTATTTCAAATCAACTCTATGTTACCGTAGATATCTATTCAAACAGAAGAACAAATTTTGTTTCTGTTCCGTTAGGTGGGTTAGCGCCGGATATTTACAAACAAATTGGTTATACAGGTGCAAATGCCGATAGTGCTAATGCCGAATTAAAAGCAACTCTTGGTGCAACAAACTTCTCACGCCTTGCAATTGACCCCATTACAGGTAAGCCGGCACTTATTATTACACCCACTAATATTGGTACCGTAGATGAACAAGGTGCAGAGATTGGAATTAACTACTATGCAACCGATAACCTGCTTATAACAGCAAATGCAACGTGGCTTAGTACAAAAGTGCAAGACAACAAAGTACCTGCTCAGAATATTGTGCCCAATACATCGCCCCGCCGTTATAATATCGGAGCTCAATACACAGAAAATGGTTTTTGGGATGCCGGGTTTAATCTTCGGTACGTAGATCAGTTTAAATGGATTGCAGGTTTGTTTGAAGGAACTGTTCCCTCGTATGCTGTATTGGATATTAACGCTTCGCTCGATATGAGTCGCTGGGTAAAGGGTGCACGCCTTGGGGTTAATGTGTTTAATGCACTAAACCGTAAACACTACGAAATTTTTGGTGGTACATACTTGTATCGCTATACTACTGCTACACTTAGCTACCAGTTCTAAACCGCATAGCTAATCTTATGCACCGCCGTATGGAACTACATTCCTACGGCGGTGTTTTATTTTTTGAGCGATTCTATGCTCAATTCTCAAAGCCAATGTTGTAGATTTGCACCCGAATGTATTTGAAGCAAAACAACAACACGTGAACAATCAGTTTACATACCGTTTAGATATTTATTGGAGAGCAATTTCCATGTACGCCGTAGCACTTATACTATATGGGCTGGTTCGTGGTGTAATGGGCGGTCTGCCCGATGCAACTATCAAGATTGTCCTGCTCGACCCCGTTCTTATCCTGCTGTTTGCTTTTGTTGCTGGGTCGTCGCTTGCGTTGCTTGTAAACTGGTATATGCGTCGCGAAATCATTGTTACCGATAACGCCATCATATTCAAGAATCGTTTCCGCGAGCGCACCATTCCGCTATCAAGCATAGATCGCATTCAGATTGGCCGCGAGAAAATCATAAAAGTACGCGGTGCATACAAACTGGTAAAAATCCGCCTGAACACACGCCGCCGTTTACTCCGCATCCGAACAAGTTCATTTAATAACGAGCATGCTTTGGTAGAGTGCTTAACAAATCTCAAAAACTCACTTAGCAATTCTTCTGCTATCGCCTGACCGCTCCCAATGTTGTTTTCTAAACACCTTTCTCCTGCGGCGATAGAACCTCGTTCCTCTCAACATCGTTGTTCGTGATGAGTATTATATAGATATGATTTAGAAATGATCAATTTTGAATGTCCATTTTATCGTAGCGACGCGATGCCTCGCGTCGAAACAGGTAAAAAGCACGATTCTCAGAATTTCAACAAGGAGCGAGCACACTTGAAGTTGGGCAATCTTAAATCATTTTAGTATTAGAAATTTTAGTATTAGAAATAAATAACCTTCTCTCCGGCAAGGCATTGTGGTGTTATATATAAGGTTGGGTGCCGTCCGGCGATAGCAGAATATTTAAAAACAAAAAACCCGCACATTACTGTACGGGTTTTGTTGTAGTGCTCCGACTCACAGACTTGAACTGTGGACCCTCTGATTAACAGTCAGATGCTCTAACCAGCTGAGCTAAGTCGGAATCCTGTCCGCTTTGAACGGGGCGCAAAAATAGGGTACGTTCTGTTTTTGGGCAAATTATTTTTTTAATGTGTTATTTTTTCGTTGGTACGGGTAATAATTGGCCGCCTGCGGCGAGTTCAATACTTTTGCTTCCTTAACAGCAAAACAGTCATGATTATCACCTCCGAAGCCATTGTGTTACATTCGCGTAAGTACAGCGATAGCAGTAACATCCTTACATTATACACGCCCGACCGCGGCAAGGTAAGCGTTATTGCCAAGGGCTCGCGGAAACCTAAAAGTAAGTTTGGTGCGGCGGTAATGCCGCTTGGAATTATCTCGGTAACATATTATTTCAAACCCGGGCGCGATTTACAAACTCTGTCAAATGCCGAGACGGTTGTTCCGCTACGGGTAATAGGGGAATCGTTTGAGCATTTAACAACCGGATTAGCCATTGCCGAATCGGTTAACTCTACAACTCACCCCGATGAACAAAATGCCGAACTGTACGATTTACTAAAACAATCGCTTGTTGCCTTAAACACCGCCGGACAAAATACCTACGCCTATTTTGTGTGGTTTACGCTTCGGCTTGCCGAGGTAACGGGATTTATGATAGACTTACACCATTGCGCAGAAACCCAGCTTCCCATTGTAGCCGAACCTACGCCGGAGTATTATTTCTCGTTTGCCGATGGCTCGCCATATTCCCAAAGCGATTCCACGGTACAAAGTGGTTACCGCTTAACTGGAGTTGCCTTGGCGTTGCTGCAAACAATTGCCCAAACCGGTTTAGATGATGTGCGCAACATTCCCGTATCCGAGCAACTTCGCAACGAGATTCACCACTTCTTTACCAATTACTTTAGCTTCCATTTAGAACGGCGCTTTGTGTACAGAACGCAAAAAATGGTGCTGGGTAATTTTGAATTATAACATTGTAATCACAACCCATTGAGTAATGACTTTACTAACATTAAAACCTAAATCGCATAACCGCGTTCGCAACGGACATCTTTGGATTTTCCGCGATGAACTTGCACCGCACGAACCACTACAAGCCGGAACTCTTATCCGCTTGCATACAGATTACGGCTACGACCTTGGCGTAGGTGTGTATCACCCCACAAGCCAAATTGCCGTGCGGTTATTACGCTGGCAGAACGAATCTCTGGATGGATTTTTTGAGCAACGTATTACCGAAGCATTACAATTACGCGCTCGGTTATTTCCAACCGAGCCAACGTACCGTTTAGTATTTGGCGAATCGGATTTTCTGCCCGGATTAATTATAGACCGCTACGGCGATTACTTTGCCATGCAACTTCTTTCCGCCGGAATGGATGTACGAAAGAATGAAATTATAAATGCAATACGAACGGTGTTCCCGAACACAAAAGGTATCATTGCAAAAAACGATTCCCAACTTCGGGTTAAGGAAGGGTTACGCACCGAAGAAGAAGTTGTGTACGGAGAAATCCCCGACGAAATTACCGTTACCGAAAACGGAATAACGTTATCCATCTCACTAACGCACGGACAAAAAACAGGATACTTTTTAGACCAACGCCGTAACCGTGCAACGGTAGCAGAACTAAGCAACGGGCTTAGTGTGTTGGATTGCTTTACAAACCAAGGCGGCTTTGCACTAAACGCCGCAAAAGGTGGGGCAAGCCGCGCAGTTGGTGTAGATATATCGGCAAGTGCTATAGAGCGTTGCAAACGTAATGCAGAACTTAACGGATTTGAAAATTGCGAGTGGCTTAAAGACGACGTGTTTGATTACCTGAAACAACAAGCACAACAAGAAGCAAAATGGGATATGGTGATTCTGGACCCGCCTGCATTTACCAAAAGCAAAGCCAACATACCGCAAGCAAAACGCGGCTATGCAGAAATTAACCGCCAAGCACTAAAGCTTATTACCAATGGTGGATTTTTAGTAAGCTCCAGTTGCTCGCATCACATTGCCGAGCCCATGTTTCTGGAAATCATAGAAGCCGAAGCAAAACGCATAAACCGTAAACTCAAACTAATACAGCGTGGCATGCAATCGCCGTGTCATCCTATTTACGTTCCCATGCCCGAAACCCAATACCTAAAGTTTTTTGTATTCGAAGTTCGGTGATTTTGCTAACGCAGTCCGCACCAAACGTTTTGTGTACGGGCAGAAAATTTTCTGCCCCAACAGTCTCACCTTGCGGAGCAGAATGTTCAACGCGTAACACCGTTTATCGTGAAGGAATGTGTAACGGTTTGTGGCTTGGCGTTCGGGCGGGATTATTACCACTGCACTCGATACGAAGAACCGTACTCAAATATATTCAAAACCGTCAGACGAAGCACTGAACCCCGCCTATTTTATTTACCCAATTGATCATTCATCATTTCAAAAAACTCCGTGTCGGTCATTTTTTTTCTGGTGTCAAGTAAGAAATTTGAGTCATCTCCTGCACGGTATCTTAACTGATTAGTTCCATCTGTTACGGCATTAAAAATAACCTCAGCTACTAAACTCGATGGTGAGACTGTGTTATTCGGATTTTGCCATTGTTTCATTAATGCTCGTATCAGTGGTTGGTAATCTTCAATATTTCCAGCTTGAAAGTCGAAAGAACGACTACCAAAGTCAGTCGCAATGAATCCTGGTTCTACAATTTTAACTTTCACACCTATTTCTTTCATTTCATAGTGTAAAGATTCCGAAATTCCTTCAACTGCAAACTTAGTTCCGTGATAAAGCGAACCCAATGCAAAAGTCATCTGACCACCGATGGAAGAAATATTGACAATAACACCGTCTTTATTTTGTCTGAAATGTGGGATAATTGCTTTGGTAACGTCCACCAAGCCAATAACATTTGTATTGAACTGTCGAACAATGTTTTCTCGTGGGAACGTTTCCAAAGGACCGTAAGCTCCATATCCTGCATTATTTACCAAAGCATCAATTTTACCAAATTTTGTAATGCCGTTTTTTATCGATTGTTCAATGCTTGATATATCAAGCACATCTAATTTTTCAAGATGTACGTTTTCGAACTTGTTCAATTCTGTTTCCTTTTCAGGGGAACGCATTGTCGCAATTACATTCCAGCCTTGTTGTTGAAAATGGATAGCCGTTGCTTTTCCAATGCCACTACTTGCTCCTGTGATTAATATCGTTTTGTTCATTACTAGTCTTTGTTTAGCGTTAATAAATTAGCCACTCCATTAGCTGTGTAAATTGCTTTGGTGGTTTCATTCAGTAGTTTATTATAATTTTCAATAGGTTGTTTTAAACCTGAAAAATCTACAACGATTCTGAAAGGTTTCTCACCAAACGGGGTGTTTACTAAATTGACTAGAGCTTCTGCAACTCTCTCGGGACGTTGTTCAGGAATTGATTCTACATAGGCTACATAGCCATTAATAGAAGTTTCAGGAAGACTTGCCATTTCGCCATATTGCTTCATTCTGTCAGAATCGCTTGGGCTTATCATTCCACTCATAAAGCCAGTTGGAAAACCTCCAGGTTCTACTATGCAAGATTCTATTCCAAAGCCTGAAAGTTCTGCTCTGTAACCTTCTGCCAAAGATTCCAATGCATACTTTGATGCTGAGTAGGAAGCTAAAAATGGTGTTGTTACTCTACCGATACAACTTGAGGTATGAATGATTGTTCCTTTCCCTTGTTGTCGCAAAAATGGTAAAACCGCTCTCATTACCCGTTGAACTCCAAAAACATTTACGTCAAACATTTTTTGGATATCGTCTGCTGTAAAGCATTCAAGAATTCCATTTGCTCCGATGCCTGCATTGTTAAAAACAGTATCCAAGCCGCCCATCTGCTCAATGGCTGATTTTACGCCTGTATTTACACTGTTTTCATTGGTTACATCCATTTCAACCAATGCAACGCCTTTGGCTTTTAACTCATTTGCGATAGCTTCGTTTTTTCCTTTTAATGAACGCAATGTTCCTACAACTTGATGCCCGTTTTCGGCTAGCTGAATACAAGCTAAACTACCAAAAGCTCCACTTGCTCCTGTAACTAAAATTTTATGTTTCATCTTTTAAATTATTTTATGATTTGATGAAACAAATATCTATAAGATAAAATGGGCAGATTAACACGAAAAGCAGAAGATTAAACACAAATCGCAGAAAAGAAAAAAGAAAGCAATTCTGCTTCCTTAATGTTAATTCAATTGTCTAAATTCTTGAGGTGTTTTGCCTGTTTTTTGTTTGAATAATCTTCCGAAATAATGGGGATAATTGAAGCCGAGTGTATAGGCAATTCCGCTAACCGAATCGGTAGAGCCGAGTAGCAAATGTTTGGCTTTTTCTATTAGAAAATCGTTAATGTGGTCTTTGGCAGAACGTCCTGTTTCTTTGGTCAAAAGATCACTCAAATAACTAGCTGATAAATGGCAATGGTCCGCCAAATATTGGATTGTTGGTTGTCCTTTTTCTACGAGTTGGTTTGCTGTATAATAGTCTTTAAGTAGCAATTCAACTTTGGCAACAATATCTGTGTGGCTTGCGGAGCGAGTATTGAATTGTCTTTCGTAAAATCTTTTACTGTAATTAAGTAATAATTCAATATTGGAAACTAATACATGCTGACTATGATTGTCAATTCGCTCCCTAATTTCATCTTGAATGAGCTGAACAATTTGATTTAGGGTGTTTTGTTCATTTTCAGAAAGGTGTAACGCTTCGTGAACTTCGTAGTTAAAGAAGTTGAAAGAATCAATTTTTGAACCTAATGAGGAGTTTCTTATTAAGTCTGGATGAAAATAGAGCATCCAACCTTTTACTTGATTAAGTTCTTGTGGTTTTTTGACGGTAATTACCTGCTTAGGTGCAGTGAAAATTAAAACCCCATCAGCAAAGTCATAGGAGTTTCGTCCGTAATCAATTCCGCAACTCGAATCCTTTAGAGCAATGCAGTACAATTCAGAGGAAAATCTCTTCCCTACTGTTTCATTTCCATAAGCCAATTTTTGAGTGTCAAGTATTGTAATTAAAGGGTGTGTCGGCTTATCCAAACCAAAGACAGCTCTGATTTCAGTTATTGATTTTGAATGTATAATCGGATTACTCATACTATTTCTTCTCACAAACTTATTCAGTCGCTCTGAGGTTCATTAACACAAATCGCTGAATGTTTAGCACGGTTAGGTTAAAATGGTAGCTAACGGTTTGCAACTACCCGAAGGTGGCGATTTCGAAGCACAGCACTTTCACCCAAGCACAAGCTTTTACAGAAGCACAAAGCTTGATTGAACCACTGAGTCGCCACTTTTGGGTAGGTGCTGTTAGCAGTAGGCATTTTATCATTATATGCTGTTGTCATCATCTTTTTTTATTGCAAGTTCCTTTTGTTTTGTTGCCACTTTGAGAAGCCATTCCTTCTTGTTTTGGTCATTTATTGCAAAGTCATAGTATTTAATTGCAGTTTCAAATTCACCTATTCTTCTATACAGTTCACCGATTAAGTAATTTATTGTCGCATATGTTTCCGCTTTCTTATACTCCTTGGCATCAATAGCTTTTGTAAGATAAGTTGCGCAATTAAGTTGCAACTCCTTTCTTTTGGTTATTTGTAAGCTGTCTCCCCTCAAAAAATAAGATGCTACTAAATATAAATTTGCAATGTCATCATTGTCGCGTTTAAAATATTGATGGATTTTGATAGCAATTTCATTTTCTATAACATCAGTCATCTTCGATTTATCAAAGGGCTCAAGAATTTTCAAAACATCTTGTTTAGTTGTTTCAGAAAATGTCGTGTCAAAGTCACTTTGATAACCACTGTAATGGCACTTTGGGCAAGAATTTACATAACTTTCATAAAGGTCACCTATAGCACCTTGTTTTTGAAAGTCCTTTAATGTATTAAAAGTAGTATAGCTGCCTGTAACGTAAATTGTAAACTCCTTTCCGTCAATTGGACATTTTACATTTTTAGGATAACTGGTGTGTCCATATAATAAAGTGGAATATAGAATTCCAATTATCAAAAGTAATTTTCTAAGTATTAATAGATGATTCATTGTCGTTTTCATTATCATAGTCTTATTGTGATTACTGCCAACTTGTTTATAGAGGAAGTTTTTTTGATTACTCATTTCCTTTTATTCTTTGCTTCTATCTACAAACATAACAACACTTCCATCACGAACAATGCTGTTTGGTTGGTGCGGTTCTGTTCCGCAGAGTACGGCGGGCGTATGCAATACGCCCTTACGTATATTGTTGGTGCGGTGCGGCAATGCGATAGCAAATTCTATTTTTTCAGGAAAGCACTTTCGTACATTTCAATCCATTCCTGCGGTGTGATTTTACTTACAAGCTCGCCTATTAAATCGTACGGAATGTCCTCGGGTTTTTTGAACTTGATACAACTTTTGCCCATATCTAATTTTTTGGTGGAGTGGTTGCTCCATTCCGTTTTAAACCATTCAAGATGCGCACCTGCATACAGCCCCATGTGGTACACCGCTATGTGATTCTTTTGCGATGCAAGGTTGATAAATGGCAACGGTTGTTTGGGGTCGCAGTGGTATCCTTTAGGATACAACGTATGCGGAATAACATAGCCAATCATTCCGTATCCCATAACTTCCTTAAAGCCTTTGGGTAGGTTCTTTTTAATTACCTTACGCAGTTTGCTTATTGCCTGCTTGCGGTCATCGGGGAGAGTTTCTATGTATTCATCGGGTGTTGTTGCATCAGATTTCATTTCACATACCTTTACAGATGGTAAACAAGAATGGCAACTCCGTGTTTTGGAATTGCCATTATAGAATTTTATTCAACATAAAAACAAGTTACGCCGTAACGCAGCACGCACTAAGAATTTCATCGTTCAGGTGAACGCTGATACCTTCTTTTGTTACTAACAGCATTAGTAAGTTTACAAGGTTCTTTGCGTACATCTGCGATGCGTGAATAGGCATGGAAGCAGCTAAGTTTACCGGAGCTATAATAGTAACGCCATTTGCCGTAACGGTATTTTGCCCTGCAACTGTTTGGTTGGTATTACCGCCGGTTTCGGCTGCAAGGTCAACAATAATCGAACCGCGTTTCATGCGTGCAATCATATCGTCGGTAATAATTTTGGGGGCTGGCTTACCCGGAATTGCTGCTGTAGTAATAACAACATCGCTTAGTTCGATGTGTTTTGCCATTCCTTCTTGCTGACGTTTTTTAGCTTCTTCGCTTAACTCTTTAGCATAACCGCCACTTGTTTCGGTGTCTTTTTCGCCAAGGTCAATTTCAATAAACTTTGCGCCCAAACTCTCTACCTGTTCTTTAACAGCAGGGCGAACGTCGAACGCTTCTACAATTGCACCCAAACGGCGCGCAGATGAAATTGCCTGAAGTCCGGCAACACCGGCACCAATAATAAAACACTTGGTTGGCGGAATTGTTCCTGCGGCGGTAACAAACATCGGGAAGAACTTTCCGCTTTGTGCTGCTGCAAGTAATACAGCTTTGTAACCGGCAACCGTTGCCATAGAAGATAAAATATCCATACTTTGGGCACGGCTTATACGCGGAATTCGCTCTAACGCAAACGCCTTAATGCCTTTTGCTTTTAATGCAGCAACAATGTCTTCGTTTTTCCATGCATTCAACGAGCAACAAAGTGCGCTGTTTGCTTTCATCATGGCAACTTCGTCGGCATTTGGTGTCTGCACCTTGCACACAATATCTGCTGCGCCAAGTACATCCTTAGCAGTAGCACCAATGGTACAACCAACGGCAGTGTAAGCGTCATCGGCAAACGATGCAGTTTGGCCGGCACCCGATTGCACCTGAACCGAAAAACCTTTTCCAATTAGCGCCTTAGCGGCATCGGGGGTAAGAGCAACGCGGTACTCGTCCGATTGAGATTCTGTAATAACACCGATATTCATAGTAGGTAAACGTAGAAATGTACAAATACACGATTTGGTTCGGCAAAATAGCAAGTAACAGCGAATAACCCAACCATATTACACATCTTTTGCAAAATGTGGATAGATTCTTTGTACAGAGGTGTGGTTCCCGCAACTGCCGCAATAACCCACAAGCGCGCCAACCCAGTGCGAACCGAACGACCTGCTTCGCAGATAATTACGAATGACGTATTACACGCTCGTCTTGCTCACTCAGACTCTATTGTCATTCTGAGCAATCCGAAGAATCTTTAGTTGTTAGGTATGAAAACTGAAATTCAGAGTCACTCAACACAAAGGCGAAATCTATTCGCCCTTACGAACTTCATTACTTGTTCAACCGTAATTCGTCATTCGTAATTCGTCATCAATACTGCGCTGCTGCATCGGTTGGCTCCGCCCGGGTGACGGCGCACAAGGCGCGTTTCGGTAGAGGCGGGGAACACATAACGGTATTCTATTTTTCAATATTATCAAATCGTAACATGCCGTTCTATTCATAAGCGTGTCGGAGTTCGTAATTTTGCAACGCGTTGTGTGTGTAGGCGAAACCGTTTACATGCAATTTATTAACTAACTCTTTTACTTATGAACGTATTACGCATTGTTTCGGTTTTTGTACTTGTTAGTGTGTTTGCAGGTATGCACGCAGCAGCACAAACAACTATTAACGGAGCCGGCGCTACTTTCCCCTATGTATTGTATTCCAAATGGTTTGATGTGTACAAAAACAAAACGGGAATTTTATTTAATTATCAATCTATCGGTTCGGGCGGAGGAATTAAGCAAATTACAGAAGGTACTGTTGATTTTGGCGCAACAGATGGGCCAATGAAAGATGAGCAATTAGCTGACGCTAAAACAAAACAAGGAAGCGATATTCTTCATATCCCGATGACGATGGGAGCAGTTGTGTTAACGTACAACGTAGAAGGCGTTAGCCAACAATTGAAGTTTGCTCCGTCGGTTATACCCGACATCTTTTTGGGGCTTATTAAAAAATGGAACGACCCACGTATTGCTGCAACAAATCCCGGTGTTAAACTTCCTAATCTTCCTATTGTAGTGGTTCACCGTAGCGATGGTAGTGGTACTACTGCAATCTTTACCGATTACATGTGTAAAGTAAGTAATTACTGGAAAGAAAAAGTTGGTAAAGGTACCGCTGTTACATGGGCAGAAGGTACAGTTGGTGCCAAAGGAAACGAAGGTGTTGCAGGGCAAGTTAAGCAAACACGCGGCTCGATTGGCTATGTTGAACTTGCGTATGCTATCCAAAATAAAATAGCGTATGCTCAGGTTCAGAATAAAGCTGGTAAGTATGTGGTGCCATCGTTAGAGACAGTTACCGAAGCAGCTAATGGATCGTTAGTAAATATTCCTGCCGATTTACGTGCTTCTATTACCGACCCCGATAAAGGCGGATACCCAATTGCAGGTATGACGTGGATATTAGTATATAAAGACCAAAAAGACCAAGCCAAAGGAAAAGCAATTGCAGACTTTTTAATGTGGGCTATTAAAGATGGTCAGTCGTTCTGTAAAGATTTATACTATGCACCATTACCCAAAAAGGTAATTGAAATGTGCGAGAAAAAAATTAAGACAATCAGTTTTGGCGGCAAACCTATTCTTAGTGGAAAATAATTCGATTTAGTTTTCGATATTGCATGCCGTAAAGTGAGATTCTCTTTACGGCTTTTTTATTTATAGGGAGTGCTTTTATGAAATACACTATATATATGTTGGTGTGCCTTGCAATTACCACAAGTTGCTTTGCACAAATGCCAAGAGGTGGAAATTTTGGTTTTGGGTTGGAACTTGGCGAACCCTCGGGAATTACACTAAAGTACTGGACGGGAAAAACCAATGCGATTGGTGGTACTATTGGTAGTTCGTACTATGGTTCACCACGTATTGATGTTGATTACTATTGGCATTATAATGCTTTTAACTCCAACGTTGTAAATCTGTTTGTATCGGCCGGTGGTGTTGTGGGCTTAGGCGACTACCGTGATGGCTTTTGGTATAAGCACGACTACTACCGCACACGCGATGGCAAAGCTGCTATTGGCGCACGTGGAGCCATTGGTATAAACATTTTACCCAGAACCGTACCATTAGAAATTTTTGTTGAATTAGGTGTTGTAGAAAGCTTATCACCTTTTACTGCAACTTCGTTGGAGTCTGCTTTGGGTGTTCGTTTCTACCCGTAAGTTCCTATTCGTTATCTATGGTAGTTCCGAGTAATTGTGGTGCACGGAACATATGTTTGCCAAACGCAGAGAATAACTGATCGCTGCTAAACACTAACCCGAACTTTTGTTCATCAAAATTGTAAGCAGCATCTAAACGTAAAATAGCCGAGCCACCCGATGCCTTTGTGTTAATAATGCGCACACCTATTCCAAGTGCATTGTGAAATCGGGTGGCAGAAAGCTTGTTCGCTTGATTCCATACAGCCCCAACATCATAAAATACAGCACCCCCTAACCGAAATATCCAAAGGTTTACATCCGGGAATGCTCGCAGTTCAAGATTAGCAATAAATCTATTATCGCCCGCTAACCCATTTGTAGTATAACCTCGTAGCCCCGCATCGTTATCTAACACCAACTGGCGGTATGCATTCCAATTCCAACTTGTTTGCCCACGGAACCTTGCCGCAAGTACAAAGAATGGTGAAATTCTCCAATTACCAATTCCTGCTGCCTCGAAGTATGTGTATTTAGCTTGGCTTTCGTAAAAGCCCGAAGCACCCTGTGCATGACCGTACAGATAGATACGCTCATTCCATAATAATCCCGATTGCTCTGCCATGCCACCAACGTAATAGGCACGTTCTCCGTTGCCATTCATTGGAAACATATATCCAAGTACAGCCATACCCCATGCACCAATTGGAATATCTTCTTTTTCGTATCCGTTTACCCCAGATACCTGTATAAAGTTTTGCCGTAACGAGCTAACAGATACTAATACTTTACCGGTGTTATCAAACGCCTGGCGGAACTGTGGTGCAATACGTTGTACGTCTTCAATACTAAGTAATGCTGAACCAAAGTATCTATCGTTACCGCCGGATGAACGTGAGTACATTGCTTGTGCTCGTTTAACATGAAAGGGAAGTAGTTGTGGTGTTTTGTTTCCGCTCGTATACAAAAAGTCGTCGCCGTAGGTATTAACAAGCTGAAGGAAATACGAGCTTCGTGTGTTGAGAGTACGGAACGGAACTTCAAATAATACACCTTGTTCTGTTCGGATTCGGTTTGCCAACACACGAGCTGCAAAGGTAAACTCGCTGCGGGCTAACCTGCGCTGGTTTAATTGTAATATACCTTGCCAACCAATATCATTTTCGGTTCTGTATAACGCAGCACCACCTAATTGTAAGCCTATCCCGGCAAGGTTTTGTTCTTCTACCGAGCCACCATAGTTCTGCGTTCCACCGCCCGAGCCAAATAACACAGCCCCGGCGGTTGACCATTTATCCTGAGTTAGAATTGTAACATCAACGCTGTCTTCGGCAACGCTATCAACATACACACGTACGCGGGTAAACAGTCCTGTGCGGCGTAAGTTACGTTCGGTTTCATCTAAGGCATCGTCGTTTAACTCATCGCCTTCTTTAACTAACACTTCATCATATATAACATAATCGCGGGTAAGAACGTGCAAGGCATTTACAAGCCGGGCGCCAAAAAACCAATCGCTTTGTGTTGAATCAAATACATCGCGTTTATCCAAGTACACATAACGCACGTACCTCTGCGCGCTGGCAGAAGACGCACAAAGAAGTAAACAAAACAAAACCGGAAGAATGCGAATCATAAATGTACCAATATCAATTATCCGTAAGATACACAAGAGAACAACAATACGGAATGTGAATTAACAAATACTCTGCTATCGCATTGCGGCACCAAACATCTGGTACAAAACTGTAGGGGGAATTCATGAATTCCCCCTACGTCGTTTTTCTGCCGGAGAGAACGTTCAGCAACACATACCGTTGTTCGTGATAGTAGTGTTCTAAAAGAGTTGTAAGTTTGGGGAAATGTCACAACAAATTGCCTCAACACTTCAAAACAGTACTTATGAAAAATACATTGGTATGGCTGGCACTCATTGCATCGTTTTGCTTTGGGTTTGCAGCAAAAACATATATATCGGAACCAACCAATCAGCAACCTGTAATAAAAAAGGTAACAGGAATTGGAGGAATCTTCTTTAAATGTAAAGACCCAAAGAAACTCAAGGAATGGTATCAGATTAACCTTGGGTTAAATACCAATAAATACGGAAGCGTATTTGAGTGGTATCAGGGTGCCGATAGCACAAAGAAAGGGTTTACGCAATGGAGTCCGTTTAAAGAAACTACAACGTACTTCCAGCCATCCGCCAAAGACTATATGATAAACTACCGCGTGGCAAACATGGAAGCCCTTGTTACCGAGCTAAAAAAGAATAACGTTACTATTGTAGATTCTATTCAAATCTATAACTACGGAAAGTTCCTCCATATCATGGACCCCGAAGGAAACAACATAGAACTATGGGAACCCAACGACGTTGAGTATGAAAAAATGGGCATTCAACTTGGAAGTGCAACTACAAAGTAAGTGTAGTTCTATCCCGCAGGTTGTGGGTGTTTGGAAATGGCTGTTTGGCGCGGTCAGGCGATAGCAAATACAGCAAAATCCTGTGATATATACCACTTGGCACCATTATTGTCCGTGAACGGTAAAAATTCATGGATGTACTGATGAGCTATATAAATTCAATTTCTGCAGGTGTGTTTCGGATTGTTACACACAATGTGTCGCGTGGGCGTGCAATCCTGATTGGCTGTATATTGTGTTTGTATTGCTTGTTGCCGTTTGCGGTGTCGTTGATTACCGGAAATCCGGTTGTTGCCGCCATGAAGTACGTTGGTGTTATGGGAATGGAGCCCGAATTTGCCGATACGTATAACATTACAACGGCTATACAAAGTGCAAAGCAAGGGTTTGACCCCTTGCAGCAAAACCCCGTAGATGTTACTGCCCGCCCCATGAATTACCCACGAGTGTGGCTATTACTTGGCAACCTTAACATAACTCCGGAACATAGTTACCTTATTGCATTTGGCTTTATTGCTTTATTTGTTGTTGCAATGATTCTTGTTCTCTATCCTTTACCAATACAGCAAAAGTTAATAGCACTTATTGCAGTGTGTTCGCCACCGGTGTTACTGGCAGTAGAGCGTGGTAATAACGACCTTGTAATAGTATCGTTGATTGTTACGGCAATAGCAATAGGAAGCAGTAAGAGTGTATATCCGGCAGTAAAAACTATTCTGCAATATGCCATGCTGTTATGTGCTGCAGTATTGAAGTTGTATCCATTTGTAGCAATTGTATCGCTACTGAATTTTAAAGATAAACGGAGCATGTATGCAGTTCTTTTCTGCACAATGTTGTTTGCCGTGTATTGTTTTGTAACACTGGAGGATATTCGCCAGATTGGTAAGGTAGTGCCGGCGGCAATAAGCACATCGTTTGGTGCTATGGTAATTCCCGATTACATTCTGATAAAATGTGCAAAGTTTGGTGTAGTAATTCCGCAGGGGTTTGTAAAGGTACTAACCTTAGTGTTATGCTGTGTTGCGCCGTTGTTTGCCTTGCGCAAGAATATCCTAAACGTACAGCAAACGCTTATTGACTATACTACTTTTAGCGGAAGGTTGTGGATGGCATCGGCTACTATTTTCTGTACGGTGTTTGTTTTAGGGCACAACTTCGATTACCGTCTGGTGTTTTTATTACTCTCGTTACCTCAACTCTTCCGTTGGATTGAACACCAAAGCAATGTTGCAAGTATTGCACTAAGTTGTATTGTGTTGTTATTGTGGATGTCGTTCCATATCAGCCCGCAGTATTCTTTGTTTAAAGATGCAATGAACATGGCAAACGAACTTGTAGCATGGGTGTTGTTCTCGTTGTTTGGTGCATTATTACTTCGTAACTCGCAACCGGTGTTTTTGTTGTTTACTACCTTTCAACATGTAGTGCAATCTCGCGGTGTTTCTGCGCCGTTGCATCATGCAAGAGTGATGTCCGAACAATAACATAAACCTGTTTCTTTGCTATCGCCCGACCGCACCAAATGTTATCATACACAAACCATACTATTTGCGGAACAGAACCTTCTGCAAGCAAGAATGGGTATCGTGGATAGTATGCTACCATTAGATATATTATTCAGGTATTACTACATTGTTGGCTGGTAATACAGTATTACCGAGCCGTTTATAAAAGTTTTGGTTTTTGTGAGTGTAAGTATGGTGCGGTTATGTACATTTTCAAATAAGGGCAATCCTTTTCCAGCAACAACCGGATGTACACAAAGTTGATATTCGTCAATCAGATTCATATTCATCAATTGAATAATTAAACTACGGCTTCCTATAAAAATGTTATTGCCCGGCTGTTGTTTCAGTTCTTGTAGTACTTCCTCGATAGGTTGTGTAGCAATTGTTGCATTATGCCAGCCGGTGCTTTGTAGTGTATGCGTGAACACAATTTTAGGAACGCTGTCTATTACTGTAGCAAAATCGTCTGCTGTTTTTTCACCCGATGGGTGCTGTACAAGTGTTTGCCAGTATTGCATCAGTTGATATGTAATTCTTCCATACAAAATAACATCGGCACTGCGTAGTAGGTCGGCATAATGTTGATGTATTTCTTCATCCGGTATCCCTGCGGTGTGGTCGCACACTCCATCAATGGTCATGTTAATTGCTGCAATTACTTTTCTCATATTCTGTTATTCCGTTAAGTATTACTCTGTTTGTTTATGCTGTTAGGCGCATATCAAAGATAGAGTATTATGCTGTAATTTCAGCAGGGAGATGGAAGTGAGATTCTAAAAACACCGTCCAGCCGATGAATGCGTATTAGGAGGTACTTCGTCTAGCACTTTGCACGACTGTAGAATTATTGTAACTGTTCGATTCTTTCAATTTCATAATCAGCCCAGATTCGCCTTTGGTCAATCTTTTCAGGCCATAGTTCTTGGATAACTCCGGTGATCATTATTGTACTTAACCCTACTTGTTTAGCTCCGCGTAATTCATCTGAACCTCCATCACCAATAAATATTGCTTCATTTGCACTTACACTTAGTTCATTCATTGATAGCCGATAAATCTCAGCATCAGGTTTTGCATATCCTACATTACACGAAAATATTGTACTATCAAATATACTAGCTATCGGTGACTGATTCCACATTGCTATTTCCATGACGTCTGCATTGCTTAACAGCCCAAGCTTAATGCCCTTAGATTTTAATATTGCTAAGGTTTCGATTGTGTTTGATGGTATTTTTACTAAAGCCTGACCAAAACGATTCTTTCTTATTTCAATCGCCTCGCGTACTTTAGTATCTGATATACTGTTATCAATCTTATCTACAATATCTCTGATTATTTTAAACTCATCTCTTTCAAAACCACATAATCTTTCATATGAACCAAACTGCAAAAATTCATTCCAAATATCTCTATCAATACCAAGATACTCGGATGTAGTTGGCAAGTTAGCCCAAACAGATTCTCTATCCGTTAGTGTATGAAACAGATCAAATATATATGCCTTTTTTTCGATTCTTATTAATGTGTTCAAAAAAACCTCAGAAGTAAGGTGAATTTTACCAAATATTAGGATAGTGGAATGCTACTATCTAATTAATACTAACATAACAACACATCCTTAATTCCCATATCCCTTCCTTCTCCCATTGGGACAAGGCGTCAGTAGGACGGTTGAGGGGATTCTTGTTGTTATACATTTTTAACTTTCTGATACAACCGCATGGAAGGCATGAAGGAATCTATATGTAATAATTTACTTTTCCTATACATCTTCTGTTAGCCATAAAATCCTGCCCAATCATACGGTTCAGGGTTTGTTAGTTTATATATTAACTTTTCTCTATCCGATAGTTTATAATAGTAATTACTAAACCTAGATATATAATCTTCGCCCTTTCCCATACGCCAAAACATATCGCTTGCTTCAATATTTGGGAACATTTTCCACGGAGATTGAAATGTGTTGTCAAGCATATCAAACCGACCAAACTCTTTTAAAAAATCTCTTGTAGCCATTAAAATAAATCCGAGCAGATTTTGACCACGCCAAGCATAGATGTTTTCAATTACATTACTGTCTTGTGATAGCCCAATACCCCAAACAGTATCTACAGGACTTGCTTCAACTAAAATTCTATTCCCTGTATTTATAAGATAGTCTGCTAATTTTGGGTGTTGGTTAAACTTATGAATGTTTCCAAACTTTACAATATCAAATTTTTTCTCATTCCAAGTTTGTTCGTCATAACGTAAAACTTGCTGTCCTAATTCTTTTGCCTCATCAGGATTTTCACTGCTGATGATTTTGTTGAAGATTATCTTATCGTTAAATAGTAATGCCTTTTGAGCCATCATCCAATGTTCGGCTGTTTTATATGTTATGTTATCGACCGTAAATGGGGATTTAAACCACTGGCTAAAACAATGTTTACCAACTTCTTCGTTGTGATTGTTGGTGTGTCCCCAAAAGAAAGTGTATTCCAAATTGTCGCCACTTTCAAATTTTTCTATCAGCCAATTAATATTGTAGTGTGTTCTCATTTTACAATTGCAGATATAACTTGTATTCAAACAATCCTATTCTTCCTAACTTGTTAACATAGTCTAAATATACAGAATACATTAAGCCATCTCATTTTCCACAAACATAACACCACATCTCTCACGAACAATGTGTTAGGATGTAGTGGTTCTTTTCCCGCAGGGTGTGGGTGATTGGAAATGGCGGTTTGGGGCGGTCAGGCGATAGCTGAATACAATTCTGTGTATATTGCATCAACGCTTAACCAAATACCACTATGCTGATAGATTCTTTTAACCGAGTTCATGATTACCTGCGCATATCGCTTACCGATACGTGTAACCTGCGCTGTACCTATTGCGACCCCGCCGATTTTGAGGAACATCATTTTTCCAGAACAAGAATGACGGCAGAGGAGATTGATACAATTGCCGGATTGTTTGTGCAACAGGGGATAAAGAAGATTAGAATTACCGGTGGCGAGCCACTGATACGTAAAGATGCAAAGGAGATTGTGCGACGGTTGGCAAAGTATCCGGTTACGCTGGCACTTACTACAAACGGTGTGTTTGTACACGAGCATATTGATACGTTTAAAGAAGTTGGATTGCGCTCGGTTAATGTGAGTCTGGACTCGCTGAAGAAAGAGACATTCCTGGCCATTGCTAAACGGAATGAATTTGAACGTGTGTATGCTAACATCCGGTTGTTGTTACAGGAAAACTTCCATGTTAAAGTGAATATGGTGGTGATGAATGGCGTGAACACTAATGAGATTTGTGATTTTATTGAGTGGACAAAAGACGCACCTGTGCATATCCGCTTTATTGAGTTTATGCCGTTCCCCGGTAACCGTTGGGATGAAGAGAAAGTTTTTTCGTACGTGCAGATTCTGGGCGCGATTGCAGAGCGGTATTCGTTTGAAAAACTTCCCGACGATAAAAACGACACTTCTAAAAAATACCATGTGCCGGGTCACCACGGAACGTTTGCAGTTATCAGCACCATGACCGAACCATTTTGCAGTACCTGCAACAGATTGCGCCTTACTACCGATGGGAAAATGCGTAATTGTTTGTTCTCTAAAACTGAAACCGATTTACTTACACCGTTACGCAACGGCATGGATATTCTGCCGCTTATTAAACAATGTGTTTATGATAAGTTTGAAATGCTTGGCGGCAATACCACACAGTTCTGGGCAATTGAAGAAACCACATCACACAGGCGCAGTATGATGGGGATTGGTGGGTAGTGCGGTTTGGACGCGGAGTATTCAGGTTTCCACGATTCATGATGTCAGGTATAATACCTGACATGACAAAGACTGTGAAACTCTGTGAAAAACATTGTGAACTCTGTGGGAACTCCATAAATAAACATCTATACTACATCTATGATTTCATTTCAGGAAGCACAGCAGGCAGTTTGCCAACACGCACACACAGTAGGGAAAGAGCGCATTCCGATACGGAAGGCGTTTGGCAGTGTGCTTGCCAACAACATTGTTGCGCCTGTTGATTTACCGCCGTTCCATCAGTCGGCAATGGATGGATATGCTGTGCGCTATAACGATGTACGCAATGATGTACCGGTGCGGGTAATAGGGGAATCGGTTGCGGGGAAATCGTTTAACGGGAAGGTTGCTAAAGGCGATGCAGTGCGGATATTCACCGGTGCGGAAGTTCCGCAGGGTGCTGATACCGTTATTATGCAGGAACACGTTGATGTTAATGCTGGTGTGCTGAGTATCGGTAGTGATGCGATACAGCAAGGAGCTAATATTCGTAGCAAAGCATCGCACATTGCCAAGAAGTCGCTTGCTGTACGTAAGGGCACGCGTATAACGGAATCGGTTGCAGGATTTATTGGTTCGATGGGTGTTAGCCATGTTGATGTTTTCCGAAAACCTGCGGTTACTATCATTGTAACGGGTTCGGAGTTACAACAGCCCGGCACAACTCTCCAACCCGGGAAGATATTTGAATCGAACTCACTTGCTTTGCAGGGTGCTTTACGTGCATGCGGAGTTGATACGTGTACGGTATTGCGAGTTAAGGATAATATTGCCGCTACACGTCGTGCCGTGCAGAAGGCATTGGAATCTGCCGATATTGTTTTGTGTACCGGAGGTATATCGGTTGGTGATTACGATTACGTTGGTACTGCTTTGCAACAAGAACGTGTGCGCAAAGTATTTTACAAAGTAAAACAGAAACCCGGTAAACCATTGTTCTTTGGTGTTAAAGGTAAGAAACTTGTGTTTGGATTGCCGGGAAATCCTGCATCGGTACTCACTTGTTTTTACGAATACGTGTACCCTGCGTTGAGAATCTCAATGGGACATGATGTACCTTTCCTACCAATAATGCAACTGCCACTTGTAACGCCATATTCTAAAAAAAGTGGTTTAACACACTTTACAAAAGCAGTGACCGATTTTACATCTGTCAGCATTTTGGGCGGACAGGAATCGTACATCATGCGGTCGTACGCACAGGCAAACTGTTTGGCTGTAATACCCGAGGGTACAGAGCATATGCAAAACGGGGATATCGTAACCGTGCATCTTTTACCAACATCTTTTATGTAACCCATTAAGCCATGCCACAGGAAGTACCACTTTTGTTATTCTTTGCTGCGTTGTTTGTTGTTGCGTTTTTGTATTCCAGTGTTGGGCATGGCGGAGCAAGCGGCTACCTTGTGCTTATGGCTTTGTTTTCGTTTACTCCGGCGGTTATGAAACCAACAGCGTTAATGTTGAACATTCTAGTTTCGCTTATTGCATTTATACAGTACTACCGTGGCGGTTACTTTAACTGGAAATTATTTATACCGTTAGCATTAGCATCCATACCGTTTGCATTTCTTGGTGCTAAAATTCACGTAGATGCAAGCATCTATAAGAAGATACTTGGCGTGTTATTGTTACTTCCTATCGTCCGACTTTCAGGATTCAAATTTGCATCGCTATCAACCGACGTTAAACCATTTGTTTTGCCATTAGCATTAGGCATTGGCGCGGTAATTGGATTACTATCGGGAATGATAGGAATTGGCGGTGGTATCATTCTAACGCCATTGCTTTTGCTGCTGCATTGGGCAAATGCAAAACAAAGTGCCGGAATATCTGCACTCTTCATTTTTGTAAACTCAATATCGGGCTTGGTAGGGCAGTTCCAACAAAATACTGCAATAGATAGTTTTATGATGCAAATGTTAGGTGTTGCATTTGTTGGTGGAATTCTTGGCGCGTACATCGGAACAAAAAGGTTTAACAACGTTGTACTTCAACGTGTGCTGGCATTGGTACTGTTGGTGGCAGCAATTAAACTGCTTACGGTGTAGAATGAACTCAACGCACGCGTATATTCTTGCAGGTGGGTTAAGCAGCAGAATGGGAGCCGATAAAGGACTCTTACTTCTGCACAACAAACCAATGGTCAATTATGTTATAGAAACAGTACGCCCGATAGTGCCATCTATCACAATACTAACAACAAATCCGGAGTATAAACAATTCGGGTATGAGTTACTCAGGGACAACGTTCCCAATCTTGGTCCGGCGGGCGGCATAGCAACGGTGTTACAACATTCACGCGCAGAACAAAATTTTATTATCAGTTGCGATACACCGTTTATAACAACATCGGTAATTGAATATATTCTTTCCCACGCACAACAAACACAAATAACCATACCGCAACACAACAATCAACTTCATCCGTTATGCGGCGTGTATGCAACCACGTGTAGCGAACAATGGCAACAATGTATTCAACAAGGCGAGCGAAAACTCCAACAACTCATTCAGCATTTCTCGCTCAACGTACTTGATTGTAATTCTTTTCAATCCAATACTTTTACCAACATCAACACTCCACAAGAGTTCGAGCAAGCGCAACAGATTACTTAAACATATATGGTTCCCCGCTACTGCCGAAGCAATCCTTCAGCACGCCAACCCGGTGCGAGCCGCACGTTATGCGTCGCATGAGGTAGTATATATCATTTAAGTAATTACCTCTGTTATATCACATATCACGATAACTGCCCGTGCATAGCTTAAGCTCCTTTCCCGCAAGATAGAGACTTGTAGATACCACTACGTTCGGTGCGGTTAGGCGATAGCAATAACTATTTATCGCGCTACAATTACTTGTTTAGTTACAAGTCCGGTACTTGTTGTGATGCGAACGTGGTACATGCCCACAGGTAATGATTGTACAGACACATGAACTGCCGTGGCATTGTTATGTTGTGTTGTTAATGCGGTGTTGCCCAGCACATCTATAAATTCAACTTTCTGTACTTCGTTATCGGTTAATGAAATATGAACTACATCTTGTATTGGGTTAGGTAGTATTTGAATGTTGTGTTCCTCATCCCGAACATCTGTTGCTAACCAACCAAATTGAAATGTGCTTGCACCTTTAAATTTAATAAAGTTATCATACACGGATTCAATGGAATCGCCTGATACATTTGTGAGTTTATAGCCGTATTCAGGTATCCACGCACTTGGTCTAAAAAATATCTTGCATGGTTGGTTTACGTACCCGTTTAAAAATTGCTTTGTTCCCTCAACTGTTGACATAGCAAGGGATACATTCTTATCCGATTCAAAGTATGCGATAAGTGGAATGTAGCCACTCGCAACATTAAATAACAATGCCGTTCCACGGTAATTTTCGTATTGCAGATAGCCACATTCGGCATCGGTGGTTATTGAACTAAATGGCCCATTGTATATAATCTCTTTATCAGTACCGGTTGTATCTCTAACAAAAAATACATCACTAATACTATCGTTTTGTTGATGAGTATATGATGTGTATTGATCGCTGTTATAAATGTCGAACTGTGGTATTTCATTGCCTATACTAGTGGTTAGTATTGCACCAAAACTACCTCGTGTTGATTTGCGTGTATTGCATCGCAACACAGTGTGTTCTGCTGTATCGTTATATCGTGTTTCGTGTACGGCATGTTCCGCACGTGCGTTGGTAAAATGAGTTCCCGATACTTGTGCAAATAGTTTTGATTTGTTTACATTCCACACACCCATTGCCTTATTGGTATCAATGGTAACTGTCGCATTACCTTGCTGTACGGAGCCATCAATAATTCCATTGCCGTGCAACTGCCACGTATATGTATGCGGCGAAGTTGATTTAATAACATCGGCAATACCAACGCGACCGTTATCCATCATAAAGAATGTACGTGAAATAGTTGCACCGTTATATGATGTCTGCACATTTGCCAACCCAAAATGTTTAGCTCCATACATAAACGATGTAGTTATGTTCGCATCGCTTCCTCCGGGTGCAAGCGGTGCACCATTGGGCGGACCTGTTCCATCAACAAGAATACTATTGTGGTTTGTTGCTTTACCAACTTCGTTACGGCGTGCATAACTAATATATCCGGGGTCGAGCGCAAGAGTTTCGCCTAAGCCGTACATCATAAACGATGCCGCGTCCGATTGGCTATGCCCTGCTCCGCTTGTTCTTGCCTTCCCATTTTTTGCAACAATATGTAGATATAAGTCACTTGGAGTATTATATCGTTGCCTGAAAACTATATCACCGGATTCCGTATTTGTTTTTAGATACGAAACTTTATCAATATTTCTAAAAATATCTTTCACACACAGCATATTAGCCCGCATATCCACTGTACTATTTAATTGTTCCGATAATGAAAGTCCATTAGGAGAACGCCAGTGTCCTTCTTGAAGGCTATATCCAACCAAAGGTAGTTCCGGAAATGCCGTATTGATGTATGTATCGCCTATAGGAGGCAAACAGCCATTAGGCAAGAGTATATCGTGTATCCAACTATAAAGGTATTTGTAATCAGTATCGTAGTAGGGGTGCCGTACCTGTTTTATTCCAGTTTGAGACTTAGCGGTAAATGTTGTATCCGGCACTACATTATACAAAGCACGGAACAACGGAAAACAGTTAAGCATAGCATAACGAAAATAATACGGACCCTCGGCATAGCCTGCAATAACGCCGCGTGTGCTTTGTGCGGCTGTATCACTCCACATCACATTATCTAGAACATATAACGAAGTCTCCATCCACCGTGCAGGTTGTTCGTTACTACTTGCCGAGCCATATTCGCCAAGTGCAACAGCGGCAACACCAAGTGCACCCGCCGTCATTAATGCGTGGTTGTTTTTTACAATATCAAAGAAATGGAATCCCACAACATTTCTGGTTGATTCCGTAAACAAATGGGAGGCAAACACATGGAGTGGTTTGTAAATACTATCTGCCGATTGCGGCTTTATTGCTTTGTATATATCAAATGCCGCACAATAATCAATCAGTTCTTTAGTACGCCATTGCCATTCATCGTATGCCGATAGATTTGTAAGAGTTATTTCTTCTACGGATGTATTAATAGTACTTAACAGCTCACGCAGATTTGATTGCAGCAGGGCTTGCTCTTGTTGGGTAAGCGGTACAACCTGACCTCCCTCCACTTTTACATTAGTGTACAACACAAATGCAATATTCTTTGCAAGTGTAGCCCTTGCACGCCTCTCGGCACTTGATGTATTGCCTGTTGGTACCGGTGCAAAGGCAGCCAAGGTAACTTCGGCACATAAGCCACGCCGTATATTATCAGTTGATAGTAATTGTACAATTTCCGAGGAATCTTTTTGGGTAAGTAATATACGTGGGCGTTGCATATGCCCGTTAACGGGAAGCCACGTTCCATCTTGGGCAGCAGCAGCAAACACCAATACAAATAGAATAACAAGGTACTTTACCATAGCAACATCTTTCAGGGATGTAAAACAAGATGTGCGAATATAGGGATGTTTCCCTTGTAAGCCGAAGCAATCCTTCAGCGCGCCAACCCGGTGCGAGCCGCACGACCTGCTTCGCAGATAATTACGAATGACGGATTACGCGCACGCCTCATACACTCAGACTCTGTTGTCATTCTGAGCAACGCGAAGAATCTGTATAACCGTAGATGCTTCACTTCGTTCAGCATGACAGCTACAACGTTCCGGTTTGTCATTCAGGTCAACACGAAGTACCTCTAGTTATTGTAGCAGAAACACATAATCTTTCAACTCATGGGCGAATATCAATTCGCCCGTACGTGGTGTTTTATTTTTGATTTCGGAAACTGTAATTCGTACATAAAACATCGTGCCGCTGCATCGGTTGGCTCCGCCCGGGTGACGGCGCACAAGGATTGCTTCGGCAAAGGCGGGGAATATTATTTATGTGAATTTTGATACAAAATGCGTGATTTAGAAAAACTGGCATCATGATTGTAACACCTGCATTTGTACAAAGGATAGTTGTTTCCGGACTATGATGTTTACACAGTAATTGTACAGTAACAATGGGTTGGTTAAGGTTCGTCTGGTAATGAACAATGGTTATATAGCACGGCAATAGATTTTTTTTTAGATAGTATTAAACTTCTGAAAAACACTTCCGATACTTGCTTGTAGCACATTGAATGAACGATGGGTAAACCCTGTATATAATTCAGGATGATGTAAGCAAATGCTTATATAATACAAGGTTTACAAATTCAAGGATGAATTCTATCAGTTTTTAGTTACATGGAGGTAACATGCCATCAGCAATAACCAATGGTGCGAGGATTCGCACTAACACACCGGCAGAAAATGCCTATAACTCGCTTGATTCGGCCAACCGAAGCATTGCTACACGTCAGTTACGTTTATCAACCGGAAAAAGAATTAACTCGGCAGCCGATGACGTTGCAGGGTATATTACAACTCGCGCTTTAACAGCACGGAATGGTTCGCTTAAAGCAGCACTAAATGCTGTTGGCGATGCCGGTAACGTAACCAATATTGCGCAAGACGGTTTAGATAATATCAACAACCTGCTAACACAAATTAAAGAGTCGGCAGCATCGGCAGCATCGGGCGCACTTGGCACCGACGAAAAAGTTGCACTTGCAAAAGCAGCTTTCCGCTTTGCACAACAAATTCAAACAGTAGTAGAATCTACCGTATTTGGCGGACGCCAACTACTTGATGGTTTGTTCTCGGCTGAGTTTGTGATTGGTTCTAAAGCAGATAACTCGCTTCTTACCTTAGCAATTGATTTAACAACAGGTAATACAGATTTTAATGTTGCAAGCAATAGCTTCCAGGTAACGGCAACTGCCACAAACTTTGCCGGAATTAATGGGTTGAATTTACAGTCGTTAAATTCTGTATCAACATCAAACTTGGGTATATTTAGTTCTACGGCTATTCAGTCAACACTAACCAGTTTGGCTGATGCGTTGAACAACGTAAATAAAGTTGCGTCGTACCTTGGTGGTATTGCCAACAGATTAACCTCGCAAGAAGACAACTTAAAATCACAGATAACAAATTACAACGCTGCAATCTCTCGTATAGAAGATGCAGATGTTGCAAAAGAACAATTAGAGCTTGTTAAATCGCAGTTCTTGCAACAAGCTTCCATAACTTCGCTTGGGCAGGCAAATCAAAGTCCGCAAGGATTTTTACAGCTTATCCGAGGCTAAGAGAAATAATGCCGGATACCTCATACACACGTTAACAGAGGGACACATTCAACATTGAAACAACGGCGGCGAGAAAGTTTGTGGTGAGCTTTCCGCCGCTTATCCGGCACTTTTTATTGTGGTAGTATTACCCATACTAAAAAACTGAATAGAGAAGCACTTCTGCCTGCTACAGAAGTGCTTTTTTTATTGTACACTAAAGTTCTTTGTGCTTCTGCCGAAAATCTCCAGTGGACATATCAAATAACCGAGCAAGGAAGCCGACCAAATCACCACAAGTTTCATGGAGGTCGCTCATGCCATCCGCAATCGCTAATGGTGCGCGTATTCGCACCAATACATCAGCCGAGAACGCTTATAATGCACTCGATGCTGCAAACAAATCCATCGCTGTTCGTCAACTTCGCCTTTCTACCGGAAAGCGCATTAACTCTGCGTCGGACGACGTATCGGGATATATTACTTCCCGCTCGTTGCAAAGCCGCGTAGGTACGTTAAAGCAAGCTTTAACCGCAGTAGGCGATGCACAGAACGTAACGAATATCTCAACCGACGGTTTGGATAATATCAGCAATCTTATTACCCAAATTAAGGATGCAGCTTCGTCCGCAGCTTCGGGCTCGTTAGGCACCGACGAAAAAGTAGCGCTTGCTAAATCTGCATATCGCTTAACACAGCAAATACAAACAGTTGTTGATTCTACCGTATTTGGCGGTCAGCAATTGTTAGCAGGTTCATTCTCTGCAGAGTTTGTTATTGCATCAAACTCTTCCAATTCCTTACTTACTCTTGCGGTTGACTTAACAACCGGCAATAGTGATTTTAACCTTGCGGGAAGCAACGGATTTAACACCGGAATTACATCTACAAACTTTGCAGGTGTATCGGGGTTAAACTTAAGCTCGTTAAATAGTGTTACATCATCGGCACTGGGTATTTTCAGTTCAACACAAATCCAAACAACACTCACAAGTTTATCAAACGCACTCGATAACGTAAACAAAGTTGCGGCATATCTTGGTGGAGTGACAAACCGTTTGGACTCACAATCAACAGCGTTGAACTCACAAATCACCAATTACAATGCAGCTATCTCCCGTATAGAAGATGCAGATGTTGCAAAAGAACAATTAGAACTTGTACGAGCTCAATTCTTACAACAAGCTTCTATCGTTTCGTTAACACAGGCAAATCAGGCACCTTCAACATTTTTATCGTTGTTCCGCTAATAGATTTCTATTACCAGAACACATAATCACCACACAGCAACCCTATTTGTAATGTACAGATAGGGTTTGTTGTTTGTAATTGTTGCTATCGCATTGCCGCACCAAACCTTGGCAGCACAACAGCGTTCATCTGCGGGAAGGAACCGCAGTATATGTAACAACAACATCGTGTGAAAAGGAAAGATTGGTAGAATAGTAGCAACACGCAGTACTTATTTACTTCCCTGTTAAATATTACGGCGTATTCTGCTGAATGATTCGGGCGTTACGCCAAGGTAACTGGCAATGTGCTTTTGTGGTGTGCGCAGAATAATTTGTGGTTGGCGGTCTAACAACTTTTGATAGCGTTGTTCGGCAGTTAGGGTAAGCAAATCAATTTGCTGAACTTGTTTATGGATAAACAACGATTCTGCTGCAATACGCCCAACGCGCTCTGCCATAGGTACGTGGTGGTACACCCGCTGAAGATTCTCGCCCGTAATACTTACAACATGTAATGGTTCGATAGCTTGGATATAAATAGGGCTTGGCTTTTGGGTAAGTAAACTCATGTAATCGCTCAGAAAATCATTTTCATACAGCAAATCCAAACACACCGCATTGTTATCTTTCCATACAAAACATCCGGCAGAACCTTTAATGATAAAATGAAGCGAGTTCTCTACGCCAAATTCTTCTTTAATGATTTGATTCTTCGTAAACGTAGCCGGTTGCAGAAGACGTGCAAACGCAGACCATTCCTCCAGCGGAGCAACATGGTACTGGTCGAAAAACTCTTTCATTTGTTGGGCTAAGTTCATATGTGGCAAATATCGTAAAGTTTTGCACTCGTTGTACTTTTATGCACAAAATACTCATACACTCATATTAACATTGTAGCAAAAACGAGCATTGGGAATAAATCCTTAATAAATACCATGCGGAATCTTTCCCGCAAGGTAATGGCAGTAAAACACATAGGCGGCTCGGTGCGGTCTTGCGATAGCGGATAATACGCGCCTAATTACTCTATTGTCCGTAATTTGGATTGCTTTTACAAAGAGAACTCTATGATTTTGAATAACGAATGTGTGGTGGCAATAACCGGAGCCACAAGCGGTATTGGTGCAGCACTGGCAGTTGCTTTGGCAGAATACAATGTACGGCTGGCTATATGCGGACGCCGCAAAGAACGATTACATACTATAGCAGAAGAAGCTCGCGCAAAAGGAGCAACCGTGTTGGAACTTGTTGCCAATGTTTCCGTACCAAGCCAAGCCCGTGGTTTTGTGGAACAGTGTATTGCGCACTACGGCACAATTGATGTTCTTGTAAATAATGCAGGGCGCGGCACCTACGGAAGCGTAGAAGATACTACGCAGGAAATGATAGATAGTATGTTTACGTTGAATGTGTTTTCATTGTGGCATACAACAGCCGCGGCATTGCCTGTTATGAAACGTAACAAAAAAGGACAGATAATAAACATTGCATCGGTTGCCGGCAAACAGGGCTTTCCCTGTAATAGTGCGTATGTTGCGGCAAAACATGCTGTGGTTGGTTTTACGGCCGCTTTACGAACTGAACTTGTTGATACTGGTGTAGAGGCAACGGTTATATGTCCGGCAGGTGTAAGTACCGAATGGGCAGACGTTACCGAGGGCGATTCAATCGGGATGTTATTTGGGCGAGGCATTAAACGTTCGCGCTCAATAGCAGAACAACGTGGGCTGCCACTTGCGCCGCTTACCAAAATGATGTCCGCACACGATGCGGCACACATTATAGTTGAGAGCATTCTTCAGCCGCCGCACACCGATGTATTTACTCACGCGGGCACCGAAGAGCAAGCATTACTAACGGCGCAAAATCGTAGTGCATCCGAACATCAGATGCTTCCGTTTTATCTTGGCGTTATGCAAGAGTACGCCGAGAGAACAAACAACAAAAACAATACGAGTGATACGTAAGTATATAATCATATTCTTTTTCATTGCGGCCGCACCGTGGGCTGTTGTAAACGGGCAAATCACTTCGCCGAAAGAACAGTCGCGCTCCGTTTGGTCGGTTTCGGCGGACGCTGTGCCCAAACCTCGGATTGCTTTAGTATTAAGCGGCGGGGGCGCACGTGGTATGGCACAAATTGGCGTGTTGCAAGAGATGGAACGTGCAGGCATACAACCCGATTATGTTATAGGAACAAGCATTGGTGCAGTAGTTGGCGGATTATGGAGTGCCGGATATACCTCTAACCAAATGGATTCTATTGTTCGCGCTGTGCCGTGGGGCGAAGTATTCTCGTTGGGGAATGAGCGTGTGCGCGGCGATTTATTCTTAGACCAAAAGTACGAGCAAGACAGAAGTTTGTTAACCTTACGGTTTAAGGATTTTGGTTTTGTTATTCCGCAGTCGTTTAGTGGTGGTGTGCGGTTTACCGCATTGTTGCAACGCTTGTTATGGAATGGTATATACCACGATAACGGCAACTTCAACAACCTGCGCGTTCCGTTCAGAGCCGTAGCAACTGATATTGTTCGCGGCACGTCGGTATCGTTAAAAGAGGGGAATCTGGTAACGGCAATACGGGCAAGTGCTACCTTGCCGTTGCGCTACACACCTGTTAGAATAGACTCGATGGTACTTGTAGATGGCGGGTTGTTTGCAAACATTCCCGTAGAAGCTACAAAAGAATTTCACCCGGATATGGTTGTTGCTATTAATACAACATCGCCGTTGCTTCCGCCAACTGCGTTGGATAAACCCTGGAATGTTGCAGACCAGGTTGTATCGGTAATGATGCAACACTTTAAGAAGCAATCACAAACACAAGCTACATTTCTAATCGAGCCAAGTATTGGAATCCATGAGAACACAGATTTTAACGGACTTGATTCGCTTATCAGATTAGGAAGAAGTGCGTGGGAACAACAATCAAAGCAGGTTGTTGACGCGTACAACAGGGCGTACGATTCAATTATAACCGAACAATTTTTTGCTGAACGTACAATCTTTTCGTCGGGTACATCGGTTACGCTTACAACAAATAACATTCTGCCTAAACATTCTTCAGGTATTACAACAAATGCTCACTATACAAAGGCTGAGCTTGTTCGTGTTATAAGAGAGTTGATACAATCGGGCGATTACAAGCAGCTAACGTTGAGTTATGATAATGCAGCACAATCGTTAATGCTATCTGCTGAAGTAAACCCTGTGCTTTCCGAGATTAGAGTTCTTGGGTATTCTGTTCCCGATAGTATTGTTCGCCCGTTTATTGGTACGCGGTATTCTGTTGCGTCGGTGCGAACCATTACGGAACATATACTGCGGTTCTCTCGCCAACATGGAGAGAGTTTTGTTGATGTACGTTTGGTTGGCTTGGACAAAGAAAAAAATATTCTCACTATTACTCTTGATAGCGGAACAGTACGAGTGATAGAAATTGCAGGGAATAAACAGGCAACGAATTTGTTTATATCGCGTGAGCTTGAGTTTGAAATTGGCGATGCACCTACGGCAGAGAGAATTGTGCAAGGTTGGGAGAATATCCTGAATACGGAATTGTTTAGCGAGGTTGGTATTGAAGTGCGACAACTTAGCCACGAGAACTCCGGGATAGGCATTAAGATTAATGTGGAGGAAGTTGGCTCGCAGATTATACGGCTTGGTGGCAGAATTGACAACGAACGGAACACACAGCTTACGGCTGATTTTATTCATGAGAATGTGCTATCAAGTGGAATACGTGCCGGGTTGCGTATTGGCGGCGGTGGAAGAAACAGCATTGGTATTCTGCGGTTTGATGTACCGCGTATTTTGAATTCGTATTGGACCGGAGCTATCCGCGCTTTTTGGAACTCACGCACTATACGAGTGTATGAGAATGTTGGCGGACTACCACGAACGGAATATGAGCGTGTGCAAACAGCTGAGCAGAACGAACAACACGCCGGCTTTAAGGCATTGTTTGGCAGACAGATAGAGACTTCCGGTCGAGTTGGCGTTGAATTGCGTTACGAGGTACAACGTATTTTTACGTTAGGGAATTTTACTACTTCACGGGCATTTTTGCCACTAACTTCTATAACGCTAAGCACGTTGTTTGATACAGAAAACCGAGCGGACTTCCCAACACAAGGTAGGATCTTATCCATAAGTTTAGAAAAAACAATTTTAGAGCAACCAAACGGAATTGGTTTTGCTAAAGCTGAGTTTAAGGTTTCTAATACATTTACACTTGGTGCCCATACAATACGTCCTGTATTCCAGTTTGGATTTGCCGATGCTACATTGCCTGTGCCTGAGTTCTTTAATTTTGGAGGTCAGGATGTGTTCTTCGGGTTGCGTGAGGAGGAAGAACGCGGACGCCAGCTTGCACTTGCACAATTGGAGTACCGTGTAAAATCACCAATCAACATTTTGTTTGAAACATACTTTTCTGTGCGATACGATTTAGGCAGGGTATGGCAAGAAATGGAATCCATCAAACTTTCTTCGTTACGCCACGGTATAGGTGCAACTATTGCATGGGATACACCACTAGGCCCTGCAAAGTTTTCTGTTGGACGTAGTTTTTATTTTATCACTAATCCTAACTCGGCAGTATTTGGTCCGTACTTACTGTACTTTGGGATAGGAACACGAATACAATAGCATTATGAAAACCTTATATATTATTCGCCACGCTAAATCTGATTGGGATGACCCGCAGGCAAGCGATTACGAGCGTACGTTAAACAAGCGCGGATTGCGTGATGCCCCTTTTATGGGGAAGTATCTTGCAGGGCAAGGTGTTAAACCGGATGTATTACTTGCCAGCACAGCTTCGCGTGCTTTTACAACTGCGCAACTTATTGCAAAAGAACTGCAATACCCCGAAGACGATATTGTTGGGAAACGTGAGTTGTATTTATCGGATGAAAAAACACTGCTTAAAAATATCAACGCATTACCCGATTCCGGCGTTACAGCTATGGTAGTAGCCCATAACCCGGGTGTATCAAATTTTGTTAACTACCTGACGGGTGAATTTATGTCTCACCTGCCAACATGCGGAATTGTTCGCATTGATTTTAAAGCTACAACGTGGGCTGAAGTAGGCAGGGGAACCGGGACATTGATTTCGTACGATTATCCTAAGAAATTTGAAATTGCATAAGGAACTATAAGAATGCCTGCACCAGTAGAACGTCCGCAAAAACTGATTGTCTCCAACCGTAAAGCCGAACACGAATATTTTGTGCTGCAGCGGTTAGAGGCAGGAATTGTATTAACCGGCACCGAGGTAAAGTCGCTGCGTGCAGGTCGGGCTAACCTGCAAGATTCGTATGCGTACTTCCCAAACAAAAACAGTTTTGAGTTGTTCCTGATGAGTCTGCATATTTCTCCGTACGACTTTGGCAACAGAGAAAACCATGTGCCTATGCGCCAACGAAAATTATTGGTAAGCAAACGCGAGGCACTTAAACTCCGCCAAGCTGTAAACGAAAAAGGACTAACATTGGTACCGCTATCGTTATACTTTTCAGGAGCATTTGTAAAAGTAGAACTTGGTGTTGTAAAAGGAAAAAAACTCTACGATAAACGCGCAGATATTAAAGACCGTGAAAACAAACGCGCCCTGCAACGCGGTAGCGATGATTGATTTGCGGTAAAGGATTATTCTTACCCTAATCGTTCTATTGTTTTTATAATGTTGGTAGTGGATTTCCCTTCTACTAACGGAATCACTTCTACTGTGCCGCCGTGTTGTGTTACAACATCAGCCCCAACAATGGTGCTTGGTGTGTAGTCGCCGCCTTTCACTAATACATTAGGTAATAACGCTGTAATAAGTTCTAACGGTGTGTCTTCATCAAATAAGGTTACGTAATCTACCGAACGTAAAGCATCAAGTACAATTGCTCGGTCTTGTTCTGTATTAACCGGGCGCGACTCGCCTTTTAATCTGCGTACCGATGCATCAGTGTTAACACCAACTATCAGAACATCTCCGCGCATACGTGCCTGTTGTAAATACGTTACATGCCCAACATGCAGTATATCAAAACAACCATTGGTAAATACAATGTTCTTCCCTTGTGTGCGAAGTTGGTTACAAACATCAGCCAGCTCGGTTCTTGATAGTATCATAATATATTAGTTGTTGTAAGAACGTGCCCCAAATACCACCGTACCGGGACGGATAAGCGTTGCGCCTTCTTCAATAGCAATCTCAAAGTCGTCGCTCATTCCCATTGATAAATGGATGAACGATTCAAGGTGCAGTGTGTTTTGTATCTCGTTGCGAAGCGAAGATAATAACCGGAACTCCGGGCGTACCTGCTCAATATCATCTTGTGGTTCGGGCAATGCCATAAGTCCGCACAGCCTGATATTAGGAAGCATACTACATTCTTTTGCTAACGCTAAAACCGCATCTGGCTCAACGCCCGATTTTGACTCTTCCCCCGATGTGTTTACCTGTAAAAGAATATCAATAGTACGTTTGTTCTTTGCGGCACATTTAGAAATTTCTTCTGCAAGTTTAAACGAATCCACCGAATGAATCATCTGCACAAACTTTGCAATGTACTTTACTTTGTTTGTTTGCAAATGCCCAATACAATGCCATTGTATATCTGTGTCAATCAGTTGGTCGCGCTTTGTAGTTAACTCCTGAACATAATTTTCGCCAAAGCATGTAATGCCTTCGTTGTACGCAGCACGAATCAACTCGGCGGGTTTGGTTTTGGATGCCGCTACAATGGTAACATCCGTTGTATTTCTTCCGCTTACCTTACAAGCATTCCGAACACGTTTTTGCAATGCGTTTACGTGTTCTTGTACAAATTTCAAATCCGATTCAGTCATTATCCACCTCCAATAATCTCTTCAAAACTACGAACACAAACGTTACCAAAAACAATTCTGACGCGGAACGAAACATATTGTAGCTTTGTTGCGTCAGTTGCGCTCGGAATAACAAATACCATTACATATAGGAATCTTATGAAATTACTTCTACCACTTCTGTTGCTACTATGTTGTACAGCATTTACACACGCGCAAACCGATTCAACGTCAACCGATAGCACTGCAACCCCATCGGGCATTAGCTTTGGCAAAGGCGGGTTTAGTCTGGGTGCATCAAGTCCGTCGGTTACTCTTAAAAAGCCAACAATCACTATGCTGTACGGCGTAAGCGGTGTTTCTATTCATGGTAATACTTCTACCATCAATACGGTTGGAAGTATAGATGTAGGATTCGGTGGAGTACGTGTTCGCCCAATTGATAAAGAGAATACCGTGGGCGAGGTAAGCCGCACAGGACTTCTGCTCGGATTCTTTTCTCCCGAATACACTTCCAAAACAGATACTACCAAACCAATTGTTAAGGGCTGGAAGATTGGCTTCCTGAACACAAGTGGTTATGCTTACCTTGATACAGATAAAGAACCAACGCTATCCTTATTACACGAAGGCAGTATAGTATGGACTTCCGTAAACTCTACCATACCTGCCGGTAATCTGGATGGACCAAGTATAACCGCGTTCGACCATTCGTACTTTGGCTATCAAACCGGAGCAATAGTACGGTACAATGTAACAAACGGCATAGCACTCGATGCACAATGGCAGCGTGGCGTTCTCTATAACGATTTCTCGTTTTTTGGTTGGGTGGGTAGTGTACTGATAGAACAAATTGGCGTTGGGTTGTTAGATGGAATGGTTATGGACGGCATGAAAAAGAAGTCGGTAAAATCGTTGCCCGTAGCAAACCTTATACTTCGCACAGCGTTATCGTTTGGGTTTAGCGAGTTACGCCGTTCAACACAACATTTTCCATTTAAAAGCAGCAGCCCTATGATATTCGATGGTTTTCGTATTGGTACATCAATTAGTTTTTAGTTTCTGCTAACGCAATTCGCACCAAACATCGTGCAACAAACAACGTTACCTTGCGGGAAAAAACGTTCAGCGCATAACACTGTTTATCGTGAAGGAGTGTGTAACGGATTGTGGTTTGGTGAAGTGTGCCCCGATGCCAACAAACAACACACATACTGCGGTTCATGCACCGTTTCTTACTCTTTTACGTGTGCCATGTGCCATAACACACTACAGAAAAACTATCATACTACAGCACACTATACAGTCAACGTAAAAACTTAGGTAGTTGTGCAACAGCTACCCGTGTTAGCGGCTGATTTGCTATTGTCATTTGGAAAAATCATTGCAGTTATTTGTCCAATACTCCTTTATAAAACCCCATTTGTAATCTGTGTATTTTTCAATTGTAGAGATTGGTAAAGTTGTAAAAAGGGTTTCTTTCTTGCCTCTAATCTTGTAGATATAAATGCCATCTTTCATGTTTCTATTATTACACCCTTCTCCAGATATGTTCCCAATTCTAATTGTTTTGAAGTTATCAATATAGAATAAATCGCTATCCCAATTCATATCCGCGCAACCGCTTTTATGATATGAATAATAGAATTTAGTATTTCTAATTTTTATTGGTTCAGGGAAATCGGGGAAATTTTCTATAAACCTGAATGTTTTTTTCACTCTGTCATAAAGTATTAAATCATATACACCACCTGTATTTGAAGAATAATGATACAACATGACATCTTCACATCCATCACCATTAAAATCTTTAAACTCGAAATTGGGAGGAAGTTCTTTTTCGATAAGCAGAGTGTCATCTTGCTTATCTTTTATTAGGAATAGGTCATTCCGTAATGAATACGCGTAATAAGTTCTGCCTAAAATAACAGTCGTGTCAGAATATAATATAGTATCATTTTCAACTTTCGACTGCACGCCAGGTTTGTCAGGGAGATTTATGGTGGTTAAAGTGTCTGCTATTTTGTTGTCAGTCGATGTCGAGCCCTTTTGGTTACAAGCTGTCAACAAAAGTGCAATGAGCAATATGTAGAATGGTTGGTTCACGTGTCAAAACTTGCCCTTAACGGTTTGGCGCTTGGCGAAGAAGCGGATTTCGAAGTACTAAACTGTCTGCCAGTAATGAACTTGATACGAAGCACAAAGCTTCATTTAAGCACAGAACCCGCTTTTTTGCCAAACGCCTGTTAGCACCAGTGGTTCATTCGTGTCGCATTGTCCTTGTCATTTTCCGTGAGATATTCTAATAACCTTACAGTCTCGTGAGTCAATGATAATTAGAAATGTCCCGCCTTTCCAACCCGAAGGAAGTGTCCCAGTAATTAACCAATAATTGTCTTTGAAATAAACTTCGTAAGGTCGTTGTTTAGTTATGTTGTCTTTGCCGTAAATACTGAAAAGGATTGGTTCGGCTACATTTATTGCGGTTAGACTGTCTTTAATAATTGCTGTCTTGTTGTCAATTACGTTGTGCTTTGATTTGTCGGCAAGTGAAGATTTAAGTTCCTGCTCAGCGAATTCTTTTCCAAGAATAGTTCTGTCACCTTTAGTCTGTCCACAAGCGGTTAATGTGAAAGTCAAAAGTGTCAAAAAGTATATTGCCTTTATGTTTATCATTGGTCTGTTGTTGTGTCGTCTTACCATTGGTGCTAACGTTAGGATTGCCGCAGTACTGTTATTACAATGTCGTTTATCCACCCAATATAGGTAGGATTAACGACACTCAATTATGCTTTACACAAACATAACCAACACATCTTTCACGAACAAGGGTGTTTGTAGCTGAAGGTACTTTCCCGCAGAGGAACGTGGGCGTATGTTATACGCCCCTATGTAAATGTGGTTTGGTGAGGTCGGGCGATAGCAACTACCAATTATAATTCTGCTTCAATTCCAAGATACCAGTTACGTTCGGCTGCGGGAAAGAACTCTGCGCCGTTTGCACCCGCTGCATATAACTGATTAGAAAGATTGTTTACTTGCAGTTGTAACCGCAGACTGTTGAGCGAAAGTATATTGTTGATTCGGTATCCAATGTTTGCGTTAATAACCGTGTAAGGGTCTATGCGGTTATCGGCATAGGGAATTGCCGCACCCAGACTTTGATAGTAGCTGATGTTTTCGCCAAAGTTATCGCTACGCATCTCGCCGACGTACTTGCCTGTAACCTGCGCCGTAAGCCCGTTGTATGTATAACGCAAAGATACGTTTGCCATCTGCTCGGGGAACCCTGCAATCTGATTTCCCTTTCCTTGCGGAGTGTTTGCTAAGTCTATGGCAACATTACCAATATTATACGTGTAGTCTAAAAATCTGTTTTGGCTGATGGTTGCATTGGCAAGTACCTCCAGTGTATGCTGTGAGTGTTGCAGTACAACAGCACTTGCTTGCAACTCTATTCCAATGTGGCGGGCATGTGGTGCGTTACCATCAATAGGGTTGCCAAATATATCGCGCTTACCACTTTTTACTAACTCATCGCGGAAGTCCATAAGGTATGCCGTTGCCGCTACCATATAGCTTTGTGTGCGATGTGTATAGCCAAGCTCTACATCCAACAACTTTTCGGGTTTGATAAGTGGTTTGGTAAAGTTATAGCGTGTTACGCCTCCGGTTGTATCGGTTTCGAATAATGGTGCGGCACCGGAGTAATATGCTTCATCGGCTTTGTACAGGTTACCCATACGTGGCTCGCGGTGTGTGTATGCAACCGACATATACGCACTGTTGTTGCCATCTATGCGCCAGTTAACTCCGGCACGCGGATTAAGAAACAGATAGTTCACTCTGAATAGTTCATTGCCATTCCCAATTGTTGTATTATCTGTTGTTGTGTACTGTGTAAAGATGTTTCCTGCACGCTCGTTGCTGATTGCATATACCGATGACACCAGCTGTGCTTCAATGGTAGTTGTAATATTCTCGGAGTTACGGTATTGCTCGCGTGCAAATACCGAGGCGATGTTTCGCAATCCGTTATAGGTGTACATTCGGAAATCGGGATTATAGCCAACCGGTAAATTCTCGGCATAGGAAATTGTTCCCCAATGTTCGGAACGATGCCAACGCAGTTCTGCCCCTGCGGTTAACTCGCCATCGGTGTGTTTCCATACAACGCGTGGAATCCATCCGCCATGTTTGTTGCTAACACTTGCACGAAGTATTGCATTAGTTGGTGCGGCAGAATCTATTCCGCTGTGAAGTTTATCTAAACGTAGCGTAGCAGCATCTGCCCACGAACCGTCAAAATCAAAGAAGCCATCGCCCGTGTAATAAAAAAGTGATGATTTTACCGTAAGCGAATCACTAAGCGTAATATCATTTAGTATTTCATAATGCGGTTGCGAGAAATTCTCTATCTCCTGCGGACGTCTGTTTGCCGAATACCCAACTGCGCGTAATGTAGAATCGTACTCCCAATAGTTTTGATTACTTCGGCGCAATGTTGGGTTGTTAATATATTCTTTAGGCATTCCGGTGTAGGCAAGCCCATCTGCTAACGGTCCGCCAAAAACATTTATTTGTGTTGTTACATTATCATCAAAGCGGACAGCACTAAGAAAGTAACTATGTAAATCTGCCCACGAGTAATCTCTGTATCCGCGCGATGCAATTCGTGAAACACGTGCATACACTGCGTACTTCTCATCAACCAACCCCGACGATACTTCCAACGATGTTTTTGATTGGTGCAATGCCGGGGCATCGGTAGGAATAAGATTATCCAACCCTGTGTATTCCTGCAAACCAATGCCGCCTGTAAACCGCACAAAACGCTTGTTGGCAAAGTTAGAGGTCATCATAGAAATCGAGCCACCAATTGCGGGCTGACCGTAATTCACTAACCCTGCACCACGTTGTACCTGAACATTCTCAACTGAACTGCTTAGGTCGGGCAGGTCAATCCAATACACATTGTGGTCTTCTGGGTCGTTTTGGGGAATGCCGTTTACCAACACGGCAATACGGCGTTGGTCGAACCCCCGTAACGAAATGTACGAATACCCGATTCCATTTCCATTCTCCGAGTAAAACACGGTAGAGGGTAAATCCGAAAGCAGTTTGGGTACATCTTGCACGGTGTATTGCTCGCGCAGTTCTGCTTTAGTAAGTTCGTTAAACGTAACCGGACTTTTCCCTTCTGTTGCTTTGGTAGAAGTAACCGTAACCGACGGAGCAACATATACAGTAGTATCTTTACGGTTGGATTTCTTTTGTTGTTGGGCATGCGAAGTTGTAAACCAGCAACCAACTATAAAAACCGCAAATAAAAAACGAGAGTGAATCATAGAGCATCTTGAAAAAGTGAAACAAGAAGCCCCGAGAGTTGGAGAGAGTGCGGAGGTATATCCACGCCGTTTTCCTACGCCGGTATTAACCGGATCAGGTTCCAAGAGTATCATCTCAGCCGTTGCGTTTAACACTATATAAACCAACGGCACCTCTAACGGAGCGACGCGAAATTACAAAGAGTGTAGTATGTACGAGATATTTTTTTTGCTATCGCCCGACCGCGCCTCACGTTTGTTTTCTGTAGCACAGTTGCCATGCGAGAAAGAACCTTGCAGACAAAACGGCGGTTACCGAGATGGGAGTTGGAATCACTTCCAAGTAGAAATAATCTTAACTAGCGAGAAAGTCTTTCAAAAAGCGTTGCGTCTGGAACCTCAAATGTATCATCACCTAGTTCGTGTTTGAATTTAAAAAGTGATTCAGATGCCATAATAAACCGTGTTGAAGTGTCTTTAGACAAAGGCTTAGTTTGGTAGATGTAAAAGCGATAGGTCACTACACCTTTGTAAGGTCCAACAGGTTTTGCTGAGTTAATATTTTTAACCAGTTCATCAACTTGAACAGCGGTTAGTTTTTTTGAGTGCTGGGAAGGGTTATCGTGTAATTCTATAATAACCGAATCTATTGATGCTCTATCAATGGGGTTAAAGGTTCTTTTATTAAATCTTTTGCATTGAGTCAATGCTAAGAGAGATAGAAAGAATATCAATAATAGGCTGATTCTTATCATGTTTTTCATTGTTTGTTGACGGGGCTTTCCAGAATAACAAAAATTGTGGAGCTGTACGGTATTAGTATTCTCTCACCTGACAATTACCTACCTCTTCAACCTATACATAACTGGTTTTGTGTTGGTGCGTTCAATTACATTTCGTGCTTCTAAATCAAGTTTTACGGTTTCGCCGTACCATTGCACGCCACCCTGAAAAGTATCATGGACACTTGCATAGAGTTCTTCCATAAGTTGGGTGTGTGTTAGTTCAGATTTGGTGAGAATAGCAATAAGTTGCTCGCGGATTACCGTATATTTTTCTAACGATATACGTTTGTTGGTTTTCCCTTCTTGGGGGTGCAACGTTTGTATGTATTCTGTGTGCATAACCGGTTCCTTATAATATGTCTGTTGCGAACATAGTAATTTTACGTGTAGTAGTTCACGATAAATGATGTGTAATAGTCGCGATTCTGTTCCGCATGGAAAGGGCGTTTGGAGTAAGCCGTTTGGTGCGGTCTGGCGATAGCAAATACAAACTGTTTGCAACTCTGTGTGTAAATTACATGCAGTTACACCGTACAATATGATTGTTTATGGAAAGAAGCCCCGAACTGAACGATGTGTTAGCATTGGTGAACCCCGCACTTGCCACACAAATACTTGAATGCGCCAAGATTGTTGATGTGCCCGAGAATACCGAACTTTTGCACGAGGGACAATATGTATCGGTGATTCCGCTTGTGGTTAAGGGATTGATTAAAGTGTACTCGCAGTACGATGGCAAAGAGTTGCTGTTGTATTATATCAAGCCGAATGAGAGTTGTATTATGTCGTTCGCGGCGGCTTTGCAACGCGAGCCAAGTAAAATCTTTGCCGTTACCGAAGAAGACTCTACCATTATACTGTTGCCAGTAGAAAAGGTTGTTGGCTGGACGGCACAATTCCCCGATATCAATACGCTGTTTTTTAAACAGTATAACCAGCGGTATAGCGAGTTGTTAACTACTATCCACCATTTGTTGTTTAGTACGTTGGATGTGCGTTTGTACGATTACCTGAAGAATAAATCGGACGCGGTGAAGAAGAATCCGCTTAAAATATCGCACCGGCAAATTGCTGCCGAGCTTGGTACTGCCCGCGAGGTAATTACGCGTGTGCTTAAAAAGTTAGAGAACGAACAAAAAATACGTCAGCATCAAAATAGTATAGAAATTTTTTAGCGTGGTGATGTAAGTCACCGTTTTGTTGCTTGCACCTGCCATAGTTTTGTATCAGGAAAAACGTATGAACAACAAGATAACTAAAATGGCGTTGGTTTGTGTGTTGTGTATAGCAACAGTTAGTGCCATTGTTTTGTTGGTTCAGTATTTTGTTCACTAACTACTATTCTGTTATGAAAAAGAACATAGGCAGCGCGGATAAAATGGCACGTATTGCCGCCGCAATAGTAATAGCAATTCTTTATTTTACCAATGTTATCAGCGGAACGGTTGGACTTGTATTGTTAGTTCTTGGCGGTGTGTTTGTATTAACAAGTCTGGTTGGCTTTTGCCCACTCTATGCACCGTTTGGGTTAAGCACTTGCCCCGTAGAGCAAAAGTAAGTTGTAGTAAATTCACCACTCAGGCCGGCACAACATTGTTTGTGTCGGCTTGTTTAGTAATGTGCTATTTGTACTGATAAAAAATGCCGGTATCAAACGGAGTCCACACACATGCTTTTTGTCCGCACGATTTTAACGCATTGTTAGCCCACGTATTACAGGTGTGGAATAAACTGTACGTACCATGTGCCTCGTAGAAGGCATCGTGTAAACCGTAATTAGCATTGGTAACAATGTTGCGTACATTCCCGGCTGAATCGGTTTGCAGGTCGTTCCGGATGTACGTAACCAAACGGATGTATTGCTGTTTACTAAGCAGTATTTTTTTGCACGAGTCGTTTTCGGTAAGTGTGTTGTGAAACGTAGCGTGAATTGCTGTTGTGCTTAACCCAAACATTGCCTTAAATGCAGTCTTGGCGGTTAAGTCTGCCCACGTTGGTGTTTCTAAGTAAAACCCTTTATCGCCCCATCCCATTCCCAGATACTCAGCCGTAGTATCTTTCCCTTTTGTATTAGCGTACGTTATCTGTTTACTCCAATCAATTACATCGGTATGCACAGGCACAACAATATCGGTATGCACACCATTTGTTTTTATGTACACCGGAATAGTTGCTTCAGTTGTTTGTTCACGCTCTACACTCATGCGCGATAGCAAATACGCCAGGCCCATGTACAGCCCAACAAATCCAACTAACCCGCCTACGCTCCACGCTGTAATTTTCAGAATACGTTTTATCATAAAGTTACTTGTTGTTTTTTGCTATCGCGTGACCGCACCATGCGGCTGTGCAACTGCAAACCTACACATTGCGGATGAGAACGTACAACAAGAAAATTGCGATTACCGATTCATAGTAAACGTAAGTTTATGAAGGTTTGGCTCGTCGGCTACTGTACGACCGCGTTTTTGCTCTAATACCGATGGCATGTTTGCTAAGCCCACATAGCGGTTTGGCGATTGGTTATCAGCAACCGATGGCGATAATTCTTGTTCCTGAATATGGGGAACTTCATCCCGTTTGTTAGTGCGGGTTCGCGCAACAGTTGCAAGTGCAGATTGATGTATGTGCTTTGCCAAAACGTTCTCTATGCTATCGGCAAGTAGTACCGCAAGTGAGTCTCGGTTAAATATCTGATATACAATAGTGCGCACGGTATCGGGCTGTTGGGTTGCAAGTGCCATGGTGTTTGCTTGCGGTTTGTAGATAACCATAACAAATGCAACACAAGCTGCCGCAACAACCAATGTTTGATACAACGGCATGGGGCGTAATAACAATGTTGTGCCTGAGTTGCGTTGGTTGCGTAATGCAGAGTGCAATGCCGCAGGCGCAGTTGTTGAATGTTGTATGCTTTCCATTTCGGCAATGAAGGAAGCACGAGATGAACGGATAGTAGCATGAAGTTCATCGAAGCGTTCGGCTGATTGCAACTGTTCTAACACAAACTCTTGCTCGGGTGGGGTGAGGTTGTTAAACGTGCATCGTGCTGCAAGTTCTTCTATGGTATGTTGAGAGTGTTGGTTGTTCATAATAGTTGTGGTTTAGGTTCTTGTTGAATTGTTGCAGGTGTTTGGTGCAAACATTTTGAGTTGTTGTGCAACATGGCGAATAAGATAAAACAACCGCGACTTAACTGTGCCCAACGGAATTCCTGTTACTTCCGCTATTTCGGGGAGTGTGAAGTCCTCGGCGTAGCGTAGAAGGAATATCGTTTTGCTATCGGGGTGAACGTCATCTAATGTAGCGTTTAGCATCGTGCGGAATGTTTCGCCGTCTATACGTTCTATTGCATCGGCATCTGCTTGTACTAATTCGTCGAACTCGTAATCGGCATCGGGTGCGTTGTGTTCGCTGCGTACTTGTAAGCGACGGTATTCGTTTTTACATGCGTTGTGTGCGCACGAAAATATCCATGTTGAAAAACTACGCGCGCCGTCAAATACATGCGGGCGTTCAATTACCCGTAAGAATACATCGTGCAGGAAGTCTTCGGCTTTGTGTATATCACCGTTCAACATCCTGCGGAAGTAAAACAACAATCGTTTGGAATAGCGTGCATACAACTCGTTAAGGGCGGAGGATTTTCCCCGCCCCACAAGTTCCATCAACTGCTCATCGGTTAGCTGATGATATGATGTTCCAAATAATCCCATGCTGTGTTGTTTTATAAAATGTGCTACTCAAGAAATATTTAATAACTGTCATGCCCGAGCAAATCGGGCATCCAGACTACGTATGTAGAGATTTTTGGATTCCCGATAAACGCTTAATCAGCGTTTTCGGGAATGACAATCTTCGTTTTAAAGAACTAATATTTTCTTCATAACATTTGCCTAAATGCTTAAATAGTTCCACTATCACTTGCGGCGCTGAAGGTACGGCTCGCACCGGGTTTGCGCGCTGTTCCGGTTACTGCGGTGCAGTAGGGAACCACGAGTTATCTGTTAATAGTAAACATGGTGTTGTACGTGCCGTTTATAGTTGTTGTGCGTACGGTGTACACGCCGTTTGCCCACTGCGATATATCTACTGCTTGTTCGGTGGAGTCCATGCGCGTGGAATATACTGCTTTGCCTTGTACGTTGGTTATGTGTATTTCGGCTTGTTGTATGCCACGTAATGTTAGCGTTAATGTTGTGGATGCAGGGTTTGGTGCAAGTGTTAGCGGCGAAGTTGCATCGGGTTGTTGCGTGTTGGTGCTAACGGTTGTTGTTGTGTTGGTTGTTGTTGTACTGCTGTTTGCAATGGATTCGAAGTACTCTTGTGTGTTTTGTTCCTGATGTGCGGCTGTTGCTAATGTTAGCGCAAAGTTTTTGATATGTTCTGCTTTGGTTTCGTCGCCCGATAGTTTGTAGTGTTCATACAATAATGCGGTAAGCGGAATGTAATTCATATTTAGTAACGGCAACCACTTAGTGTTAAAGCCGTAGTTTTCCTCGTAGAATGTTTGTGTTAGGTAGTCTAAGTGCATTGCTTCCCAGTTGCGTTTTAGTACGGCAATGTTATCGAACCGTTTGGGCGAATATTTGTTTGCCAAACCGGTTAAGTACAAATCGTCTTTTATTAACTCGCTGAACATGGGGTCTACCGTTATGGAAACATAAAACGGACGTTTGTTACTTTGTGCAACCGAGCGAATAAACTCCTGAACCGATTGCTCGTACGAGGTTTTAGCCATGTGTTCATCGCCCAGTAACGAGGTATCTGCCTGTATAGAATACAACTTCAGAAACTTTGGGCGGTACTCTGGGTGGCACATCAAACTTGTGTTCATGATTACAACATCGGGGCGAATGTTTTTAGCAACCTGTAACATCCAGAACGGATAGGTATCGTTATCGCCACAGGTTACAAGTATTGCATTGGGCTCCAGAGTTGTTAAAGCATTATATGCGTAGCCCAGTAACGACGGCGAAAACGATTTAGCCGCATACCACTGTTTAATAAACTCATCGCGTTTGGTGCGGTTCATGTTTACTTCGTAGAAGGTAACTAATTCTTCAATTATTTCTACAAAGGTTGGGTTTAGTTGGTATGCACGATCAAGGTGTTCGGAAAGCTCGGTATTGTTGCCACCGTTGCGCCATACGGAAAGATGGTATTCCCATGAATCGGGGATTGCCTTTTTCATATCGGCAAGCAGTTTAGTAAATGTTTCGGCGTGTTGTTTTTGTGTTACGGTAGTGTCCTCGAAAAACGAATACCGTTGTGCCTTAAAGCGGTTGTACCACGCGCCCTCTTTGGTTGGTGTTTTAGCGCACTCGGCTTCCCATAACGCAAGCTGGTGCACATACCAATTGTGTCCGCGGTTATCTTGTGCGTATTGCGGAATAGGTTGGGGAACATCTGCTTGTTGTGCATAGCCGCCGGTAACAAGCGCAACGCAAAGAATCAGAATATAAACATGTAGTTTCATAGTTGTGTATTGTAGTATTGTTCTTGGAATCGAAGTTAACATGAAAGTACTTTCGCTGGTACTGTACACGTAAGGTAGTAAAAGGTTCAAATATATTTTTCTGCTTGCGCATTGCCGCACCAAACGTTTGTGTACGGGCAGAAAATTTTCTGTCCCAACAGTCTTACCTTGCGGGAAAGAAGCGCGAGAAAGAGAGAGTGGGTATCGTGCTGGGTGTGGAAAATTGTTGTGAGAGTTGTTCCCTCATCCCTTCCTTCTCCCATTGGGAGAAGGTGTCCGCAGGACGGTTGAGGGTATTGCATTATTTACATTGTGTAGTTAACGTCTTTCATGTTGTATAAAGGGTTAAACGAAGTGTCTCCTGACACGCCCTACTACACTATCGGCAGGACGCCTTTCGCAGACTCAAGAAGTCCGGCCGTAACTAAAACCGTTTCTTGTACTTTTACCTGTGTTATGTGCCATAACACACTACACAAAAACTATAATACTACAGCACTCTATACAGTCAACGTAAAAACTTAGTAGTTGTGCAACAGCTACCCGTGTTAGCACCAGTGCATCTTATCGGAAGGTCAGCGATCACTTTATCGTTGTGTTGATTTTACAAGTACTTCAGTAATTTCTTTTTTGTCAAACGAATATTCAATTTGTCGGGATTTGTCTGCAAGTAATTTATTGTCGGTGCCATAAAAGTCAACATATATTGTAACCTGGAATGATGTAGAAGTAATGCTGTCGAGTTTGAACTTTGAAATTCTGATTGTCAGTCCGTCAATTTTATTGGTAGATTGAAGGCTCTGTTGAGAAAACCAATTGTTAAATCCATCGTCCTTTCTTATTTCCACAAACTTTATTGGTCTGTTGTCAATATTTATTATAATGGTATCAATTGTCCGCCCGCCAAAAGAACGATTGAGAAAGTCAAAATGAACATCTTGTCCAATTAAAGTGCTGTCTACCCCTTGAACTTTAAAATATCTAATATCTGACCCGTCTTGTCCATAGGAATTTGTCAAGATTGTTAGTAGCAATAATATTATTGTTGTTGTCTTCATTGCATTGGTGTTAACTTGTTTATAGAGGAAGTTTTTGGATTATTCATTTTTTTGTTACAGCTAAGAGTTACATTGATGTTATTAAGGGCATTTGTTTTCCTTTCTTCTTGCTCGTGTTGTCAGGTCTAATAACCCAATAGCTTCATCACTAAACAAGGTGAGGACTTCTTTTCTCAGACTGTCTAGTTGATCTTTACTCATTGCATTGACATATTCTTGTTGATGTTCTCTTAGTTTGTATCCCATAATTTTCTTTGCATATTCTCTAACTGATTTATCTATTTTGGTGTCTGCATAGATGGAATTGAGAAATTGGTCACCTTTGCACGTGCAATCAAACCAAAGTGTAGTAATGATTGATTCTTGAGCTTCGGGTTTCACAGATGCAAAAATTTTAATCAAGGTGTCAACATAGTTTACATTTTTCTGAGGCAACAGTAAATATGTTAAGCAGTATCCTTGATTAAAAGTCATTGCATGTTGAGGGATGAAAAATGAAAAGTTATCTTCATATAAAATTTTAATGGAAGGTTTCGTTACATTGAAACCTTCGTTCGCAAGACGGTTCAACGTTTTAACATAAATTTCCCGACTAATGTCATCTACGTCGCATTTAGCAATTGCTTCAATTGCAAGTTCCTTATCAGCTATACTGTTTGTAAGCGATAATAGCAAGCTACTACCATCGTAATAAAAGAATGGCTTATGTTTATTGGTTTGTAGCTCAGCCCTAAGTTGCTGTAAAAAACGCGTCGTATCATTTTTTACTTTTTCCCAAAACTTATCTAATACAGTACCTATACGTCTCTTTTCGTTTTCAGTTATTTTACTCGGTTTAAAGTTATAAATGCTATCCACCTCATTTGATAAGGTCTGTCCATATGCGTAGGTTGTCAAAAGTGTAAAACAGAGTATCTGTATAAATTTCATTTTGAGAATCCTGTAGAGGTAAGTGTTACATTGTTATAGTAAGAGAAACATCTAATTTCTTCATGCTAAAAATTAGTTAATTACGTTCCGGTTGGACTTCTTGAGTCTACGAAAGGTGTCCTACCGATTGGTATAGTGTCAGGGGGCACATCATTTAACTCCCGCCCGATTCGACTTCGGTTACATTAATTATCTTACCTACAAACATACCACACAAACCATCCACGAACAACGGTGTTTGGAAGTTGTGTTTCTTTTCCGCAAAGTAAAGGTGTGAAATTGTATCAAACGTTTGGCGCGGTCGGGCGATAGCAGAATAATATGAAGCACGATACAGAAACGATTTGTATTTTCCTTTTTTACTGCATAAGCAAGATTCACTTTACTTTAGGTAAGCAATTATGGTTCGCAGCTATAAAACTGTTTTTATTCTCCTGTTTTTTGTGTTGTTGAGTTTAGGGGCAACTGCCCAATTGGAACAGCACACGGTGCTTCCTAATGTAGTATATGTGCGGCTTCATAAAGGGGCAACTTTGCAAGCATTGGAAACTATTCCGGCGTTTGTGAATATCAAAACGGCAATTCCTTTACTGCAACGTAAGGTTCAACCAATGCAGGCAACCTTAACTATCAACAATGCTATCAAGTTGCAACGTGCTACCGATGAACTTGAACGTACGTATATGTTGATTACCAGAAACGTACAAAATACAAACATGTTCTGCGAGAAACTCCGCCGGATGTGTAATGCTATTGAACACGCAGAACCGGTGTATGTGCAACAGGTAACGGGAAAGTTTATCCCAAATGATGACTCGATAATGTACCAAGACCTGATGATGACCAAACTGCAAGTGTACGAAGCGTGGGATGTGTTTCAGGGCGATACAAACGTTTTGATTGGAATTAGCGACAGTGGAATTTTACAAACACACGAAGACTACGAAGGCACATTATATCATAACCCAAACGAAATTCCCGATAACGGAATTGATGATGACGGGAATGGGTATGTTGATGATTGGAACGGCGTAAACTTTGCCTTTGCCGATGATAGCACTAAGCCGGGTAATACCCGTAATACACTTAACGGTCACGGTACAGGGGTAGCAGGTATTGCAAGTGCTACAGTAAATAATAAAAAAGGTGTGGCCGGAATTGGATTCCGTTCGCGGTTTGTTCCCATGAAAACAATGCCCAATAATTACAACGGCATTTTGTACGGTTATCAATCAATTATGTATGCCGCCGAAAACAACATTAAGGTTATTAATATGAGTTGGGGAGGCGGGGCGTATTCGTGTATTCAGCAATCAATTATTGATTACGCGTTGGCAAAAGGTGTATCGGTTGTTGGTGCCGCCGGTAATAATGGTAATTCATCGGCGTTTTATCCATCGGCCTATAAAGGTGTACTTGGCGTTGGTGTATGCGAACCCACCGATACCATTGCCCCGATGTCGAGCTTTGGTTCGCACATGGATATTTTTGCTCCGGGAAATCAGGCATTTACAACAGCCGACGAAGGTTGGTACTTAAAGTTCTGCTGTACATCGGGTGCTGCACCAATTGTTACAGGTGCCGTGGCATTAGTACGTGGTCGCTTTCCACAACTCACTGCCGAACAAGCTTCCGAGCACGTGCGTTTAAGTACCGATAACATTGAAAAAGAAAATGTTCTGCAAACAAAATATACTCGCATGATACCGGGACGGATTAACGTGTACAAAGCTGTTTCCATCGACCCGTTCTCACATCCCTCGTTAGTTCCCGAAGATTGGGAGTACAGTATTAACAATGCAGCAGTTTCCAGGGTAATTCCTAACGATACCGTAAGTTTCTCGGTGCGGTTTAAAAATCACCTTGGCTTGGGTCGTAACATCCGTTTTGTGTTATCAACTGCCGAAGACACTGCCAACGTAATACAAATAATAGATTCCGTTGCTACAGCAACATCAGTAGCAACAGATAGCATTGTTACAATAAGTAGTTTTAAATTCAGAGTCCTTAAACAAAGCAGAGCTAAGTTGTTCTTCAGAATTGACATGCAAGGAACAGGCGAAACCAACCAACCTTATACCGATTTCTGCCTGATACCATTCACGCCTTTTCCGCAGTTCACAACCTGGCGTAATAATATTGTTTCGTTCTCACTTTCCGACCGCGGACGTGTTGGCTTTGATTCGCCTGTAAATGGAACAGGTGGCGTGGGGTACATTTACAAAGATTATTGTAATACGTTATTTGAAGGCGGCTTAATAGCAACCGAACAACCAAGTAACAGGGTTGTAAGTACCGTGCGTACTAACTACCCAAATTATAAAGATGACTTTGAAACTGTAAAGCCATTTTACGGCACAGACCCAACGGTAGGAATTATCAATGATTCCCGTGCACTGGACTCGTTACGTATTGGCTTAGAAATATCGCAACGGGTGGTTCCACCGCAGGATAACAACCCGTTTGTAAAAATTATTACTACGGCAAAAAACACATCGGGCAAAGTGTTGAACGATGTAGCATTGGGATACTTCTTTGATTTTGATATAGGAGAATATGCCGATAGTAACACCATCCGATTTATGAGCGAGGTAATCCCTGATAATTACGAAGGGCATGCAGCCGCGCTTTTAGCAGAGCGTAAGACAGGCGATTATCCCCATGTTGGTGTGCTTTCTTACACCCCAACACTTGCGGCACAGGCACAAGCAGCAGGGTTAGAAAATCTTCCAACCTACGATGGCGCTGGGTTTACCAACGATTTCAAAATGCAAACGCTAAATAGCGGTACAACCATGATGTGGAACGGCGTGGGCGACATTAGTTGTGTATCGGGGATGAAGTTTTTAGGCCCGTGGCAACCAAACGATACACGCGAGTTTACTACCGTATTTGGTGCCGACAGTACCGCCCACGCACTCTATGGGCGTTTACGTACGATTCTAAATCCATCGCTTTCTGCTGTATCCGAGCCACAAAACGGCTCTGAATCGCTATCGGTGGAAATTGCACCGGTGCCGGCAAAGGATATTGTAGATATAACCATTCATTCCTCTGCTTCAGTTGCAAAGGTTATCGTATATTCGTTGCTTGGAAATCAGATGGCAGATTGTGAGACTATTCAAGTGAACGGAAACACAATCTACAGATTGTCAACCTCCGAACTGCAATCGGGTACTTACGCCGTTGTGATTACAGCCGGTGGTGAAACCGTTACAATGCCACTGGTGGTTCTCCGCTAAAACATGTTGGTATTATTCTATTCTAATGGACACATTACAACTTGCCATTCACAATGGTATAGCAACGGTTACGCTTAACCGTCCGGAAAAACGCAATGCACTAAACTCACAGCTACTCACCGAGCTGCGTTCAACCTTTGAAGAACTTGGCGCAAACCCGGAAGTTAGAGTTATAATTCTTGAAGCAAACGGTAAAGCATTCTGTGCCGGTGCAGACCTTGGGTACTTACAGCAAGTAAGCCAATTCTCTGTCATGGAGAATCTTGCAGATTCAACACATCTTCAGCAAACATTCCATACTATTTATACATGTCCTAAACCTACTATTGCAAAAGTACATGGTGCGGCCATTGCCGGTGGTTGTGGTTTGGCAACAGTATGTGATTTTGTAATAGCCGGAAGAACAAAGGCGTTGTTTGGGTATTCGGAAGTAAAGATTGGATTTATCCCAGCCGTAGTAAGTGTATATTTATTACGGAAAATAGGTGATACCCAAACCCGGAGGTTGTTACTAAGCGCAGAAAATATCTCGGCAGAAGAAGCTGAACGAATTGGGCTTATTACCCATGCTGTTGATGATGACCAGTTAACAGATAAAGTACAATCGGTAGCAGAAACACTTTCTAACAATAGTTCGTCGTCGGTGGCACTTACCAAAAAAATGCTGGAGAACTTACACGGAATGGATTTAGATGCCGGCTTACGGTATGCCGCATCGATGAATGCCATAACCCGCATGACCGACGATTGTAAAAACGGAATTCAATCATTCTTACAACAATAAACGTAGAGGAATTATGATGAGAGCATTATTGTATTGCATTGCGGTTGCCGTACTGGCAACTACGGCATTTGCTCAGAACGCTTCGATTAACATTAAAGGATTTGTTACCGATGAAGTTACAGGAAAACCCATTGGTAAAGAAATGGATATGGAAGTTGTTGGGCAAAATACCGGGAAGAAATTTACAGTAAAAGTAAACAGTAAATCGGGTGAGTATTTACAACCATTGCCATCGGGAGATGTGTACACACTCACATTCAAAAGTTTTGCAGTGTTTAAGAAGACCGAAACACTTGATTTACCCGCAACACAAAAATACCGCGAAGAACGCCACGACTATAAAGTACGCACCATTATTCAGGGTGATGAAATGGCGAATGTATCGGCGTTTGATGGCGGTCAATCGGCAGTACTTGCATCTGCCCAACATGCCTTGGCAGAAGTGATTGAAGCATTACGTGGCAACAGAGATTTGCGCGTTGTTGTTACGGTGGGGCAGGAGAATTTTCCGCCACCGCCACCAGCTCCTAAAAAAGAAACAAAACCTGCAAAGAAACCCGCTAAAGGTAAAAAAGGTGCTCCGGTTCCGGAAGTTGTAGCACCTGTAGAACCGCCACCACCCACAGGTATTAACAATGCCATTTACGATGCACGTGTTGCGGCATTAAAGCAATATTTTACCGATGTTAAAAATGCTGATTTACGTATTTCGTATCAACAAGGTGAAGCAGTTAATCCTGCTAATGGTGTAAAGAATGTTCGTGTTACAGTTGGTGTTGTTAAAAGCTTACTGGAAGATTAAGGCGTTTATGTATTCCAGACAGTACAGTAAAATCAGTTATTATATACTGCCAATTGCAGTATTGTACTGTGTTGTTGTAAGCAGTTGTTCGGACTCTAAAGTTCAGGAACAACACCTTATAGAGCTACAACCACCGCAGGCACAACAATCGGCACACCGTGATTCTACCATGATGGCCGATAGCATGAGTTTTGATACTGCCGCTGTTACTCATATAGCTATAATGAAAACTTCGGTTGGGAATATTACCATTGGTTTGTTTGGGAAAAACGCCCCAATAACAGTACGTAACTTTACAGAACTTTGTAAGCGCAAGTATTACGATGGAATTCTCTTCCACCGGGTAGCAAAAGGGTTTGTGTTACAAGCCGGCGACCCATTAACAAGAGATACTACAAAAAAAGCTCAGTGGGGAAATGGTGGCGACACTTTTAATGGCAAACCGTTACCCGATGAAGTGGACACAACATCGGTAGCTATGATGGAAGGGTATAAACTTGGAACTGTAGCCATGGCAACAGAGTTAAAGCCCAATACTGGGTCAAGTCAGTTTTTTATTTGTTTGGATAAAGCTACCCATTTACGCCCGATGTTCAGCATCTTTGGGAAAGTACTTGATGGTATGAATACTATCCATACTATTGAAAAAGGTGAGCCCGATGAAAACGATGGAACCGGGCAAACACCAAAACATCCGGTGAAGATTGTTACGATTGAACTTAAGGAAGTGAAGTAATTTCTTAGGAGGTTGGTGAAGCGTCTGACCGAACTAAGAACAACTTGTTCACGATGTACGTTTGAGAAGGCGCAATGGTTCTTTCCCGCAGATGAAGAGTTGGAGGTATACCGCTGTTTGGTGCGGTTTGCGTTAGCATACAATTGAAATTAATTAATAGTATTATATATTTTTGGAGGTTACTTTGAAAACGTTATTATTTGTTACACTTTTGATGATTGGATTTATGATGGAAAGTTCAGCACAACCAACTGTGCCTAACACATCGGGCGTTAAGCGTCCGCAGTATAAAATTTCGGTTACGCAATCGGGCAAACACCTTGGCGATATTGTTATTGAGTTGTTCCCTGATATTGCGCCGAAACACGCACATAACTTTGATAGTTTGGTAAGTGCTGGTTTTTATAATGGTACAGCTTTCCACCGTGTTATTCCAAACTTTATGATTCAGGGTGGCGACCCAAATACAAAAGATGATTCTAAAATCAATTTGTGGGGTACCGGAGATCCATCGCAAACACGTGTACCGGCGGAGTTCAGTAAATTGCCACACAAACGCGGTATTATTTCGGCAGCTCGTACAAACGACCCTAACAGTGCAACATCGCAGTTCTTTTTGTGTGTAGCCGATTCACCTTGGTTGGATAATCAGTATAGCATATACGGTCAGGTGTTAAGCGGAATGGAAGTTGCCGATATGATTGTAAACACACCGCGTAACTCTCAAGACCGCCCGAACGAAAAAGTATCAATGACCATTGAGAAAATTAATGTAGCCGGAAGTGCAGCAAAACAAAAAGCGAAGCCCGCAACAAAAACCATTAAAGGGGATAAGTAAGCATGAAATATTTTATTGCACTTTGTATAGCCGTAGGCTTCCTTGCATCGTGCGGTTCATCTAAAACAGAAACAACATCTGTCGGTTCAACAGCGGCCGCCGCTAAAAATAATAACCCACATTATGTAATAAGTGTTAAGGTTGGTGGAGAGAGTATTGGTGAAATAGAGATAGAGTTGTTTAAAGATCTTGCCCCTAAACATGTACGCAATTTTGATAGCTTAGTTAGTGTTGGGTTTTATAATGGAACCGCTTTTCACCGTGTAATTCCCGGTTTTGTTATTCAAGGTGGTGACCCAAACAGTAAGTCGAAACCTAAAAACACATGGGGTTTTGGCGACCCCGGACAAACTAAAGTTCCGGCTGAGTTTAACTCTACACCACACAAACGTGGTATTGTATCGGCTGCGCGTTCTAACGACCCCAATAGTGCTACATCGCAGTTTTTTATTTGTGTAGATGATGCATCCAGTTTGGATAATAAATATACCGTGTACGGTCAGGTTGTGCGTGGGATGGAAGTGGCAGATAAAATTGTGAACTTACCGCGCGACGAACGGGATAATCCAATTGAAAAAGCAGAGATGATGGTTACGAAAAAATAGGTTTACTAACCAGATTAGTTACGGTATGAATAAGATAATATCAATACTTAGTGCCTTGGTTATGATTGTAATGTTGCAATCGTGTGCTAAAAATATGGCATCGTTCGACGAAATGAAACCCATACACAAGGGAATGTCGCCCGAGGATGTTTCCAAGATGTTAGATATGAATCCCAAAGATATGTTTAAGGTTACATCGGGCGATAAATCTTATAATGTGGAAACATATATGTTGCAAACATCGCAATACACAACGTCCAGTTCTTCGTATGGTCCGGGTGGGGTTACTTATACAACTACGACAACACATTCATCAGCATCGCCAATGATATGTCTTTATTATGAGAAACGTTTAGTGTATTGGGGATTTATGAACGACTTTAGTAAAAGCGATGAAAGCCCAATCAGCGAACTTGCGCCGTTAATCTATAAAGAATATTACTCCATTTATACCAAGTAACATAATGAAAAAATTTATCATACTTCTGGCATCTGTTTCCGTTGTTTTCTTTACACAATCGTGTGCCGTGTTTACACTTGCCGACGCAAATACCTTGCAAAAAGGTATGGCACCAACGGAAGTACTTAATCAGGTTTCAAAGGGACCGCGCGAGACACTTGTAAATGCTTCGAAGAATTTAGAGGTACAGGTGTTTCAAATTGTGGTTGGTAATTATAAAGCCGATTACTTTGCTGCCTATAAAGGTGGCAAACTGTTGTACTGGGGATACCCCTACGAGTTTGCCCGCCACAATAATCCGGAGATTGTAGAGATGGGTGCATGGGCAGTTGATGAGTTAAAACGTTTATAGTTTTACCAGCTCTGTTTTTAATACCCTGTTTGCAGTATTGTAAGCAGGGTATTTTTTTTGTTCCTCTCACACTATCTCAAACCGTTCAGCGCGCCAACCCTGTGCGAACCCACCCTTACTATATTTGTTGAGTTTACTTCTGGCAATGTGATGGCAATAAAAAAAACGCAGGAGGCTCGGTGCCGTCCTGCGTTAGCAAAAAAAGATAATGTTAGGTATGGTACTATTCCACCGGGTTAAACCGCGCCTGGAAGAACCGCAAATACTTTGGCTCGAATGTCATATCTAAACCCTTTACTTTTTCACGCTCGTCGTACACACTAACAACCGATTCCACGGTTACGTCCATGTGTGCTTGCGTGTACACCCGCCGCGGAATTGTAAGCCGAACAAGTTCGAGTTTTGGATAGCGGTGTTTGCCTGTTGCGGCATCGCGGCCCGCACTTACAATGCCGCGCTCCATACTGCGTATGCCGGAATCGATGTATAACTCTGCCGCTAATGTTTGGGCAGGAAAATTATCTTGCGAAACGTGTGGGTAAAACTGCTTTGCATCTAAGTATACTGCATGCCCGCCAATTGGTAACACAATAGGAACTCCATATTCTTGCAAACGGTTGCCAAGATACTCTACTTGCCCAACACGTGCTTTAATGTGGTCGTCCTGAACTGCTTCTTCTATTCCGCGTGCCATTGCTTCCATGTCGCGTCCGGCTAAACCGCCGTAGGTGTGCATGCCCTCGTACACCACCACCAGCGAGCGTGCTTCATCGTACACATCTTTATCGTTAATGGCAAGGAAGCCGCCAATATTTACCAGTAAATCTTTTTTACCGCTCATGGTACAGCCATCGGTGTACGAGCACATTTCGTGTAATATCTCGGCTGTTGTTTTGTTAGCGTAACCGTCTTCTCGTTGCTGAATAAAGTAGGCGTTCTCTACAGCACGTGTGGCATCTAAAATCACTTTTATCCCGTGTTTGGAACATAGCGCACGTACATCACGCAGGTTTTGCATAGAGATTGGCTGTCCGCCCGCCATGTTTACCGTTGCGGCAACACTTACGTACGGAATTTTATCGGCACCAACTTTTGCAATAATGTCTTCGAGTTTATTCAGGTCAACATTGCCTTTAAACGGAAGTAGCGAAGTAGGGTCGTGCGCCTCATCAATAATAATATCAACAAACTGACCACCTGCAAGTTCCTGATGCAACCGTGTTGTGGTAAAATACATATTGCCCGGAACAAAATGCCCCGGTTTAATAAGGATACGTGAAATCAAATGTTCTGCACCGCGCCCTTGGTGTGTGGGAATCAGGTATTTATATCCGTAGTATTTCTGAACATTGTCTTCCAGATTGTAAAAGTTACGCGAGCCCGAATACGCTTCATCGCCCATCATCATTCCGGCCCATTGGTAATCGCTCATGGCACTTGTGCCGCTATCAGTAAGCAAATCAATATACACATCATCGGAATGAAGAAGGAACGTATTGTATCCTGCTTCGCGCATGGCGTTTTGGCGGTATTCTCGGGTTGTTTTACGTAATGGCTCAACCATTTTAATCTTATACGGTTCTGCCCAACTGCGTTTAGTAATTCGTGACATATCGTTGTTTTTATTGGTGAATGAAATAAAATCATACAAAATTATCCGAAATTATCTTCATGATAAAATATTACACTAATTTATTTGTTGTTGCTATCGCCAGACCGCACCAAACGGCACACACCACAAACCAATACTTTGCGGGAAAGAACCGCAACTACAAAAAAATGGTTATCGTGTTGTGGGGTGACTACGAATAACACGAATTAATACAGGTGATTACTCGCAAAGTGCGCAAGGGTTCGCATAAAGGTTCGCAATGATGAACGTTGCGTTCGTTATGTTGTACTTTTGCGTTCTTTGCGTGAACATATCAAGAATATCTGACCTCTTTGCGATGCTGTAACAGTTGGCTCCGCCCGGGTGACGGCGCAGTATGGGTCACTTCGGCAGATGTGGGAAACAATTCTATAGTACTGGTTAAACACTGTAAATATCTTTAGCTAATTTTTCGTACTGATAGTGTTTATTTGTAGCTTGCAATAAAAAGCACCGTTAATGAAACAATACTCGGCAATTGAATACTACGCACGAACAACAGTGTTACTTGTTGGTACAATGCTGTATGCCATTGCTTTTCTACTGCACAGGTTTGTATCGGGCAATGCGCAGGTAACGTATCGTTATACTAAAAAATGGTGCTCGTTTTTATTATCTGTTGCCGGTGTGCGACTTCAAGTTGAAGGTGCGGAAAATATCAGGAACAACGAGACCTATATTTTGATAAGCAACCATGCTTCTCAGTTTGATATTCCTGCTATTATTGTTGCTTCGCCGTGCGATGTACGTATTATGTATAAACGGGAGCTGCAAAAGGTTCCGTTTATGGGTTGGGCATTAAAATATTCTACGTTTGTTCCTGTTACACGCACCGATGCACGTGATGCAATGAGCAGTATAGATGAAACTGTAGCCGATATCCAACGCCACCCTGCTTCTGTATCGGTATTTGCCGAAGGTACACGAACGAAAGATGGAAATCTTCAACCGTTTAAACGCGGTGCATTTGTAATGGCAATCAAATCGGGGAAACCAATTGTTCCCGTTGCTATTGCAGGTTCACGTGATGTGTTACCAACAAACTCTGCTCGTTTTAACCCGGGAACAATTACGGTTAGATACGGTAAACCCATTAATGTTGCCGGGAAAGAGTTTACACGGCAAGAAGAAAAAGAGCTTGTTGAGCGTGTACGTGTAGAAATATCTGCTATGCTTGGCTAAACTTCTACTTTAGTAGGTAGTAGAAAGGTAGTAATATACTATGGCAGTTCTCTCCATATCTTTGTAACGATTAATTAACGCAATTACCAAATATCAGGGGTATCAGTTATGAAGTATTCAATACTCATAATAATAGGTTGTATTGTATCGGTTACTACCTTTGCTCAAGTTCAATTCCAACCACCTACATTTACTAACCGTAGGTTAGGCTTTATTAACGATGCCTCAGCTACGGCGTGGAATCCTGCTTTGCTTGGGTTAAACTCCGGCGGGTATGATATTCTTGGTGCGCTGGAACATGGTAAAGATGTGAGCGATAACTCTACATCTCGGTTGCATTTGTTTGCAAAGTTAGGTCCTGTTGGTTTTGGATATTCTGCAAAACAAGATAGTACCTCGCCAACTGCTTATATGGGAGGTTTAGGATTTACATTAAATAAATCCCGTACAATGTTACTGGGCGTAAGCGGAATGTATCGCATGGTTGACTCGTTAAAAGTGTCGGATAACTTGCGGGCAAATGTCTCAGTTATTTATTCCCCCTACAACATGGTATGGCTTTCCGCAGGGGTAAACAATATGTACACCCAACAATCGGATATTTATGTAGGAAGCGTAGCGGCGGCATTTACACCTGTTTCGTGGGCATCGTTGCATGGCTCGGTTGATATTGCAACTAAAACAGGAGTGTTTAAAGACGACATGTTATATCAGGCAGGTATTAGTTTGGTTCCGTTGGATTTCCTTACTGTTTCTGCTATGACAATTCCGCAACGTGAATCGTACAGAATTGGAGTTGAATTAAAGTTTGATGGTTATACTCTTGGCGAATTATACAACTCTCCTAAAACCGGAAATGCCGATGGCGTATTATTACTTCGTTATCAGGATGACGATAATTCCGAATTGCCTGTATATGCCGCTGCGCTTAGGTCCGGCAGAACTACCGGTTCTTCGTATGGCTCACGGCGCGATGCCGTCTGCCGCCCAACGGCGTGTAAATGGTTAGACAAACTTAGTGTAGATCCCCCATCGCAGTTAATGAATAAAATGCAGATGGCAGGCAGTGATTACAGGGACTTTTACGGAATGCTCCACGCTATGTCGCCTAATCACGATTCCTTGTATTCCATAATAGGCCAGAAGTATTATGGTGTTAAACCTACTATGGCAGGATTTAGTAGTGGTAAAACAAGTATAGTACGCTCGGTTGCCGGTTATGACATTGTTGTAGACACCATTGTAAAATCGCAAGTTGAAACTACAGTTATCTTCCGTGTGCGCGACGCAAACGGACGTACCGTAAGCGGATTAAAAAGAGAGTCGTTTACATTAACCGATACCAACCAACAGGTAACACAGTTTTCTCAGGTTGCATCACAGAAAAAAGTAGCAGCGGACTTTATGATATTAATGGATTGTTCCGGTAGTATGGGTACGCAAATCGCTTCGGTACGTACAAACGTTCAGAACTTTGCACGTTCGCTTGCTAATAGAAACATTGATTACCGCATTGGTTCGATATTATACAAAGAGGACGTGTTTGCAACACTAGCTCCAACAACAAACCTAAACGAATTTAATACGTTTTTTGCACAAGCAGCCGCAACGGGATACGATGAGATAACATCCGAAGCGATTGCCCATGCAGCAACCATTCCTTACCGCGATAGTGCTGAGAAAATAGCCATCTTAATAACCGACGACTGTAGTTATCAGGACAACACCGATTACTCCGAAAAAGACGTAACTGAAAAACTATGGAACAAAGGAGTTCATTTATATGGCGTGATAAACCCCGATAACCACAACGCAGGTTTTACTACGCGTCTTACACTTGGTAAAGAATACAGTATTAAAAATCCATTTAATTCTATTCTCGATGACATCAGTGGCGAGATTACAACAACCTATCAAATTAGTTATAAAGAGAAACCACCGGTAGTTATACCAACAACCATTTTACGCGGTGTTGTACAAAGCGAAAGCGGCTGGAACCTTGCTGCAAACATCGAAGCCGTTGTAGATGGCAAGTCTCGCCAAACATATAAAACAAATGCGCTATCGGGCGAGTACGAGTTTGAAGTACCCAAAGGCAAACGATTGGAGTTAACCGCATCGGCCGACGACCATTCTCCCGAAAAAGCAACCGTGCAAGTACCAAATACAAACAAGTTTGATACACTCACACAAAACTTCACCTTAAAGCAACCCAGAACAATTCTGAAAGGAGTTGTAATGGACGAAAACAAAACACCAAAACAGGCAAAGATTAAAATAGAAGACGCAACCACACTTGCATTGGTAAAAGAAATTGAAACAAATGCAAACGGCGCGTACTCAATCGAAATACCCGAAGGAAACATCTACCGCTTAACACCAAGCGTAAAGGAGTACATCCCAACACCGGCCGATGTTGATATGCGCACCACCAAAAAAGGAAGTGTAATAACACAGGACTTAATGGTAACATCCATAGCAACGGCAATAGAAAAAGGAATGACCTTCAAACTCAAAAACTTGTTCTTCGATACCGGTAAATGGGATTTACGTCCGGAAAGTTTTGAGGAAATGAACAAACTTCTCAGCTTCCTGAACGAGTACCAAACCATCCGCATCGAAATAGGCGCGCACACCGATAACGTAGGCAGCGATGCATCCAACAACACGCTCTCGCAAAAGCGTGCACAATCGGCAGTTGACTATCTAAAGAGTAAAGGAATTCCCGAAACCCGCATGACGGCAAAGGGCTACGGCAAAACAGTTCCCGTTGCCGATAACGCAACCCCCGAAGGACGCCAGCTAAACCGCCGCGTAGAATTCAAGTTGATAAAATAGAAAATAGGAAGAAATAGTTTTTTGCTATCGCAAACCGCACCACGCCCTTACAGTAATGTAGGGGCGTATTGCATACGCCCACGTTCACCAGCGGGAAAGTACCGCGTGCATCAAACACCTGTTGTTCGTGAAAGAATATTAGCAAATAAGTTGTAAGTTAGAGACACGATAGTTGAGATGTTGACAAGTACGTATCGGATGGTTATGTCAAGATGTGCTTTCGGTACAAATGTTTATAAATGTTATGAATGATAAATATCTTCTGAAATTGTGGGTTGTGGCAATAGTTCTTTTATTACTAACAGTATATGCTATATTCTTCGTATTCATCCCAATACAAAATTATCTGGCAATAATGCTTGCAGTATTCATAATAGGCGTAAACTATATTATCTATCAAGCAAAGAAAGTCAAGATTGAACGATTGTTTAGAATCTCATCATTAGATGACATTCTTAGGTATTACGATAAAACAATTAAGCCCTCTGCATTACCTGAAGGTAAATTTTTAAAATCATACTCTAAAGCTATAGTAATGTCATTGTATGGTGACTTTTACGATGCTTATAAGGAAATGAGTATTTATAATATGTCTGATAAAGTACCCATGTATAGAGCAATGCAGTTAAACGCAATAGCACTTAACAATTATCTTCAGAAAAGAGATATTTTGATGTCTCTTGAGTTATCAAAACAAGCAAAGGAATTGTCTCGTACCAATAAAAAATGGCCGGGACGATCAACTGCTGAGAATGCATATTCTACATACATTGAGATTGGAGAAATACTAAATGGTAATTTTGATGATACGCTTATTCTTCAGTTAGAGAAAAGATATTCTAATTCCTTCTTTATACTTAAAATACAAATTGCATGGGCTTTAGCTATAGCATACAAAAAATTAAACAGAGAAAGAGAGTTTCGTAAAATGGAAAGCTACTTGAAAGAATTTGCACCGCATTGTAGACCTCTATTTAATTTCGATTAATATTTACTTACTACGCTTATGATAACATATTCACGATAACCGCTGTTTACGTACTCGCCATAATTTTCCGCAATGCTAAGGATGTGATAAATTCAACGTTTGGTGCGGTCACGCGATAGCAAAAACAAATACCGTGAACAACTAATTGGTTGTGTTGGTGTAATTTTGCTCTGCCTTTTTATTACCAAGTACGAGTTATGTATAGAATTAAATATTTGATTGGGATTTTCTCGGGGATATTCGGGTTGCTTTATATATTTTTTGGTATTGTTGGCTTTGAAGATGCACGAACTTTTTTAGATAGATATACCGCCTTTATGCTTGCAGGGGTGCATACTATTGTTTCGGCTGTGGTGTTTGCAAGCAGTTATGTTGATAAGAAGAATCAGGATAAAAGAGTAGGTGAGGTAATTGGCGCGTTGATGTTACTGCATCCGGTTGTTTCGGCACAGATGATTGCCGACGAAACAAGTCTTAGCGTAGAAGATGCACAGGAGTATTTAGATAAACACTCGGCGCAGTTTACTAAAAAACAATAGCACCTTGCATGGGGTTGCTACAAGATGCTATTGTGTAATGTGTTCTTTTTGTGTTATACCAACGCAGCTACTGCTATTGTTGGTTTCATGCTAACTGTGGATTTGATAGAGTTCGATATTAAACATGCCTTTTCTGATTTTTCCAGAATGCGTTCTGCTTTTGCCATGTCGGTTTCGTTTTTTAGTATAAGCATTGGCTCTAACAAAACTTCCGACATTAAAAACTTACCTTCTATCTTTTCGAGCTTTCCTTTTGAGGCACAGTTAAAACTTACAAACTCCAGGTTGCTTGCTTCGGCAATTGCCAGAAATGTTGTCATTAAACAGCTACTGACAGCTGCTGTAAAGTAATGTTCTGGCGACCAAATGCCGGGCATACCTTTGGGGAATTCCGGAGGTGTTGCTACTTGTATTGCTTGTGGTAGTTCCGGTGATGTGAGAGTTCCTTTACGGTCGGAGTCCCACGTTACGTCAACATGATAATAATGTGAATCCATAGTGTTGAAATGTGAGTTGTGATGAAAGTATATAATAAAATTGTGCAGGTTGAAAGAAACCTGCTTTGTATCTGTAGTTATTCTGCGTAGCGCTGAATAACCTGTTGTAAATCGGTTGCTGATGTTACGCCGGATTGTTGCCAAACATTTTTGCCATCTTTAAAAAGCATTAGTGTTGGTATGCTGGTGATTCCGTAACGCGAAACAACGGCGGCATTTTTTGGTGAATCAACATCTATTTTAATTATAACCGCTTTATCTTTTAGTTGCTGTGCTACATCTTTTAATATTGGTGACATTGTTTTACAAGGCATACACCAATCGGCATAAAAATCTGCCAATACCGGCTGACGGGAGTTGATGAGTTCGGAAAATGTTTTTCGCATACTGTTATCCCTCCTTTTGCACGGTCGGACGTAGAATGCTACCAAATAAACCACCCATAACAGCAAAGTAAACAGTGCTTCTGTACCAAACGGATGTTATTGCACACGTTCCTGTAGCGCAACCAATTTGGCTCCAGTACAAGTACCCAGCTAAAGCCCCAATTGCTACTCCGGCAACCGTAAATTTGTTGTTTTGTAGTATGGATGTAATGGTTTGCATTGTGTGTGTAGTATTATTGAAGATTAACCCAACTGCCTGCATCGTACACATCGGCAATTCCGTTTGCTTTTAGTATTGATGCGGCACGTGCACTACGCATTCCGGAAGCGCAGCATAAAACGATGGGCTTTTTCATTGCCTCAATCTTTTTAACATTAGAACCAATGTCATCTACGGGTATATTTTTAGAACCATTGATATTGCCACGGCGAAACTCACCTTGTGTACGTACATCTATTATTACAGCACCATTAGCAATCACTGTTCTGATTTGTTCCATTTCGGCTTCGTTTCCGCCAAGTAATTTTTTAAAAAACTCTAACATGATTTCCTTTTATTAAAGATGAATAGTAGTACTTGGGCAGTATGATGCAACAAGAAAAAAAACGATTCCAAGCTGTACTGTTATCGCTGTATCATTATACTTTTCAACACGGTAGGAGGAAAACTTGATTTGGATAGATGATGTTGAAATACTATCTTCGCACCCAGTGCTAACACGAAACGGAATGCAGCAACTCTGTTTCTACAAACTTCTCGGTTTCCCAACGACTTTATTTCATTATGCTTCTTACGGTGATGACAGGGCAACCTGTATCAGACGAAGCGGTTGAGTTGCTTTTAAACCAGGCAGCCGATGACCGTTCCCGTGTGGATATTTTAAACTCCGAGGCGAGTAAGAAGCGTAATGTCCAACCTACACTAGCCCTTTCTTTAGCACAGCGCGCAATTGATTATGCTAAAGATATTGTTTATACTAAAGGTATGGCAGAGGCATTGAATAATGCCGGCTTAGCCCGATATAATTTATCTCAGTATGAAGAAGCTTTAACTGAAATTTCGGAAGCATTACACGTGTACACCTCGATGGGAGATAAAACCCACGAGGCTAGTTTGTGTATGATATTGGCGGGAATTCTTTTCCGCTTGGGGCGTTACGATAAAGCGTTGGAGAATTTGAGTAACGCGCTTACCATCCGCGAAGAGCAAGGGGACACACAGGGTACAGCATCTGTTCTTTCCAATATCTCTAATACATATCAGGCAATTGGGCAGTATGATATTGCACTGGAGCACTTGTTACGTGCATTAGAGTTACAGGAAGAAATCAACGATAAATATGGGATTGCCATCACTGCCAATAATATTGGTGGTATTTATTTCCGGTTGGGGCATACAGAAACTGCATTGCAATACCTGCAACAGGCATTATCGTGGTTCCGAGATGGTAAAAACCTTTTTGATATTTCTAAAACACTGTGCAACATAGGGCACATGTACGGTCAGCTTTCTCAGTTCGAAAAAGCATTAGAGTATCAAAGCGAAGCACTTTCTACGGCAAAAACATTAGACGACCAACAAAATGTTGCCGCAACAATCACCAGCATGGGGCGTATTTACGCCGCTCAAGGAGAAACCGCTACTGCATTATCTTACTTTGCAACCGCATTAAAAATAATGCGTGGCATTGGCGATAAACTTGGTGAGTTAGAAGCTTTACGGTATATAGGTGATATATATCACTCCAAACGCGACCATAAACGAGCATTACGCTATTACAAGCAGGGCATCGAATTAGCCCAACAAATCCGCGCGCTGAACGAGGAAGCAACATTGTACGAATGTGCATCGCGGTCGCTTGAATCGTTACGCGAACACGAAAACGCGTTCTTGTTCTACAAAAAAGCAGCAAGCATCCGTAACGAGATATTGGCAAGTGATAAGCAAAAGCTGATTGCCGTAATGGAAATCCGCTTTAATATAGAACGTACTGCACGAGAGCGCGAGATATACCGCTTGCGTAATGTTGAACTGGCCGATGCAATTACCGCTTTACAAGAAAAATCGGAAGCACTTGCTTCGGCATACCACGATATAGAACAACAGCAGCAAATTACTGCTCAGATGAATAACGAGCTGGAGCATGCTAACCAACAACTCCAGGAACTCAACAACGAGAAAAATGAATTGCTTGGCATTGTTACACACGATGTCAAAAATCTGGTGGCAGGTATTAAACTTGCCGCGGAAGGTGTGCGTAGGTACAAACACACCAAAGATGACCCAATCATGCAGAAAACAGCCGAGCGAATTATAAACGCAGCAAGCGATATAACTCACTTAATATCCAGCTTGTTGGATGTAAATGCGCTCGAAACCGGAAAGATTACATTCCGTCCGGAAGAAACAAATGTGGCGGATATAGTTCATGGATTATTAGAGTCATATCGCCCGCATATCGAAAACAAAGGACAAATAATCCATTTCCAACATTCAGAAGCAATGGCTTTTGCCGATACTACCAGACTACGCGAGGCACTTGAAAACATTATTTCTAATGCTATCAAGTATTCACCGTTGGGTAAAGAAATCTGGATAACTGTTACCCGAACAGAATCCATGATTGCTTGCTCGGTAAAAGACTCAGGTCAGGGATTTACAGAGGAAGACAAAAAGAACGTTTTCCAAAAGTTCACACGGTTAAGTGCGCGCCCAACCGGTGGCGAAAGCTCAACAGGACTGGGATTATCAATTGCAAAAAAACTTGTAGAAGGTATGAACGGTTCAATAACGTTGCAAAGTCAGTCCGGCGAAGGCGCTACCTTTACAATAAAAGTACCGTGTGCTTAATAAATTGTAATGTTTATCATTCTCTTGTGTTATGACAACGGCAACATACACAACCGAAAACGATACCGAACTACACGAACTACTTGATGTTGGTGGTTTGGAAATAATATATGGAGGCACTCCGCTACGCAAGGCAGATAAAATTATTATTATGATGCATGGCGGAAGCGGCGCGCAGACATTTGTTAAATTAAGTAACGCGTTAGCAATACAAAACGCATGTTATATCGTACCCGTATCCGAACGACCAACGTGGTTTCCCAACGAGATTCACGCCAACATTCGCCAAAACGAACCGTGGCTTAGTATAGCCATTAATATTGTTCGCAGAATAATAGAAGCACTACGCGATAAGAATATTCCCAACCACAAAATCTACTTTATGGGATTTGCCGAAGGTGGAAGTATTGTATTAGAATATGTTGCCCGCTACCCGCAACAATTTGGCGGCGTTATCGCATTAGCTGCCGGCTTAACCGGCGACCCCATCAATTACTCGCTGTACTCCGGAAGTCTTGCAAATACAACAGTGTTTCTGGGTGTAGGCAGCGACGACGACACCATCCCCAAAGAACGCGTCAACGAAACAGAAGCAATTCTAAAATCTATGAATGCCGTTACCATTAACAACACCTACCCCGATATAGGCCACACCATCAGTAACGATGAATTACAAATGGCAAGTGTAGTAATACGCAGTAAACTATTCAGGTAAGAAGTAGTATTTGTAATGTACCCCACATCTGCCGCAGCGTGCCTTGTGCGCCGCAACCCGGTCGGATCCAACCGATACAGCATCGCAGTTTGAGTGAGAATAAAATTGTTGTTTCAATGTAGAGACGCGATGCCTCGCCTCCTCCCGGCAACACAAATTCTTCAGAGTATGTTCACGCAAAGAACGCAAAGGTACAACGCAAAGAACGCAACGTTCATCCTTGCGCACCTTTATCCGAAACCCTTGCGCACTTTGCGAGCAACTAAATATATTGATTCGTGTGTATCTGTGTTATTCGCGGTTACAGAAATTCACGATAACCATTGTTTAGTAGTTGCGGTTATCTTCCGCAAAGCATTGGTTTGTTGTATGTGCCGTTTGGGGCGGTCGGGCGATAGCGGCACGCAAAGAAGCAAAGTAAGCAAAGAGGCAAAAAAATTCTGTAGAGTGTAGTTATAGATTGTTTACAATTCGTTCTACGCCATTCTTATAAAGAATACTTCCGAAATTTATGAGTAGACCTAATTTTCTATCGCTAAGTTTTAAATAGGTATGTAACTGCTTTCTGTGAACATCGCTAATCTCAGCTAACGATTTTAACTCAATGATTACTTTATCTTCCACGATAATATCTGCACGAAAAGCTCTTTCAATAGTTCTCTCTTTATACACGATAGGAACATCAACCTCAGACTGAAATGAAAGCCCGCGGCGTTCCAACTCATCGCACATTACTATCTGATATACTTTTTCATACAGACCACAGCCTATGTCTTTATGAATATGAAAACCTATATCAACAATCATTGTAGCTATCTCATTTTCAGTCATGCAAAATCCTTCTGCAATTGTTAGTCCTACCTCCAAATCAACCTTTGCGCCTTAGATCTCTTTGCCCCTTTGCGTGAAAAGCATTTGCCCTCCGCCTGATTACATATTTCTCCTATACTGTCCACCCACTTGATATAACGCCGTACTCATCTGACCCAACGAACAAACCTTTGCGGCTTCCATAAGTGCTTCAAAGATATTTCCGTTTTGAACTGCCGTTTGTTTTAGTGCTTTTAATGCAGTTGGGGATTGCTCTGCGTTGCGTTGTTGCACAGCACGCAGGTTAGAGATTTGTTGATTCTTTTCTTCGGTTGTAGAGCGGATAACCTCAGCAGGAATTATAGTTTTGGAGCCATCTTTACTAAGGAAGGTATTTACACCAATAATAGGATACTCGCCCGTGTGTTTTTGCATTTCGTAGTAGAGAGACTCTTCCTGAATCTTGTTACGTTGATACATATTCTCCATTGCACCAAGAACGCCACCGCGCTCTGTAATGCGGTTAAACTCTGCGTACACAGCTTCTTCTACAAGGTCGGTTAACTCTTCGGTAATAAAGGAACCTTGTAATGGATTTTCGTTTTTGGCTAAACCAAGTTCGCGGTTAATAATAAGTTGAATAGCCACCGCACGGCGAACAGATTCTTCGGTTGGGGTTGTAATTGCTTCGTCGTACGCGTTTGTGTGTAACGAATTACAATTGTCGTAGATAGCATACAATGCCTGTAAGGTTGTACGTATGTCGTTGAAGTCAATTTCTTGTGCGTGCAACGAGCGTCCGGATGTTTGGATGTGATACTTTAACATTTGCGAGCGTTCGTTACCACCGTACTTGTATTTCATTGCCTTTGCCCAAATGCGTCGTGCAACTCTGCCAATCACTGCATACTCAGGGTCAATCCCGTTCGAGAAGAAGAAGGAGAGATTTGGAGCAAAGTCGTCGATGTTCATCCCGCGCGATAGGTAATACTCAACAAAAGTAAAACCGTTGGCAAGTGTTAAAGCAAGTTGTGTTATTGGATTTGCTCCCGCTTCGGCAATGTGATATCCACTAATGGAAACTGAGTAAAAATTGCGAACTTTCTTTTCAATAAAATACTGCTGAATATCGCCCATCATGCGCAAGGCAAACTCCGTAGAAAAGATACAGGTGTTTTGCGCTTGGTCTTCTTTTAGAATATCTGCCTGCACCGTTCCGCGAACAGATTGCAACGCCTTTTCTTTACACTGCGCATACACATCAGCAGGAAGAACTTGGTCACCTGTTACGCCAAGTAACATCAACCCTAACCCGGTGTTGCCATCGGGCAGAGTATTAACGCCGTCGTTTGCGGCTATGTTGTTGTAACACGGACGCTCAAACCCTTTTTCTTTATACAAGGCATCAATTTTTGCGGAGACTTCCGCTTCTAATCCATGCTCTTTAATATATTTCTCGCACTCTTGGTCAATAGCTGCATTCATAAAGAAAGCAAGCATCATAGGTGCCGGACCGTTTATCGTCATAGAAACAGATGTAGAAGGCGCACTTAAATCAAAACCAGAATACAACTTCTTTGCGTCATCTAAGGTTGCAATGCTAACACCGGAGTTCCCAATCTTACCATAAATATCCGGACGTTCGTCGGGGTCTTCGCCGTACAAGGTAACAGAATCAAACGCCGTACTTAAACGCGCTGCGGGCATTCCGTGACTCAAATAATGGAAGCGTTTGTTGGTACGCTCTGGTCCGCCTTCGCCGGCAAACATACGTGTTGGGTCTTCGCCCTGGCGTTTAAACGGATACACACCCGCCGTGTACGGAAACTCACCAGGGAAATTCTCTTGCATTGCCCAACGAACAATCTCTCCCCAATCCTCGTATTTAGGAACCGCAATTTTAGGAATCTGCGAATGGGATAAAGACTCAATAAAGTTCTTCACTTTAATTTCTTTACCACGCACCGTGTACGAGAAATTCTCGCCTTGGTAATTCGCTTTTTTACTTTCCCATTCATCCAACAACTTCTTTACTTCGGGGCGTAAATGCTGAATCAATTCCTGATAACGCTTAACAAGTTCTGCTTGTGCCACAGTCTGTTTTGCAGAGGCATAGCCATTTAATTCGGTAATTGTATGAGTTTGGGTAGTATTCATGGTATTCTTTCAGTTTTTAGTGTCTGCAAAACTACACCAAATACACGTAATCCTAAACAGTGTATTCTTTTGCTATCGCCTGACCGCACCGAACCACACTAATTAAAAACCGTTGTCTTGCGGGAGAGATACATATCCAGATTAGATGTAACTTAACGACTTTGATAATGGCTTTCTTTCCATATTTACCTGTAGTATAATTAAAGTTGGTTAACATCCGCACGTTGTAACCAAAAAGTCAGTAGTTTAAAGCCGGATTTAGTGTAGAGTGTTCTATCCGGCAGGGAAACGGTGTGTTTGGCAACAACGCCCTAAGCCGTCCGGCGATAGCAAAAGAAATTGGGAACGCATTTTTATAATAGTTGTTCAAAAACAAATAATGATTCCGCAGCGATATAATGGAAAACTTGTGCGTAACGGTATTGCTACCGAAGTGGCAGACTGTTTGGCAACCGAAATACCACTTAGTATTGCGGTAAACTACGAGCCATTTACCGTTACTATGTGTACGCCGGGTAAAGAAATTGAACTTGCACGCGGGTTATTATTTACCGAAGGAATTTACCGTGATGTTAACAAGTACTTCGGTATTAGTTTTGCACGGCAAGATGAGGGATTGCTTGTAAATGTAGAACTGCCTAAGGATAAAATTCTGAAGCAGTTTAGCGGTAGCAGGAACGTAGCATCGGTGTCATCGTGCGGAATGTGCGGTAAAACAGAGTTTGAATGCACAACCACTGCAATTGATGTAACAACGAAACCTGTGTTGGAATGGTTTGTTATTGAACAAATGTTTACAGCTATGCGTCAGCATCAGCAGGCGTTTGATGAAAGTGGTGGTACACATGCCGCAGCTGCTTTTACAAGTAATGGCGAGTTATTAGACGTTCAGGAAGATATTGGCAGGCATAATGCAGTAGATAAAGTTATTGGCAGTTTGTTGTTACAGAATGCACTGCACAAAGCAGCGTGTTTAACCGTTAGCGGAAGAATCAGCTACGAGATAGTAAATAAAGTATTAGTGGCGGGAATTCCGTTTTTAGCATCGGTTTCAGCGCCATCAACAATGGCAGTGGATATTGCACAGCGGTCGGGCTTGACGTTACTTGCATTTTGCCGTGGCGATAAATTTACAGCATACACTTACCCCGAAAGTATTGGGAGTAAAGTGCAGGAAACAGAAACAGTTTCATGAATTATAGATTTGTATGTCGAAAAACCTTAGTTATTTATCGGGACGACAAGGATTAGAAAAGAACTTGTTTGAGGAGTTGGGAACTGCTGCCGCTGTTTCCGGAACTCCGGAGCGTGATGTAATGGAACAATTGCACAGCGACTTTTTAGTTGGTAAAGCTAACATACAAGGCACTGTTTCTTTTTACGATTTTCTGAAGCCGGAAAACAAGAATAAAAAAGTGTATGTGTGCAATGGCAGTGCTTGCGAAATGGCCGGCACACAGGGTAAACTAAAAGAGCAACTCCTAACAACATTCCAACCCGATGAAATTGGCGAAATGTGTTGTTTGGGTCGTTGCCATGAGAACTCTGCATTTAATATTGATAAGAAGAATTACTCCGGCGGTGATATAGAACATCTTGCTGAGATTGTGCAAGATACCGTAACAACCCGCGAGCAATATCATGTAGAATGCAAAGGAACCGCAGTACTTACCGCCCCGATTACAAATGTTGCGGAGTATTATTTGTTGTTTAGCGATGTGTTACAACAAGGCGCAGATACCACGTTGGCTGAAATAAAGAAATCGAATGTTCGTGGCAGAGGTGGTGCAGGATTCCCGATGGGCTTTAAGTTGGAATCGTGCAAGAATACACCCGGCGATGTGAAGTATGTTGTCTGTAACGCCGATGAAGGCGACCCGGGTGCATATAGCGACCGCTACATAATGGAACAACGTCCCCATGCTTTGTTGTTAGGTATGATGATAACAGGATATGTAATTGATGCACGATATGGTGTGTTGTATATCCGTGCCGAGTATCCCGAAAGTATTGAAAGTGTACAAGCGGCAATTAACGAAGTAAAAGCACTTGGTTTGTTAGGCGAGAATATCTGTGATTCAGGTTTCTCGTTTGACTTTAAGATTATTGGCGCACAGGGTGCATACATTTGCGGTGAAGAAACTGCATTACTTTCATCCATAGAAGGGCAACGTCCGGAAGTTCGGGTACGTCCGCCATATCCAACACAAGAAGGGTTGTTTAACCGCCCAACAGTAGTAAACAATGTTGAGACGTTAGCGTGCGTTCCGTTTATCATCAAATTTGGTGGCGATGCGTATGCAACGTTAGGCTCGGGAAAATCAACTGGAACAAAGTTGTTATCGTTGGATAGTTACTTTAACCGTCCGGGGATTTACGAAGTTGAAATGGGCACTCCGCTACGCACAGCCATTGATGAGTTAGGGCAAGGATTCCGCCAGCCAATAAAAGCAATTCATATTGGTGGTCCGTTAGGTGGGTTAGTTCCTGTTTCAAAGATTGATGCGTTAACAATAGACTTTGAATCATTTTCTCAGAACGGGTTTTTGTTGGGACATGCTTCGTTTGTGTGTATTCCCGAACAATATCCAATAATAGATTACATCGAACATCTGTTCCGTTTTACTGCACACGAAAGTTGCGGAAAATGTTTTCCGTGCCGGCTTGGTTCTACACGTGGTTATGAACTGATTGAAAAAGCTAAAGGCAGCGACTATAAAATAGAACGTACGTTGATGAACGATTTACTTGAAACTTTAGAGGTAGGTTCGTTATGTGCATTAGGCGGTGGCCTACCATTGCCGGTTAAAAATGCACTACAGTATTTTAACGATGAACTATCTCCGTACTTTACTTCATAATGTTATGAATACATCTACATATACAAACGGACATCATGTTGCCGTACAGGACGTAGAAACCAAAACAGCATACATCAATGGTGTTGCATATTCGGTACAAGAGAATGAAACTATTCTCAGCTTTGTACGCAGGCACTTTGGTAACGATTACGTTCCAACCCTGTGCGATGCACCGAATCTCGACCCCTATGGTGCATGCCGTGTTTGTAGTGTTGAAGTTGCACTTACGGCAAATGGCTCACGCAGAGTTCAGGCATCATGCCATACTCCGGTAATACCCGATTCCTACATCTTTACCGATACCGACCGAATTGAACGTTTGAGGAAGAACATAGTAGAGTTAGTACTAACCGACCACCCGTTGGACTGTTTAACATGCGAAGTAAATAATAACTGCGAACTGCAAACAGTTGCCGCCCGTGTTGGTATCCGCAAAGTACGGTATCCCGAAGGCAAGAATCATTTAGATAGACAAAAAGACCTTAGCCATGCCTACATGACGTCGGATTTTTCCAAGTGTATTAATTGCTCACGTTGTGTACGTGCATGCGATGAAGTTCAGGGGCAGCTTGTATTAAGTATGGCAGGCAGAGGGTTTGATGCACATATTATAAAAGGACTCGACCAAACATTTGCCGATTCCGATTGTGTTAGTTGCGGTGCGTGCGCACAAGCATGCCCAACTTCAGCTATCTCCGATATCTTTGAATCCAAATCTGTTGTAGCCGATAAAAAGGTTCGGACCGTTTGTACATACTGTGGTGTTGGTTGCAACCTTGAAGTTGCAGTGGTAAACAACAACATTAAGTCTATTCAGGCACCGTACGATGCCGCTGTAAACCAAGGGCATACATGCCTTAAAGGTCGGTATGCGTTTTCGTTCTATAACCACCCCGATAGATTACGCACGCCGCTTATCAAACGTAACGGCGAGTTTCAACCTGCTACGTGGGATGAAGCTTACGATTACATTGCCGAAAAATTCACACAGATAAAACAAGAGTACGGACCCGATTCTATTTCCGGTATTTCATCGGCACGTTGTACAAACGAAGAAAACTATCTGATGCAGAAGTTCTTCCGTGCTGTTATCGGAACAAACAATATAGATTCCTGTGCACGTGTGTGCCACTCGCCAACAGCATTGGGAATGCAACGCTCGTTTGGAACAGGTGCGGCAACAAATTCCATTATTGATTTGAAGTACACCGATTGCATTATGGTTATTGGTGCAAACCCAACCGATGCACACCCTGTTACCGGAGCTAAGCTTAAACAGTTTGCCATGAAAGGTAAACCGTCAATTGTAATCGACCCACGTCGCACCGAGTTAGCACGGTATGCAACATATCACTTACAGTTAAAGCCCGGAACCAATGTTGCATTACTGAATATGATGTTATACTACATCATTACCGAGGGGTTAGAAGACAAAGCATTTATCCAAAACAGAACCGAAGGATACGATGGCTTTAAAGAGCAGATTCTTAATCTTAATATTGATGAACTTGAACACATTACCGGTGTAGATAAACATCTGGTGCGTTCTGCCGCAATAACGTATGCATCTGCACCAAACGCAATGTCGTTCCACGGATTAGGGGTTACCGAACACAGCCAGGGAACGTTTACCGTAATGTTAATTGCCGACCTTGCCATGATTACCGGTAACATCGGTCGCCGTGGTGTTGGTGTTAACCCATTACGCGGGCAGAACAACGTACAAGGCGCAGCCGATATGGGATGTCAGCCACACCAAGGTGCGGGCTATCTTGATGCATACAATCCGGAAATCAATAAAATGTACTCGGAGTTTTATGGTGTGCCTATCCCAATAGGTAAAGGATTAAAAATTCCCGAAATGTACGATGCCGCCTTTGCCGGAAAACTCAAAGCTATATGGCTAATGGGCGAAGACGTTGCACAAACCGACCCCAACACACAATTGGTAGTTTCTGCACTAAACAAACTCGAGTTAGTTGTTGTGCAAGAAATATTCATGACCGAAACATGTAAACTTGCCGATGTTGTATTACCTGCGGCATCGTTCTTAGAAAAAAGCGGAACCTTTACCAACGGCGAGCGCAGAATTCAACGAGTGCAAAAAGTTGTAGAGCCAATAGAAGGCACAAAACCCGACGGACAAATAATGGTGGACATTATGAACCGCATGGGCTTTGCACAACCCGAGTATCATCCCGATACTGTTTTGCAGGAAGTATCGCGCATTGTGCCGTTCTTTGCCGGTGTTAAATGGAACGAACTTGGTAACAACGGCAAACAATGGCCGGTTGCACCAAACGGAAACGGAACGGAAATACTCCACACCGAAACATTTAAACGCGGGCTTGGTAAATTCCACTTTGCACCGTATAAAGAAACCGAAGAAACCAAACAACACGCAGACAAATATCCGTACATCATAACAACCAACCGCGAGTTAGAACATTACAACTCCGGAACCATGACGCGCCGCACCAACAACGTAAAAATCTTAACGGAAGATGTATTACTCATCAACCCGGAAGATGCCGCGCGCCACTTTATTGAAGAAGGCGATATGGTATGTGTAGAATCGCCCCGCGGGAAAGTTGACATAAAAGCGCGCATCACAACCGAAGTAAAACCGGGTATCATGAGCACAACATTCCACTTCCCCGAACTCATGATAAACAACATTACCAGCAGCCAACACGATAGCGAAGCACTCTGCCCCGAATACAAAGTAGTTGCGGCAAACATTCGCAAAAGCAAAGGCAAGTTCAAAACACAACCACAAACTGTATAAAAAATGTAGAGACGTTCCGCGGAGCGAATAGAAGATATGCTCGAACGGAACTATGTTTCAGTAATGGTAATAGAAGAATTGTCATTCCCGAAAATGCGGAGCGTTTATCGGGAATCCAGTATCGTAACGTTGTTACTCAATGCGAATTCTACAATGTTGTTTAGGTAAAGAAACTCACAAAGTCAGGCACACCACCTGACTTTTTTTATGCTACCGCAGACCGCACCAAACCACCAAGATACGTAAGGGCGTATTGCTTACGCCCACCTTACCTTGCGGAACAGAACGCTAACTACCAAACACCATTGTTCGTGAAAGAAGTGTTGGTTATGTTTGTATCAAATAAAAACGCAGTTGCGCAAAACCACCTAGAATTGGGTGGATTGCCGCAAGTTTTAATCGGCTATTGGCAAAATTGCCGCCATGCGGCAATCCTAACGTTAGCAGGCATTTTTCTAGACAGACAAAATTAACATGGGACACTGGGGAACAGCTATATTATCAAACGACACAGCTGCGGATATTAAGGATACATTTTTTGATCTTTATGACAAAGGACAAACGTTGTCCGACATAAGAATTGAAATCGAAAAGCAATTTAAGGAAGGTGATGATCTATCTAGTAATACTGATTTATGGTTGACATTGGCTTTATTACAATGGCAAGTCGGACAATTAGACAATGATGTAAAGGAATATGCAGAAAAAATAATAGACCAAGACATTGATATTACAGCTTGGCGAGAAAGTGAAGCTGACGAAAAGAGTTTGACCAAAAGAAAGGCAGAGTTAGTAAAGTTGAAAGAAAAACTCCAGACTTCTAATCCGAAGCCTAGAAAACCAAAGAAAAAGATTGCACCAAAATCAATTCTTCCTAAAGGTGATGTGTATGCTTTCCCATTGGAAAACGGAGACTATTCTGTTGTAATAGTGTTAGAAGAAATTATTAGCCCCGACTACTATTTTGTTCTCTTGGCGTTGACAAACATTTGTAAAAAGGAAATTCCCACATTAGAAGATGTTTATAAATCAAAACTTCTAGCTAAGCCCATTTACAATGACGACAAAACTATTAGACCCACAATTGCTTCATTTACTAATTCAAAGCATAAAGAAATAATTAAATCATTTTTGAACCTCGGAAATGTTTCAATAAAAGAAGATTACCAAAAGAATTATTTAAGTTTTGGTGCAGCTCCGTGGACTTTTCTTCTAGAGTGGGCAAAGATGTATTTAGTAGACCATGTGCCAAGACCAAGTAAAAACTTTCAGGTCTCTGACTATATAAAAGTCTCTGGAAATTAGTTGACAAATTATTTGGAAAATAAAACGCCTGCTAACACGGGTAGCTGTTGCACAACTACCTAAGTTTTTACGTTGACTGTATAGTGTGCTGTAGTATGACAGTTTTTCTGTAGTGTGTTATGGCAAATGGCACACGTGCAAGAGTAAAAAACGCTGCATGTACGGCACCATGCGTATTGTTTGTTGGCATCGGGACACACTTCACCACAACTTCTGCTTTTTTTCGGTTAAACTTCAACCACTTTTAGGTTACGTCAGGACTTCTTGAGTCTGCGAAAGGCGTCCTGCCGATAGTGTAGTAGGACGTGTCAGGAAACACTTCGTTTAACTCCTACTTTAACGATAGTTGTTCTTTGATGCTGGTGTTTCTTTCCCGCAAATTGTTGATGGATAATAAGTAAACATTGAGCGCGGTCGGGCGATAGCAGAAATACATACTTTCCTTAGTTCAAAATTCTTTGAGCCAGTAAATGCGTATCAGGATGCGCTTTGTTGAACTCCGTACACAACGGTAATACCGTATCTTTGTGCATGAAGGATTTATAGGATATACGTACCATTAACCACGAACAAAAAACACTATGAGAAACATTATATCTTTTATGCACATGTCCCTTGATGGGTTTGTTGCCGGCCCAAATGGAGAAATGAATTGGATTACCGTTAACGAAGAAATCTTTGATTATGTTGGCAAACGCATTAGCAAAACCGATACAGCCATGTATGGCAGAACAACCTACAACATGATGGAAAGTTATTGGCCGGATGCAGGTAATAAACCTAATGCTTCAACACATGATATTGAACATTCCGCGTGGTATAATAAGGCGCATAAAATTGTTCTCTCTACTACATTGAATGATACCACGGTAGCAAACACAACAATCATAAGCAACAACCTCCCCGAAAGTATTCATACCATACAACAACAACCGGGAAGTGAAATTCTGTTGTTTGGTAGCCCATCGGCAACGCATTCTTTATTGAAGCTGAACCTGATAGATGGGTTTTGGTTGTTTGTTAATCCGGTTATACTTGGGCAGGGTATTCCGTTGTTTGCGGGAGTACACAACAAAATTAACTTACAACTTCTACCAACATCTAAACGGTTTGAATGTGGTGTAACAGAACTGAATTATAGCGTGATGAGATAGTTTAAGATATTTCAAACAAGACTGTGTGTGGATGGGTTAATGAAACCACACCCCCGCAATAATTACCAATACTGCTTGTAGTAACAAAGCACCATCTAATATTCCGTAATAATAGTATTTGGTTGATTTTAGTTTTTCAACTAACAAAAATACTATGGTGCTCATTGCAGAGATAAGCAATGGTATGAGTATATATGTCTGACCGGATACTACGTAATGAATGGTTGTAAGCACCATAAAACAACCAAGCGAGGATATAGATATAGCTAATGCCTTCCCTTTACCAAGGTGCAATGGGATAGTTTTAAGATTTGATTGTTTGTCGGCTTCCATATCGCGGATATCAAACGGAATAGTAATAGCAAATACAAATAAGAAGCGTTCGAGAAGCATAAACCAGATGGTAGGTTGGTTTATAGCTGTATGCTGTTTCACTACCGGCAACAAAATGGTAACTGCCGACCACACGAATGCAATCAGAAATATTTTAATGTATGGTATTTGCCGCAAGTTTAGTTTGTTCCACTTGCTTTTGAATTGAGGGAGTGAGTAAAGAACAGTAATGCACGCAATTGGTATTAATGTTAGTAGTACATATACATTAGCCAATAACACAGCCAGAGTAAACCCCAGTATCGAAAACGTAATAAGTGCATAGAAACGTTTATACTTCCTGTATCTTCTTTGGAAGTCCTGAGTTGGTAATGATTTCTTGTATGTGAGTAGGGTAACAAATCGGTTGAAGTTGTATTCAATCAAGGTTGCAAAGAATATCAGTATAAGATACGGATGGAACTGCGGTTTACAGTTGAGTTGTATCTGTGTTTCAATAGCTAAACACAAGGCGGCAAGCGCAATGTAGATGTTAGAATTGATTAATGTATTGATTATCTTCATAACTGTTCTTATGAAATGTTGCGATTGTAATGTTGCGATTCTCTCTCCCGCACGCAGTGGGTTTTTACTTAGATAACATTTGGTGCGGTCACGCGATAGCAACATATATTAGTAATGCTGCACGATAAACGTTTGCGATTGTACCCCACGGCGCGAATGCAAAACTGCCAGATAACAACCGTTAGCAAACTGAGATGTGTTCAGTACGATGGATGATTGCATGGTAATTTCCTGCTCGTACATCAGTTTGCCATTTACATTGTACACCGTTAGCGTTATGGGTGTTCCATCGGGTGTTGTAATTGTTAGTGCATTGTTTGCAGGATGAGGAAACAACGCAAGGGTAGATTGTTGAGGTGTTTCTGTTTCGGCTACATCGGTAAGTGGGCTGTATGGTAGTTGTAACCACCACACACCACAACTTGGCATTTCTTTGGAGTCCACGGCCGCCAAAAGAACACTATCAATTACCGTTAGCGATACAATGCTTCGGTGTGTTAAGCCATCGTTAGCGGGATACCACGTTAAACCATTATCGGTACTTTGGTACACGCCACTTTTTTCGGGATAGGTTTCGCTGAAGATACTTGCATACAGATGTTTAGCAAAATGAGTGATGGAAGTAACGAGTGGTTGTGTTGCTACTCCATCTATTGTTAACCCGGTGTTACGTGCAATCCATTGAGTTGAGTCTCCTGTTACTTGCAATACTCCTTTTGTGGTTGAGAGCATAGTAACAACGCCGTTGTTGGTCATTCCTGTTATAGTGCCAAGAGTTCCTGTTGTGTTGCGCAGTTCTGCCCATGTGCGGCCAATGTCACCGGAGTAGTATAAACTTTTATCGGTTGCTACATACATGGTATCGCGAATTGTTGCAACGTGAATAAACTCGTTTAACCTAACTTTAAACAGCTTTAGCATTCGGCTTGTATCGGTTCCGGTTATAATCCATGTTCCGTTTCTGGTAAGTGCTACAACGGTATCGCGCACAACGGTAACACCATAAATTGTGTGATAGGTAGTTGGTGTAGTGTGTGGCGCAAAATGCCATTGGTTGCCGTTGTTGGTTGAATAATACAAGCCATCGGCTGTGCCTGCATACACCACACCATTGTGCGAAACAATTGCCGTGATTGGATCGCGGAGTGTGTCTTGTGTTTGGCTCCATGTTCTTCCTTTATCGGGCGAACGGTAAATGCCATCGGCTGTAGAGCCAACATACCAATACAACGAATCACTTCCGTAACAGGTTGGATAATATGTTGTATCCAACCCTACATACGACCGCACCGAAGGCGTAGATACTTCGCTCCACGATGAACCGTTATCGGTAGAAAGAAACAAACCACCAACAAAATCATTCCAGTTGCCACTGTGTCCGCAACCAACATATACGGTATTGCCGGAAGAATACAATGCAGAGATTCTTCTATCGGTCGGGATGGATAATGTTGGGATGGTATTCCATGTACGTCCGCTGTCATCGGAACGTAATAACACATTTGCCGAGCCACACCATACCGATGCGTTATTACCATTACACATGGGTCCAATATTGCCATATTGTTGTGCGGTGCGAACCCACGTTGCACCATTGTTTACCGAACGGAAAAAGCCCTCAACACATCCTGCAATAATTGTATTACCTTCGGAAATAAGCGAGCTTACGTATGGTGTGTAATCGCGGTTGTTTACTAAGTCTTTGATGTTGAGTCCGTTGTTTTGTTCCTTCCACGTTTGTCCGTTGTCATCGGAACGGAACACGCCACTGTTTGTACCTGCACCAAACAACACTGCACCGCGTTGCAACAAAACTCTGCCGTCAAAATCGGTATTGATGTGATTCCAATTGTTGTTCTCCAACACATACACGCCGCGGCTTGTGCTTGCATACGTGGTGTTGTTTGTAGTGGTAAACAAGTTGTAAACATGGATAGATGAATCGGTACCGGTAACTGTGTACTGAAATGGCGGACACAACTGCCACGCTGAATTTCTATCGGAACGTTTATACACACTGCCGTAAAAATCGAACGTATAAACGGTAGTGCCGTTGGAATGTATATTCAAGTAAGCATACGGAGGTAAGCCACTGTTTTGAGTTTCCCAATATTGGCTATCTGCTTGTTTAGAAAACACACCAGTATTGTTAACGGCTACGTAGAGTTCATTCCCTAAAGGAATAAACCCATTTATAAAACATGTACGCGCCATTGGTGTTTGCCACGAATGTAACACCTGCGCAACCGAGGCGCAATAACTCAAGCAAAAAACAAACAGGTAAAATCTTATCATATATATGTACATGCGGGTAAACAACAAGCAATAACGCAACATGCACAAAAAAACTTCAATGGCAAGGTAGTAAACAAGAATAACCTGTTGCTATCGCCGGACGGCACCAAGCAACAGCTAACAATCTAACCATCGCCTTGCCGGAACAAATCCACACTCAGATGTTTACAGTGTTTTGTTTAGGCATTGCTTCTTGTTCTAAAAGTTAGAATAAGAGCCGTACTTACAAGAGAAAATACTATTGAGAGTTCCTTGTTTCATTTAGAAGATTCTATTGTGATATTTTGTTAATTTCACATGTGTTTGGAAAATTCTTTTTGGAAATGCGTGTTTGTATTTATACAATACATGTAGCAACTGCATGTTTTATGGATCCTTGTCAATAGAATCAAATAAAATCGGGGGCTATCGCAGCCCCCATTGTTTAATATAACTTTCAAAGTAATGAAATCCTTTTTAATTCTACCTTGCTTGGCTTTTATTATTCTTAATGCTACAGCGTTATTTTCAGTTGAGTATAAGTATGAACAATTAGATGTTTCATATTCAGGATGCATTAGTACAAATTCTACAATTATTGCGTATGGTAGTGAAGGAACATTAACAATATCCTATAACGATGGAAAAGACTGGACACGAAAGATTGTTGCCAATAGTGGTGAGGCAATTCACTCGATGAAATATTCAGAAGGTTTTTATACAGGAGTTACAACTAAAAACAGTATTATTTACTCTGAAGATGAGGGTAAAGAATGGAAATTAATCAGTAAACTTCCTGTTGATTCCATAGTTGATATTACATTTAACAAAAATTCCATATATATCGCAACACAAACAACAATCTATACGTTTGATTTACAAACCAGAACTTTTAAGGATAGTTTGTTCAATTCAAACTGGAAAATTGCACACCTATATCGTATACCTAATAACATTCTTGTTTCAGATGCAAATGGGAAGTTATGGTTCCATTCATATCCAAGTTTACAACTGGAAAAAACAATTGACTTTAAACAACTGTCGTTTTGCACTAATTGCACCGCACCAAGTAATGTTGTTTATCATAATGATACATTGTATTGTTTATTAGATCAATCAATATTGTATTCCGTTGATAAAGGTTTGCACTGGACACTTCTTTCAGAGTTTGGTGGTTCGTTTGTTGTTTGTAATAAAGGCCTATATAAGACTTCAACAATTATTACCAATCCATCAAAGTTTTTATCTGTTCCTGTTACATACCGTTTTGATGATAGTTCATTTAAGCAAGTAAGTTCCCTAACAATGGAACGCCTTACCAAACATTATTTTTTTACACAAGTGATATTAAAGGGGCAAGATACGCTAATAGGTGTTGGGTATAATAACACAATTTTTATGTCTCCAGACTTGGGTGTTACATGGCATGTAATATCGAATTTCTCGCCATACTGGAGTGCCAAATGGCTTAACAGTAAAACCGGCTTTGTTGCCGGACCCGAGGTTGGAAGAATTTTTAGAACAACAGATGGTGGTGCCACTTGGTTGCCGCAACTATACAACTCAGCTACGAATACAGCACTAACATATCACACCAATTTATATTATGATTCGACTGGTTTTGGGTTAACAATGGGAAGGAATTTGAATGATACAATGTATTATACAAAAGATTTTGGCGAAACTTATTACAAAACTAACCTCCGTTTCCAATTAGGATTTGAAACAAAGGTATTCAGATTTGGCGAGAGATATTCAATATTTACTTCCAGTTTATCAAATTATAGCCCCGGGCATTTATTCTACAGTGCTGATACTTCATTCACAGAGGGAAAGGGTAGAGTTATAGACTCAGTCTGGATTGTATCTATTGAAA
>JAIBAE010000120.1 GCA_019695345.1 Bacteroidota bacterium | reverse complement strand
GAATTGTTTGTGTTGTGGGGGATGACGACCTTGCATTGTATTGTGCCTGCATTGTACTTCTTTGATTGGTTGACGTTGTTATATCATAGTTAGTCTTTAAATTGTAGTTGTGCAACATGCACATTGGCTTGGCAACAAACGGAAAGCGCACCAACGCCAGAATGTTCAGAATAAGTTGAAGTGGGTCGGTAGCAATAATCTCTTTCTTTTTAATAGCGCGTTTTGTTTCGGCAAAAAAGGTATCAAACATTGTTTTAATAGGCGAGTTTGCTGCAACGGTTTTAAAGTGTTCGGTGTTTCGGTTAACCTCGCTTAGAATAAACAACGGGATGTTAGGGCGTTGGCTAAACAAGTCAATTTCGTTCTCTACTAAATCGCGTACTTTCTCTAAATACGGTTTGTTGGTATTCAGCGCACCTGCTGCGGTTTTGTAAAACTCAGCTGCAATATCTCTGAATATTGTTTGGAATAACAACTCCTTCGATCTAAAATAATAATGCAACATCGCTTTGTTTATCTCGGCTCTATCGGCAATGCTTTGCATACGTGCGCCTGCAAAACCCTTGTCAATAAACTCGGCAATGGCGGCTTCCATAATCCGCTTTTCGGTGGTCAGGTTTTTATCGTGTTTGTTTGGCATCTGCTTGTTAACTACATGATTTAACCAAATGGTTAATTACATTCAAAAATACAGTAATACGTTGTTGTAATCCAAATTATATTTTCTGCTATCGCATGACCGCACCATACGGCTATCAAGGAATAATCTCTACTGCGGGAGAGAAAAAGCGGCGCATCGTACAGCGTTTATCGTTTAGGTTGTAATGAATAAAAAACAGTTGTAGGTCCGGAACCTCCATATAGTCAGCAGTATTACTACCCCCTCACGATAAACATTATTTTCCTTGCAGGTGTTACTTTTCCCGCAGAAGAAGGACATTGTTGCTGAATTGCCGTTTGGTGCGGCTTGCGATAGCAAATAATTATGTAGTTTACAGTGATTGATTGAACTAACCATGTACATATTATGAAAACACTTTGTATTGTTATGTTGTTGTGTGGAATAGTGAGTTCCGCAATGGCACAAGAATATGCCACAAATAGATTGTTGGTAAAAATGAAGTCGGCTGAGCAAACAATGAGCATGTCTGCTAAAAGTAAAGCGGTGTTGTGTTCGGCAATGCCGGCGGTGCAGACACTTAATACCAAATACAAATGTGTGGCGGTTCAGGATATTACCGTTGGCAAAACCAAACAAGATAAACCACGCACGTATGTATTAACGTTTACTGCACTGGGAAATATTGAGAATGCTATACAAGCATATAAGCAAACAGGATTCTTTGAATGGGTTGAGCCCGATTACAAAGGCGAGGCAACAGGAAAGCGCGTTAAAAAAAAAGACATAAGCACCGGAGTAACTCCTAACGATGCACAGTTTGGCAGGCAGTGGTCGTTGCTGAATAATGGAACAATGTCGCTAACGCCATCCAAAGCAGGTGCTGATGTTAAAATGACCGATGCGTGGAGTATAACGCAAGGAGATTCATCGGTTATTGTTGCTATCCTTGATACCGGTTGCGATTATTTGAATTCTGAGTTTAACGGACGCACATGGTATAATAAAAACGAGATTCCGGGTAATGGTAAAGATGACGACAACAATGGATTTGTTGATGATTTCTACGGTTGGAACTTTGCGTATTCTACTAACGAAGTGTTGGATGATTACGGTCACGGAACAAACGTAGCAAGCATAATTGGGATGAATGGGAATAACGCAATTGGTTTAGCGGGTGTTGATTGGCGTTGTAAACTGATGAACCTAAAAGTGCTGAACAACCAAAGTACGGGATTTTACTCGTGGTGGGCTTCGGCAATTGCGTATGCAGTTGATAATGGTGCAAATGTTATTAATATGTCGCTTGGCGGAACGTCGGCGTCTTCGGCGTTGCAAGATGCAATTACCGAAGCAGGTAAAAATAATGTAACGGTAGTTGTAAGCATGGGCAACGATAACACCAGTAAGCCATCGTATCCGGCGGCATGCACGGGGTCGTTTTCGGTTGGTTGCTCAAGCCCAAACGATACGCGCACATCTGCATTCCCGTGGAATTCGGCAAAGGGCAGTAACTACGGAAGTCACATCAGCGTTATTGCTCCGGGGAATTATATCTACGGATTGAACTCTAAAAACCGCGCCGACTACACATCGTACTGGAGCGGGACATCGCAAGCTGCGCCACATGTATCGGGGTTGTGTGCGTTGCTTCTGGCACAAGATAAAACCCGCACACCTGCACAACTTCGTTCCATAATAGAGCAAACAGCCGACGACCGCGTAGGCACAACAACCGAAGATACTCCGGGTTTTGACATTTATTACGGCTACGGACGGATTAACGCCTACCGTGCATTGCTACTCGGCGCAACCGACGTCCACACCGATATTCTAAACCAACCTGTGTTGCCATATCCAAACCCAACTATAGATATAGTAAACGGCACAACAATCCACAACGCTACGTTGCAGTTGTATTCCACACATGGCGGGTTATTACAAACACTACACAACTCTGCCGGCAATATGTACACGCTTGATATTGCGCAATATCCTAACGGTGTGTACCTACTACAAATAACCGAAAACGGTGTAAACCACATTTATAAGATTGTAAAAGAATAATATGTATCCCCCCACCTTTGCCGAAGCAAACCTTAAGCGCGCAAACCCGGTGCGAGCCAAGCGTTGTGCGCCGCAAATTATTACGAGTAACAAACCTGCAATCAATCTATTTCGTAGGGGCGAATAGAAATTCGCCCGACAGTGAATAGATATTCACCCGACAGTAGTTAGTTAGTAATCACAACAACCCGAAGCAAAAGGCATGGCTCCGCCCGTGTGACGGCGCTGGCGCGGTTGCTGCGGCAGAAGTGGGGAGCACAATAAAACTTTGTAAGAACAAACACAGTACCGTGATTCCGTAGTATATTGTATGCGATGTTTTGCGTGTATTACTGAGTTTGTTGAACATGAGTACTTTTTGCCGGCGTTTGTTTTTGGTTGTTGCATTTGTTTGTGCAACACAGGTGTATGCTATGATTCCCGAGGGCTCTACTATTAACTTCCTGAAAACATTCGAGGAACTGGAGCACGGCACACCCGAAATGCACAATAGCGTGCCTACCATTTACTTTAAGAATATAACGCTGAAGTTCAACCGCGATATTGATAATGTTCACGACATCCGGTACGAAAAAGGTGGTCAGGCAATTCATGTTAAGTATGCGGTGATGTTTGATAACTGCACCATTAGCGATGACTTCTGGTATCTGCTGCGGAATATTGTGTTTGAAGACAGAGTATCGTTTATTAAATGTACCGACCTACGCTTAAAGTTCCGCGAGTGTACGTTTAAGCAAGTGCTGATTATGGTGAACAACGGCGTGGACTTTACCGAGTTCCACGATTGCACGTTTGAAAACGGAGTGCGTTTTATCCGTCAGGAAGTACGCGACCATATTACGCTAAACAATTGCACACTTACGGTAAACCCATATTTAGTGCGGAACCCGGGATTTGATACGGTGAAGTATGTTATCCGCAAAACAAGTGAGTTTCCGCAGATATTGGAGTTTATTAATCGTACCAATCCGGTTGATTTGGAAATTACAAAGTGTACGTTCCTATTACCCAGTGAATACAAAAACGATGCGCGTTGGTTTGTAGATTTAGGAACAAGTATTTACAACAACCTGCGCTTTATGAACAATGTGTGTTACGCTCCGGTTAAACTTGCGCAGAGTACCATTCAGAATCAGTTTATGTGTTACGGATGTGACTTCCGTAACGTGTTGTTGCTGGAGGCGTTCTCGTTTAATACGGTTGCCGCAAAGGTGCAGTGGTCTCAATTAGAGGGCAAGAAGATTGCAATCCAATCGCCCGACACCAAGCAGTTTATTACCGGCAACTCGGCGGCAGAACTAAAAGATGAGTTTTTATACAGCACCTTGGTAACAGCGTATTCAACGTTTTATGCGGCGTTTAAATCGCAAGGGAATATGCTTTCGGCTAACAGGTGTTATATAGAATGGAAGGACATCGAAACGATATTTCTTTCGCACGAAGTAGAAAACCATTTTACGTTAAACAGATACTTCAATTGGCTGATGAATGTTTTCCTCCGAACGTTTTGCGATTACGGTGCAAACCCCGTAAAAGCGTTGTTCTGGAGTGCGTGGGTAATGATAGTGTTTGCCATAATTTACTTTTTTATGCCATACCAAAGCGGACTGTACGCGCGCGAAAGTTTCTTCCAGAAAGTGCGTATTTATATGGATTACTTTGCGCAAAACAAAACGCTTCTGCAACTGTTTAACGAGAACGCCGAAACCGTATTTACATCCACCGAAAACTACCGCGAGTACCGCCAATACTGCGAGGACAACAAAGTACACTTGCCGTGGTACTTCACCATGTTTAACCGACAGATTTTTTCGTTTGAAGTATTTAAGTATAAACGTAAGCAGTGGTTAATACGCAAGCTCAGCAACATTACGGGGCTTTGGAAAACGCGGCACGGTATAAAGAAATTCCTGATAGGAGCCACTATTGCCGTCATCGTATTCTCAACTATTTTTATAACTGTGCTTATCCGTTTTATCGATGCATCAACAACCAGCTTAAACGCCTTCTCAACCCTTGGCTTTGGCGAAATTCCCGTACTTGGCATTGCACGCTACTTAGCCGTAATAGAAGGCTTTGTGGGTTGGTTCCTTCTTTCCATTTTTAGTGTGGCGTTAATAAGTCAGGTGATACAATAATTCATGGTTCCCCGCCTCAGCCGAAGCAATCCTTCAGCGCGCAAACCCGGTGCGAGCCCACCGTTGTGCGGCGCGGTCATGGTCTATGATGTGTATTCAAATCCATATAACCTTGCGTTCTTATAGACTACATCTTTGCGTCCTTTGTGAGCAATTGTACTATAAGAGTGGTTCACGCAAAGTTCGCTATGAAGAATCTTTAAGTTCGCAATGAGGTATATATCTATGTTGTTGTATATAATTCGTATTTGAGTAATGCGGCGAAAAAGGTTGGGCTCGCGCCGTGTCTGCGCGCAGGCGCGGCCGCTACGGCAGTTGTGGGAAACAAAAAAAGCCGATACTTTATGCACCGGCTTTTCAGGGTGAAAAATTATACTTACCAATACACGCACATACCAAAGCAAGAGCCACCAAGCGAGAGTGTAGATACACCGGCAGTAAACTCGGCATTATTGGCTTTGGATTTTACACTTCCGCTGTTATATCCCAATCCCATTTGCGCATAACACGATACATTTTTTGCTATATATCCTTGTGCGCCAATACAGGCAACAAATGTTAGTAAACTTCCGCTAATCTCCGATGTTGAAGATTGTTTGATTGTTGGTAATGCTGTAAAGCTAAGATTTGCACCAACGTAGGGCGTAGTTTCCGCTTGTGCATTAAACAAATGCCGCACTCCTGCCATAAACGAAACGGTTGATTGCGATTCGGGCGCTGTTCCTGCAGAAACGGAAAAACTTGCACTGCCATACCCAAGCCCTGCTTGTATTTCCATACTGTTGTTTAATACATACGCAAAGTTTGCGCCGCCGGTGTATGCAAAGCCAAGCTGACCTAATGCGTTGGGTCCGGCACCGCCACCGCCATTGTAAATAACCGATGAAGTAATACCCGATGGTAAAGCCATTGATGCGCCAAAGCCCATCATACCCGAACGTAATCCGCCACCCATACTGTTCTGCGAATACATGGTAACAGAAAAAACTACTGTGCAGAGAAGCACATTACAACAAAGAAAGAATCGGTACGCCATACATTACACTCCTGACTGTGAATAAAAAAAGTACAACACCTTTACTTAGATGTTGTATCTCACGTATGTACAAAGTTGATGGATTGCGAAAATTGCACCTTACTTTTTCGTACCCACTTTATCTAACGGTAAACGTTGTTTTGTTTGTAGTTTTTTGAATTCCGTTGGCGTCATCCCCGTTACTTTTTTGAACTGATTGGAGAGGTGGTGAACGCTGCTATACCCTAATCTGTAACTTATCTGGCTTATTGTGAGTTCGTCGTACACCATTAATTCTTTTACACGTTCAATCTTTTGTGCGATTATGTACTTTTCTATTGTTATCCCCTCGTGTTGCGAGAACAACGAACTCAGTTGTTGATATTCTGCCCCTACTTTATCGGCAATATACTGCGAGAATACTATTCGTTCTAATTCTTCTTCGGTTCCGTGTTGAATTATATCTATTACTGACCTTTTAATTCTTTCTATGGTCTTTTTACGTCGGTCGTCTAAAATTTCAAATCCGTTTTCTTCTAATACGGTGCGGATTGTTTCCAGTTGGCGCTCGGAGGGCTCTTTTTCCAGTAGCACTTCGCCCAGACGTACATCTACGGGTTTAATACCAATGCGGGTAAGTTCGTCGTGAACTACCTTTATGCAACGGTTGCACACCATATTTTTAACCGATAGTTGCATTCTGCGTTCTCGCCTATAATTGCTACTATAGCAAAACTACAATCCTGTGTACTGTATCACAAACAAATTACGTGGGTTTTCAACAGTTGGGGAAAAAACTGTTGATACCTGCACAGGTTTTGTATTTTTGTGCGGGCTTTGTTCGGGTAGCAGTATCCCGTAACTGATAAACAATCCGCCCATACCACGTTAATATTCTGTTGCTTGTGAAGCAATCGGTACATTCAGTTTCGAGTATTCTTCTCATTCGATTAAGTTCGATGGGCGATGTGTTGTTGGCTACACCTGCGGTTCGTGCTTTGCGGAATACATTCCCGCATGCGCAAATTGATGTAGCAGTTGCCAAAAAATTTGCCGAAGTATGGAAGCATAACCCGCATATCAACACCGTTGTAGAAATTGATACAAGTGAATCGGTACTTGGAAGCACAGAAATACGGAAACAACTTTTTAAAACCGTTGGTAGGTACGATGTGATTGTTGATTGTCAACGTAATCTGCGTTCGTGGTTCTTACGCCGAGGTTTGGCAAAACAAACATTGTTCTATGAAAAATTTCGTGCAGAGAAAATGGGAATGGTTGGGAAGAAAGTATTTCCCGAACGTATGACGCACGTTGTTACACGGTACTACAATGCACTGCTACCATTAGGTGTGCAACCCGATGAACTTGGCTTAGAGTTGTGGTTACCCGAAGAACAACAAACAGAGTATCCGCCATCCCTATGGCAAATGCTTACGGCACATGCACCGGTGGCGTTTGCTCCGGGGGCACGGCATGCAACTAAGCGCTGGCCGGCAGAGTATTTTGTACAACTTGCAAAAAAGCTTCATACAACCTATAACACGTCGGTTGTGTTGCTTGGTGGTACGGATGATAAGGAGTTGTGTAAACACATTGCACAAGAATGTGGTGAGTTTGTTACAGATTCTTCCGGTGCAAGCTCATTGTATCAAACAGCGCGGTTGTTGGATTCATGCAGTTTGTTAGTTACCAACGATAGCGGTGTAATGCATATTGCGGCGGCAAGGCAAATACCAACGGTAGCAATCTTTGGTTCAACCGTTCAGCACTTTGGCTTTACGCCATACAAGGTACGCAATACAATAGTTGAACAACAACTTCCGTGCAGACCTTGTACCCATATTGGTAAAAGTGAATGTCCGCTTGGGCATTTTAACTGCATGAAACAAGTATTGCCGGAGCAGGTTTACTTAGCAGTAACAGAAATGTTAGCATAAACGATAAAGGCATGTGTAAGCACTACGGTTCTTTCCGCCGCATGGCATAGGATGTGCATGGAATAAGGAACGGAGCGGCTTGCGCTAGCAGAATATAATTTCTTAACGTATTAGTGTGTTTATTATGGAAAGAACAGGCATTGCATTAATTGGGGCAGGGAACATTGCACAGAGTATTCACTTACCTATTTTAACCAAGCTACCAAACAGCAAACTGCTTGCTATTTGCGATAGAAATTTATCGAAAGCAAAAGTGTTGGCAGAGAAGTATGAGATTCCGTACGTGTGCAGAACCGTTGAAGAGTTACTGAAGATTGATACATTGCAAGCTGTTGATATTTGCACCAGCACCGATGCCCACTTAGAAACCACGCTTGCCTGTATTGAAAGCAATCTGGATTGTTTGGTTGAGAAACCTTTAGCGCGTACAACACACGAAGCTAAACAAATTGTAAGCGCGGCAAACAAACGCCAAACAAAACTAATGGTGGGGATGAACCACCGTTTCCGTCCCGATACTAACACGCTTAAAAACTATATTGAACAAGGACAGCTGGGTAATGTCTATTACGTAAAATGCGGTTGGCTTAAGCAACGTAGCAGCGATGCAAAATGGATGGCACAGGCGGAGAAATCGGGCGGTGGTGTAATGTTAGACCTTGGTATTGTAATGATAGATTTACTAATGCACGTATTCAGCTACAAACCTGTGCGCTCGGTAAATGCTTCCATGTTTTATCACCAAACGCGCTCGGTGGAAGATGTGGTTGTTGCCACCATTAACTTCGTGGACGGCAGTGTTGCAACGTTAGAAACCAGTTGGTCGTTGATGCGCCCCGATGATTTATACTACTGCAACGTATATGGCAAAAAGGGTAGTGCGTATAT
>JAIBAE010000119.1 GCA_019695345.1 Bacteroidota bacterium | reverse complement strand
ATTTACCGCCGGGAACCAAAGTTGTAACCGGTTCCTTTGTGCAACCTATCAAAGTAAATAAGTCCAACGATAGATATAAAAATATCATTACCAATACGGGAACAGTTCCCAGTGGCGATTACACCATCTGTTTGGATGCTGTAGAGGTTGGAACAAACATTGTACTTGGCAGAGATTGTTTTGAGCAACGCATTGAGCAAATGTCGCCACCAGTGTTAGTATCGCCCGATAACGGCGAGAGTGCGTTAGATAGCTTGCCAAATTTTTCGTGGTTACCGCCAACACCATTGCCTATAGATATACGTGTTGTGTATAGTTTGAAAATTGTTGAGGTACTTGGTGTGCAAACTCCACAGCAGGCAATGATTTCTAATCCCGCACATTTTGAAAACGCGAGAATTTTACCAACTGCCTTTAACTACCCAATTTCTGCTCGGCAAATCGCCTCCAATAAAAAGTATGCGTGGAAGATTATTGCATACTCTTCGGACGGATATGTAATTGGTGAGAGTGAAGTGTGGTGGTTTAAGCGAATGGATATTGTACCGTTATCAAACAAAAAAACTGTTCCAAAAGATGAAGTGAAGAATCCTGTTGTTGGCGGAATAATGTCGGCAGGCGATTGTAATTCATCGGCAATAGTTGAGACCGTACAACAACCAAAAGGAAGTTTGGAGTTAGTAAATAGTTTGTATGCTAATGGCTCGGTTGGTAACAAGAATAATGTTGTAAACGATAAGACATTTACTTCGGATTTCCTTAACAAAAATTATACTGCTGCTGAAATTGGTAAGTTATCGGTAACTACTACCCCCGGCAGCGATAAATCAGCAAGTAGCAGCACAACCGGATTTAGTTTATCGGGTTCTAAGTTAACGTTATCTAATGATGCACTTAACAACGTAAAAACAAATTTGGGTACGTTAATCAGTCAGCCCAACCTTAAAGGTATGTTGTGGTGCTGGGGAAGAAACTTAGAGGGGCAAACGGGATTTCTTGCACCGGAATGGTTTAGTGATGTTCCGTTACCGTACGATTTAAAAGATATAATTCAAATTGCTTGTGGTGCTAATCATACATTAATTCTGTTAAAAGATGGAAGTGTATGGGCGTGGGGCGATAATCAGTTTGGTCAGTTAGCAGATGCAACCATACGCGAACGCAACTATGCCGTTAAGATTAACGGTTTAAGTAATATCAAAATGATTGCGGCCGGGTTAGCAACATCATATGCATTAGGTACCGATGGAAATATTTATTCCTGGGGGTATAATGTAACAGGTGAGTTAGGCACCGGTGCAACATCACACGATACCAGCAAACCACTTCCTGTATCAAAAATATATCTTGATGCAACCGAAAAGTTTGTGGCAGTTGCTGCACGCGAAGGCCATGCAATGGCAATATCAAACAAAGGGAAGTTGTATGCATGGGGAAGTAACTATTATGGTGAAGTTGGTAATGGCGCTAAGCAACGGTACTCAGTTGTTCCGGAGTTTATTGGAGACGCTCCTATTGCCGGAGGTGCAGGTGCATCGTTAGCAATGTTTACAATTAATAGTGTTGGATATAGGGCAATTGCCTGCGGCGACCACCATAGCGCAATAGTGCTTACTAATGGCGATGTATATACATGGGGAAGAAATGCAAGCGGTCAGCTTGGTACCGAAACGTATGCCGATACCGTAGAGCCATATCATACAAAAGTAGGCGATGCCGATAGTATTGCCTGCGGTGCTGCACATACGCTAATCAGAAAGAAAGATTATTCGTTAATGGTGTGTGGTAATAACATGGCAGGTCAATTAGGCGATGGAAAACAAAATGTAAACGCTGTTCCAACGGCGTTACCCGATTTTTTAGTTACTACCATTGCGGCCGGTTCAGGGCATTCTATGGCTATCAAGAAAACAGGTGGATTATGGACGTGGGGAAATCATAATTCAGGTCAGTTGGGATATAGCCCAATAAACGATGTTATATTCCTGAAGAAGCCGATGATACCGCCAACACGTGTTACAACTTTAGAACAATAAGTGTATAGAATGAAATTATTCCAACTACTATGTATCGTTGTACTAAGTTTTTGTTCAATACAACTTCGTGCACAGTTAACCGATGTTGCTTCGGCTTCAACAGGGTATAACCCAAGCGCACCATTTTTTACCTTTAGCGGAAACACACGCTTGTATGCGGAGTCATCTTCACGCCAAGGATATTTTTCCGAACGCCCGCGCCAATATGCCTTTTGGGAGTTCAACCCTACGTTTGCGTTATTTGGGATTCCGTTTGGTGTGAATGTATTGTATTCAACTGAAGATGATTCGCTACGCCAACATATCAATATGGCAGCATTATCGTTAGATCCCACCATCCTGAAGAATTATATTATCTCACGGGCGCAGGCAAAAGCAGAGGAATATCTTGCTAAGTACGAAGGGGTACTTGAATCGGCAAAAGATTCTATTGCTATGTATGGAGATTCATTAGCCAAGTACAACCCCGAACGCCTAAAAGAATTGGAAGAAACTGTAAGAATGTACGATATCCGAGGCATGTCTGCCAAGGATGTATTGGCACGAAGAGATTTGTTAGAGAAAGCCGGACTTCTTTCTACGTTCGAAAAAGTAATGTTATGGATGCCAAGGGTTGTTGTTGGTACTTCGTATCCAAGTTACAACGAGTTTACTCTAAATGGCATTGGCGTTAATGGTGTTGATTTTGAATGGAACCCCGGGAAGTTCTATATGGCATTTACTACCGGGAAAGTTTTAAATCCCATACAGCAGTATATTCGATATCCGGTGAATGTTATTAAGAATCCCGATTCCACAATTATACAACCCATTTACGGGCGTAACCTTACCGCTTTCAGAATTGGATATGGCAGGCGCGATGATACCTACTTTATCCTTACAGCAATGAAAGCAAAAGATGACGCAACAACTCAACCGTACGATTCAACAAAAATCAGCACCGATACTGTTCCAACCGTTTCCGATGTTACACCACAAGAAAACTATGTGGTGGATTTTGAAGGAAACGTGTCGCTGTTTGAAGACCGATGGATTTTACGTGGTGAAGTAGCCGGCTCTCTGTTTACCAGCGATACGCGCAGTTCCGATATTCAATTTGGCGATTCCACAAATTCCGATGTGCCCGGTATTGTAAAAGATAATATCAATCTTAAAGTATCGAGTTTTATTGATTGGTCGGCATTGGCAAACACAACGGTGAACATCCCCGAAACAGCTACACGATTTTCGGCTACAGCCAGAAGGATTGGCGCAGGATTTAGGTCGTTGGGGTTGCTAAACCAACGGAACGATTACATCCGTTACGATGTTAGAATCGACCAAGGGGTGTTCAACCGTCAGCTTTCCGTAGGAGGGTTTGTACGCAGAGATTTGGATAACTTAATTAGTTGGAAACGTAATACAACCGAGATATTTGCTTATGGTGTAACGCTTGGAATTTCCCCCAGAAAGTTGCCGTATATCCGCGCAATGTATTCTCCCTATTACCAACGGAACGATGCAACCAACGATACCTTTAAAGTTCAGAACACAACATCATTGCTTAGTCTCACCACTGGGTATGCGTATCAGTTGTTCGATGTAAGTAACAACACAACACTTTCGTACACAACCAATACTATACGGTCGTTCAAGGCAATAAGCGATTTTGATTTATCCTCTATTACGCTTGGGCATAGTGTTAGTTTTTCTTTCCCGCTTACTGTTTCTGCTTCGGTTGGACTTATCAAGCAAAACAGTACCATCAAGGACTTTCAGCAAATTAACATTACCAATATAGATATAAACGCCAACTACACCTTGTTTGACGTTTGGAATCTGAACGCCGGAATCAATCTTGCCAACGAAAAAAATGCAAGTACAAGAACCGGTTTTTTCTTTGGTACAACTGTTCCTATCTGGAAAATTGCGGTGTTTGATTTACGCGCAGAGAAAAACACGTTCTCTACTATTAATACCAACGCCGGACAGTTCCTTGCAGACTTTAACGAAACAATAGTCCGCGCAACGTTATCCAAATCATGGTAAAATACATTTGGTAAACCCACATCTGCCGAAGCAACCGCAACTGCGCCGTCACACAGGCGGGGCATAGCGTTCAGCGGCGCAAAAAAATTCCAGCATAAAGTTGAATATTGTAGTTTCTAACTCTTTGTATCTTTGCTGAAGATTAATTTGTTATACCTAACTAATTCCCTACATCATGTCGCAAATCTCTTGGAATGAAATCAAAAGCCGCGCTGTAACGTTTAGTAAACGTTGGGCTGACGAAGTAAGCGAAGATGCCGAAGCAAAAACCTTTATAGATGATTTCTTTAATGTATTTGGCGTAGAACGAAAGCGCGTTGCATCGTTCGAGCAGAAGGTAAAAAAGATTGATGGCAAAGATGGCTTTATTGATATGCTTTGGAAAGGAACCTTGCTGATTGAAATGAAGTCTCGCGGTAAAGACCTTAACAAAGCGTTTACCCAAGCTAAAGATTACTTTCCGGGAATTAAAGATTCCGAGTTGCCAAAGTATATTTTGGTGTGTGATTTTGAAAAGTTCCGGTTGTACGATTTTGAAGGTACATCACCAGAACCAATCGAGTTTACCTTAGATAAACTGATTGATAACATTCAACACTTTGGCTTTATTGCCGGTTACCAAAAACGGACGTTTAAGGATGAAGACCCTGTAAATATCAAAGCCGCAGAGTTAATGGGAAAACTCCACGACGAGTTAAAGGCAAGCGGGTACGATGGGCACCAACTGGAAGTGTTTCTGGTGAGATTGTTGTTTTGTTTGTTTGCCGACGACACTTCTATCTTTGAAAAAGGTATTTTCTACGATTACATAAACACCAAAACCAACGAGGATGGCTCGGACTTGGGAATGCACCTTGCACAGTTATTCCAAGTATTGAACCAACCCGAAAGCAAACGCCAGAAATCGTTAGATGAAGCTCTTGCCGCGTTCCCATATATTAACGGTAAGTTGTTCGAGGAAAATCTGACAATTGCTGCCTTTAACAGTGCCATGCGTAATGCCTTGTTAAACGCGGCTGTGTTAGACTGGGGCAAAATCTCGCCTGCTATTTTTGGCTCGTTGTTTCAATCGGTATTAGACCCCACGCAACGCCGTAACCTTGGCGCACATTATACATCCGAGAAGAACATCCTTAAAGTAATTAAGCCGTTGTTTTTGGACGAACTCTATCAGGAATTTGAATCCATTAAAAGCAACAAGAAAAAAGTAGAAGCATTCCACGATAAACTATCTAAGTTGAAGTTTTTAGACCCCGCTTGTGGTTGCGGAAACTTCTTAATCATTGCTTACCGTGAACTACGTTTACTCGAAATTGAAGTAGTAAAAAAACAACTTGGTAAACAGTTGGTAAATGTAAACGAATACCTGAAAGTTGATGTTGACCAATTTTATGGAATTGAGATAGATGAGTTTCCATCGCAAATAGCGCAGGTTGCCATGTGGTTAACCGACCACCAAATGAACATGCGCGCAAGCGACGAATTTGGTGAGTATTATATCCGTCTGCCATTAACTAAAAGTGCAACTATAGTTAACGCTAATGCCTTGCGTATTGATTGGAAACAAGTTGTGCCGGATGCTGATTTTATTTTTGGGAATCCTCCGTTTGTGGGGAAGAAAGAACAAAATTTTGTGCAAAAATCAGATATGGAGTATGTCCTTACTAATACTAAAGGTGCAGGTGTATTAGATTATGTGACAGCTTGGTATATAGTTGCGGCTCGGTACATTCAAAATACCAAAACAAAAGTTGCATACGTATCAACAAACTCAATTTCGCAGGGTGAACAGGTTGGTTTGTTATGGACTGTACTTTTTAATAAATACAACATTAAAATACATTTTGCACACAGAACTTTTAGTTGGCGAAACGAAGCAAGAGGTAATGCTGCTGTACACTGTGTTATTGTGGGCTTTGCTAATTATGATGTAAATGTAAAAAGTATTTTTGAGTATGAAGACATAAAAGCTGAACCACACGAGATTAAGGTAAAAAACATCAATCCGTTTTTGGTTGAAGGTAAGGATGTCACAGTTGAAAATAGGAAATCTCCAATTTGTAAAGTCGCATTGATGAACTATGGTAGTTTTGCTTTAGACGACGGAAATTACACTCTAACAGAAGCAGAACGGAATGATATTGTTTCTGAAAACAAAAGTTCGGAAAAATTGATTAAGCCATATATAGGTGGACGGGAGTTGTTACATTCTGAAAAACGTTATTGTTTGTGGCTTGAAGGAGCTCAGCCAAATGAAATTAAATCCAATTACAAAGTAAAAGAACGAGTAGAAGCTGTTAAAAAATGGCGCATCAATAGTGATAGAGGAAACACAAGAAAGCTTGCAGAGACTCCCACGCTGTTTGCTGAAGTACGCCAACCCAAAACAGATTATTTAGCGTTTCCTACAGTATCATCGGTCAATAGAAAATATATTCCAATTGCCTTTCTAACTCCAAATGTTGTAGCTTCAAATCAACTGTATGTTTTGCCACATGCAACACTTTATCATTTTGGGGTACTGACCTCGTTCATTCATATGTCATGGGTTAAATATATTTGCGGTCGTTTGAAAAGCGATTTTCGCTATTCAGCAGGTATCGTTTACAATAACTACCCATGGCCCGAAACCGTAAACGATAAACAACGGGAGCAAGTAGAACAATGTGCGCAAGCAGTATTGGATGCCAGGGCAAAATATCCAACATCGTCTCTGGCTGATTTATACGACCCCCTAACCATGCCACCGGATTTAGTTAAAGCCCACAACGCCCTCGATAAAGCCGTTGACCAATGCTACCGCAAAGAACCTTTCACAACCGAAAGCCAACGCATCGCATATTTGTTTGAATTATATGAACGCTACACCGCCACGCTGTTTACAGAGGAGAAACCAAAGAAAAAGAAAAAACCGTAGAGACGCGATGCTTCGCGTCTGAAATAGGAACCAAGTGCCATGAGATGACACGTTTAATTCATACAAAATTGGGTTAATAACTTAGGATCAAAAATCATGATATTAATTGGAAATTCAATCTATTACAAAACAGATTTTGAAAACGAAGCTGAACTTGAACAAATTGTCATAGAGAATGCACCTTTACTATTTGGAAATAGTGTTATTATACTCGATAAATTCAAAATCACCAGTGAGGGAGGAGCAGGTACAATTCCTGATGCAATAGTAATAAATATTGAGTCGCAAGATTGGTATATAATGGAAGCCGAATTATCTCATCATCCTGTTTGGGATCACATAATAAAACAAATTTCATTACAACTTGCAGCCGCTCAACGAAATGAATCGCGCGAAGGGATAATTGCCAGAACATTAGACCTAGTAAGAACAAAACCAAAGATAAAACAAATCTTTACCGATGCAGGTATTTCAGATACCGACATTCATACCTATATTCGGAACATTATTTATAAGCAGCCCCTTGTTGCCATACCTATCGATAGTATTCCAAAAGATTTAAATGTTTGGGCGCAAACCATCAGAAACAGAGTTTCTATATGGCTTTTACAAAAGTTCAAAAATGAGATAAATGAGATAGTTTATTCATTCCCCGATGATGCTACACCTGTTATCCAAACCACATCTAACGGTAAGATTATTCAACAACCAAAAGGTGGCGATTGGTATCAGTGGTTACTTGAAAACAATAAGATATACATTGGTCAGGAGTTAACTAAAAATTACTTTGCTCATTCTTTCACTGGCATTGTTCGCACGGATGGAATTGAAGTAGATGGTAAGGTTATGTCAGTTAGTGGTTCCTCTTTGTATTGCATCAAAAAAACTGGCTCTACACGTACTTCTTCTAATGGATATTTATCTTGGAAAAATGCAGATGGTGTATCTCTAGACCAACTTTGCAATGAATAATGCATTTCAAAATTCGGTTGCAGTTTGGGTTGGGATTCTTGCTTCTGCGAATTGCCGTCTGCTTTAGCTGACGGTTAACAATCACAAAAAAGAAAATTGACTTTAGTCAAAAATTAATGTATTGTTAAGTTAGGCTAAAGCCAATCTATTAGTTATCACCTTGTCCGTCAGCTAAAGCAGACGGTAATTATTAGATAGTACACACTAATGTTTTCGCAGGACTTCCTGAGTCTGCAAAGGGCATCCTGCCATTCAATCTGAGACACTACGTTAAACCCATGCTGTAAAATACTATACACGTAACATTTTTTATGTGGTGAAACATGTTGTATGTTTGTAGCGGTTACGGTTTGCAAGGGAGCCGTAGCCACCCGTAAGGGTGCGGCGGTTGATAGCAAGGGAGTCAATCGCCGCTGTTTATTTTAATTAGTTGTTATCGTATTTCCACACCAACCAAAAGTTAAGCAACAGCGCTGCTATGTGGGTAGAAACCTCACCTGTTGCTTCTACGCACAATACAACTTACAACTGTTTTATTTTGATAGCCGATAACCCTTTTACAAACCTTCTGCCGGAATTAACATCCGAAACACAAAGCGAATACAATCTATCGAGGCAAGAATGTAATGGCTTGCCGTTAACCTGTGTAAGCAAATACACTGTGTTACCTGTTGGCGAGTTAAATAGTTCATTCCACGAATACACCACAGTATAACCATCGGTTGCCACAAGTACAATTGCATACTTGCTTAGTTCCTTTGGTTTTTCGTACACAA
>JAIBAE010000118.1 GCA_019695345.1 Bacteroidota bacterium | reverse complement strand
GTAATTGCACCGCTCGCAACTGTTGGTGCAGGATAGGTACCTGTTAAGTCTCCACCTGCTGTGCCGCTTGGTGGCAATGTTGTTGGTGCGCCACTGAGTTTTGAATAACTAATCCCACTTGCAACCTTGGCATCGGTTACGCTGCCATCGGCAAGTTTAGGTGTTGTAACATTTGCATCTACAATCTTCGCTGTGGTAATTGCATTGTCCGAAATCTTTGCTGTTGTGATTGCACCATCGGCAACTTTTGTCGTCGTAATTGCACCACTCGCAACCGTCGGTGCTGGATAGGTACCTGTTAAATCACCACCTGCCGTGCCGCTTGGTGGCAATGCTGTTGGTGCGCCACTGAGTTTTGAATAACTTATTCCACTTGCAACCTTGGCATCGGTTACACTGCCATTCGCGAGTTTAGGTGTTGTAACGTTAGCATCCACAATCTTTGCTGTGGTAATTGCATTATCTGCAATCTTTGCTGTTGTGATTGCACCACTCGCTACTGTTGGTGCAGGATAAGTGCCAGTCAAATCTCCGCCTGCCGTGCCGCTTGGTGGCAATGTTGTTGGTGCGCCACTGAGTTTAGAGTAACTAATCCCACTCGCAACCTTGGCATCGGTTACACTGCCATCTGCGAGTTTAGGTGTTGTAACATTTGCATCTACAATCTTCGCTGTGGTAATTGCATTATCTGCAATCTTTGATGTTGTGATTGCACCACTCGCTACTGTTGGGGCGGGATAGGTTCCAACTAAGTCTCCTCCTGCTGTGCCGCTTGGTGGCAATGTTGTTGGTGCGCCACTGAGTTTTGAATAACTAATTCCACTTGCAACCTTTGCATCGGTTACACTGCTATCTGCAAGTTTTTTTGAATCAATTGAGTTATCAGCAATAGTCAAGTTAACCGATTTACCTACCGTAACTACGTTGATGCTATTATCAATAGATGTAATCGTTATAGTAGAATCTGCAACTATACTAAAGGTAATTACTTGACCTGTTGTATCAATAGCAATCCCATTGCCTTTTAACAGAATAGCACCTTCTTTGCCCTGAACACTTCGAACTACTCCAGTAGCACTTGGCGATAAAGACTGAGCCTGTTCGCTTTGAAGTGCATAGGGAACTGACACTAATGGTATCCGAGTTGGAATTTCGGGATTATTTTCCAACTGAACTGATAAAAAGTACTGCTTCGAGAAACTAACTGTAAACGGATTCACGCTTCCTAACAAAGCGTCGAACACTCCATCACGTGTTCGTACGCTCTGAGTCTCGTTCCATAGAATGCTTCCCCCTAGTGCTGTATCATATAAGCGGAATGTTATGGAGTACAATGAGTCTGTGAAAGGTACACCTTGTGTATTCAGTAATACTCCTTGATATGAAATCACCAGCGGAAGCTTTTGTGCAAATGATACATAGTATCCAATAACTAGTAGCACAAGTATTAGAAACTGTTTATGCATAGGTATCCCATTTATGTAGTTAACTGAATTTTTGAACATTATGATTGATGTTGAGTTCAACACATTATTCTCAGGTACAAAAAAAGGGGAAAAAAACTATGTAAAAAATGATGAGTGTACGTAAAAACTACGTATATGCCTAAGAATATCCCTAAATTTGAGATATGCAGAGGAAAATATTATATGCCGCTACTGCCGTAGCAACCGCGCCAGCGCGCAGACCCGGCGCGAGCCAACCGTTGTGCGGCGCATGGTAAATTCACAAACTAAAAAAATGCCTAACAACCGCGACGATGAACACTTGGAGCGGACACGTTACCGCGCAGTATGGCTTGCTTCGGCAGAGGTGGTTAACCCAAATTTATTCTGTACTATGTTTACTTTAAACAACTTCACATTACGACTTGCAAACCAGTCAGACATACAAGAAATAACGTTGTACTTTATTCGCAACCGTGAGTTCCATAAGGAATGGTCGCCTGCATTTACCGATGAATATTACACTGAAGAATTTCAGACAACGGCTTTTACAACATACCAACAACGACACACCGAAGGAACTGCCTACAAGTTTTTGTTAATCCATTTTACATCAGTAATTGGAATTGTAAACCTTACAAACATAGAGCGCGGCATATTCCGTAACGGAAGGTTAGGATATGCGATAGACGAACAGTTTAAAAATCAAGGTTTAACTACATGGAGCATTTTGAGTATAAAGACATTTGCAAAAGATATTCTTGACTTGCACAGGTTAGAAGCGAATATTATCCCAAGAAATGAAGCATCTAGAAGAGTTGTTTCTAAATGTGGGTTTATTCGGGTGGGGTTATCTCCAGAGTATTTGTATATCAACAACATGTGGGAAGACCACGAACATTGGGCAGTGATTCTTTAAGAAAAATGCAGGACGCTGTTGCCAACGCCCTGCATACCACATTTACATTTTACTATCGCTGGAGCACCAATTGGGTTGCGTATGTTTTGTTGTTGATAGTAATACGTACAACATACATACCTGAAGAGAGTCCATTACATTGTAGCGGTATAGTCTGCTCACCTTGTAATAAGTGTACAGATTCTAATTTTTGTACTTCATTACCAAGCACATCGTAGATTGATGCCTTGATTTCTGATTCAGTTGATAACATTAGTTTAAGCACAGCGTTGTTAGATACGGGATTTGGATATACGCTGTATTGTAATGAATTACCTGCATCAGCAACATCGGTAGATATTTGTCCGTTACCTTTTAATGTAACACTATAGTTCTTGTTAGAAACATTACTAACAATATTCAGAACAGATTTACGAACGCCTTGAGCCTTTGGCGTAAAGCGGATTGTAAAATGTATAGAGGTTCCTGCTTGTAATGTTAGCGGGAAAACACTTAAGCCCATTACAGAGAAATCACTTTCATTTTCACCCGACAAGCTAACAGATGTTATATCAAGATTATCTGTACCGGAGTTGAGAATAGTAAACTGATGTTCTTTTTTAAGGCCAATAAACAAGTCACCAAACTCTGTGTTATCAGGTACAGACGGTGTACTATCATTCTCAGCAATTTTTATTGCGTTACCTAATAGTTCAATTTCTGGTTTAGGTTGAAAGGCATTGCCTTTAACTGCAAAACTGTATGATGGGCTTATTGGGTCATCGCTATGTAACGATATGATTGCCATTGAAGCACCTTCTCTGGTTGGATTGAACTGAACTGTTAATGTTGTGCTTAAACCGGGTTGTAAAACAAAAGGTAATCCATTTGTTGCCTTAAAGTTTGAGGCACCTGCAATATTGATAGTACTAACAGATAGAGTGCTTTGTCCTTCGTTATGAACTTCAAATGTCTTGCTTATAGAGCTATTGATTTTTATGGAACCAAAATCTGTGTTGTAGTCATCGCTGATTGCAGAAGAACCGTTAGGTATAAGGCGACTGTTTCCTTTTACAATTAACTTACTTGTTACAGCCGCAGCCTTGATAGAGAATGAGAATATACTTTCATCAAAGTCTGAGTTACTTATTACAACGGAAACCGTTTTTGTACCTGCTGTAAGTGGTCTGAAATCAACATTGATAGTTCTGGTTGAATTAGCCGCTACCGTAAATGGATATTGAGTTCCTGCAACTTCAAACTCAGAGTTGTTTGTTCCTGCAAACACGATGTTATTTACAGTAAGATTAACAGAACCAGTATTAGCTATAACAAATTGCTTACGGATAATACCTCCTGTTTTCACAAGACCAAAATCTGTGTTGTCTGAAATATCCGTTACAATGTCGTTGTTAACTATATCAAAGTTATTACCTCGTACTGCAATTTCTTCACTCGCATTATAAGTATCAGGATTAAAGTATGCCAACAACTGACCACCCTCAACCAACTCTCCGGGAATAGGATAGTGAGCTTGATCTACAGTTAGAAACATACCGGCACCTAAAATGTTCTGAACATCAATAATACCTGATGATTCCTCATCTTGGGTTAAAAAGTTAGCACCACCCGAAATGAATCGTGTTGCGTCGTGTTGCGCAATTAGCTTAAGTTCATCGGTAGCAATTGTGTATTGCCAGATTTTTCCGTTATGAGCGTTGTTACCTACGTCTTCTTGTAGTAGTATATGTCCATATTTATCTATAGTCATGTTATCCAACATTTGCTGTCCCTCGGTACCATCAAGAACTGCCGTAATACTACCTCCCGTTTCAGGAGTTTGAATATTCTTGAAACGTAATCTCCACAATTTACTTGGAGAACCAAAAGCATTTGTTGTTACAAAGTAGAAATCATTTGGATTTGATGGATCCCATGCCCCATCTTCAGGACGCAAGAATGATGTTACTCCAAGATTCACACTATTAGTGTTTAACGTAGCACCGGTTATGTTTAACACAGAACCAACATCAACCATAGAGAAGTTTGTATTTGGTGTTGGTACACTACCACTGATTTCGCTTGATAATCCTGTAACCTGAATACCATACAACTTTCCGTTTGATAAACCTGCCTTGTCTATCTCTGTTCCGGTTTTGGTTTTATTTCCAACATAAAAATATACTTGCCCACCTGTACCATCATCTAAACCTGCAACTACAGTCTTATCACCTGAAAATGGTGAAGCCACTGAGTTTTCCCAAGCAAACTTTCCTAAGTATGGTAATTCATACGTAGTACCAGCATTTACACCTGTTACTATATGAGCAAATGCTCTTCCTTCTGTTCCACTTTCTTCACCGTTCATGAATATACGTTCTGTTGTACCATTACCTGTTGTTGAATTATAAAACGCAGAAGATGCCGGCAAATCTGCAGAACAGAAACGTGTGAAGCCAACTGACATAGGTGAGGTTTTACTGTACGTAGTGTAACCAGTACCGTTCCATAGTTTTACAGACTGGATTAAATCCTGTCCGCTAACTACACTTAAATCTGATTTATTAATCACCCATTTAGAAACAAATGCGCCGTTAGAACCATGGGATCTTGTTACACCGGAACCATTTGAAATTTCATGATTCATAAGAAGCGTAAATGTACCATTGTTGTTATCATACGCACCTAAGCCATCCGGTAGACCGCACATTCTGTATGTTTTTACTGAATCTCCAACTGTTAAAAATGATGTAAACCTTCCACCAGAAATTGTTGATTGTAAGTATGGTGTGTTCGATGATGAGGGCGCGGTATTAAATGTAGCATTGTAAGAATCCGGATTAAACATCACAAGTAACTGTCCACCTTCTACAGCTGCACCACTAATTGGATAGTGAGCTTGGTCTACTAACAAGAATCTACCAGGACCTAAAATGTTTTGTACATCTATTATCCCTGATGATTCTTCATCTTGGGTTAGATAGTTAGCACCACCCAGAATGAAACGAGTGCTATCGTGTTGTGCCAATAACTTTAACTGTCCGGTTGCTATTGTGTATTGCCAGATCTTTCCGTTGTGTGCATTATTACCAACATCTTCTTGAAGTAAAATTCGTCCGTTATTATCAATTGTCATGTTATCTAACATCTTCTGTCCTTCTGTTCCATTTAACACAGCGGTTATTGTTCCACCTTGTTCAGGTGATGAGATATTGTTAAATCTCAATCTCCATAAACGTGATGGGGCTGTAAAGCTATTGGTTGTTACAAAGTAGAAGTCACGTGGGTTTGATGGATCCCATGCTCCGTCTTCAGGACGTAAGAAGTTGGTTACTCCTAATGTATTACTTCTACTATTGATTGCTGTTCCCGATGAATCACGAACGCTTCCTAAATCTATCAACGTAAATGGTGTGTTTGCCGCAGGTGCTGCCGTACTTGATTCTGTAGTTACTCCACTTACCGCTACTCCGTAAAGTTTTCCGTTTGTTAAACCTGCTTTATCTATCTCTGTACCAAAGTTTGTTTTGGTTCCAATGTAAAAATATACTTGCCCCGGTGTGCTGTCATCCATACCGGCTACTATCGTTTTATCACTTGATACAGGGCATGCTACCACATTCTCTGCACTGAACTTTCCTAAGTGAGGCAACTCATACGTTGTTCCTGCATTTGGTCCGGTTGCTATGTGGGCAAATAATCTTCCGTTATCTCCGGCTTCTTCACCATTCATAAAAATACGTTCGGTTGTCCCGTTACCGGTTGCTGTATTATACAATGCCGATGACGCAGGTAAATCTGCAGAACAGAATCGGTTAAATCCTACCGGCATTGGGTTCAATGCATTATAGGTTGTGTATCCTGTTCCATTCCATAACTTCACATTTTGTATTAGGTCTTGTCCGCTTACCACACTCAAATCAGTTTTGTTGATTATCCATTTTGATACAAACGCACCGTTGTTTCCATGTGCTCTGATGCTTCCCAAGCCATTACTGATTTCATGATTCATTAAAACCGTAAAGGTTCCATCGTAATTATCATATGCTCCAATACCATCGGGGATTCCGGACATTTTATATGTTCCAATACTATCATTAACGGTTAGTACTGATGTAAACTCAACATTTGGAATTACAGGTGTAAGGTACGATGTTTTTTCTGTGCTTGGTGCTGATTTACCTTCAGATAAGGTATATATGAATTGTTTATAATTCTGGAGTTTGTTTGTACCTGAAAATCTATATACAATCACATGACTCTCATTTGCTGTAGCAGTTGAAATTCCATTTTCTAACGGTGAGAATTGACCATAATCATTATCATTACCTATGGCAATAGTTGAATCATTTAGTATGGCTAATCCCTCTGCTTTATCTAAAGCAACAGGCCATCCGTTTGCTAACAAATCCATAACCAAAGTTTTCTTTACAGGTACTATTCCGTTTAGGGTTAACCCTGTTGAATCTATTAACGATTCTAGTGTAACACCGTTGTATAGCCCAGAATGCACTGTTGTAGCTCCATTCAAGCTAATCCGATACAATCTTCGTACATCGGAAGTACCTCTGATAGCTGCTTCTAATACTAAAAATGTAGTATCGTTTATTGCTGCCAAATCACCAATTTTCCAATCGCGTAAACGAATTTGGTTCGAGCCGCTTGCCCCAATTATACCATCGTTAACATACACAAACATTCTTTGTGCATTGGTGGTTGGGTCAATCTCTAATATTCTGTGTAGTCGTGTTCCTTCACCTATCGTTTTGTTAGGATACAAAATCGGGCTTTGTATAATAGCGTAGATTTTACCATTTGGTGCAATAGCAATGCCCTCAAAACCACGGTTGTTCTTTCTGTACTTAAACACTGTGTCAATTTGTATATCAAACGGGTAAGCTCCGGGTAAATTTGCATACGGTGTATAACGTGCAATCAATACACCATTTCTATTCAATTTCCAAATGGTAGGACCGCCTTCTTCACACAACCAGAAGTTACCGTCTTTATCAACCACCAATCCTTCCGAATCAATACCAAATGTATCCTTGGCAGCAACTTTACCATTGAAATTAGCACAGTCCATCACAGTATCTGTAGACGCAACTTCTAACGAAGTACTTCCAAATCCAGTTGGATTAATAATACCACTTGCAGGTAAACCGTTGGGGCGTTTAATGGTAATTGTTTGAAGTATTTGGACTTTTCCATTTTGTATTCTTACACGATGTATCTTTGGTGCATACGATGGGAAAGCATAGATTTTATCGTAAGTAGGTCGGCACGAAGAGGGATTGGCATTCGCGGCATCAATGTTAACACCTCTATCAGAGCAAACCCAAAACTCTTGACCATTAGTATTGGGTACAGGGTACAATCCGGAAAAGCCACCTTCTCTGAATGTTATTCCCTGAAATGTACCAATCAATGCCGATGATGTATTTGTATAATCATTAAGCTTTGTTATTTGTGCACTGCTTGATGTAGTGATAATAGCAGTCAGGCACAGTAACATCCATGAACTTCGGAAAAGCCCTTGCATAATAAACCTATAAGTATGAATAATAATGATGTGGTAATTGTCAGTACACAAAATTATCTATCACATATTATGCTAACGTTACTAATGGTACTGCGGAATGTTATGTATTGATTACAATAAGAAAAGATAACATCAACAACACTAAGGTAATATGTTTTGGCTTTCGCTGGAAGGCACCTTGCAACACGCAACAAAAGAACAATCTACGTGCCTTCAGAACCTCCGATACAACCAAACGGTTATCGTGAAGTGAGTGCTAAAGGTGCTGTCCCGCAGTTAGAGTTTACATACTTGCGTTATGATGGGTGCGGACTGCGCAAGCAAAAGAAAACCTCAACACAATTACTCATGTTGAGGTTTAATACTAAAAAAGAAAGCGTTTTAGTTAGGAACTGTTTCGAATGGAATAGCGGGATAATCCATAGGATTAACTTTTTTGATATGAGCACCAAACTTAGAGTTCAGTATATCAATCAATTTATTAGCAACAATTGCATATCCGCGAGATGTAGGATGAACTCCATCTAAGCTGAATATTCCACCACTGATATATGTATTGGTTAACATATCACCCGGTGCATTATATCCACTTGCGCTTATCTCGTTAAAGATAGTATAGGCATCGAACAAAATGAAGCGTTTGTTTGGATCCCACGTATTATCGCCAATGATACTTTTTATAGTGTTGTTATACGCTGTAGTAGCATCTTTTACCTTTTGCAACTCATCCATATCCAATACATATTGGCTAGGAATTGGTTTTGTTGGTGATTGACCATAGGTTGGGTCTTTGGCAAGAAGCGTTAATGCAGGTAACAGCAACAAATCTTTGCCGGTTGTATCCATTTGTCGAACCTTATTTGCAGAACCAGGTGTTGAGATTACCAACGGCATAATTTTACCATATGT
>JAIBAE010000117.1 GCA_019695345.1 Bacteroidota bacterium | reverse complement strand
ATCTCCGAAGAATTAATTCTGATGTTTTCTGACTTAGCCATTCTGTAATTTCATTAATAAAGCAGTGTTTGTATGTTTCGGATTTTCATTTCTTGTTAAGCTGTCGTCTTTTACCATTGCACACAACTACCTTATATACGCAACTCGTTTAATCCAAAACCTCCTATTATATCCCATGGTTGGTTGTATTGGTCTGGTTTTGGGATTCATTGTATTGCGGTTTATTTATTCATCTTCAGTTTGTCCAACGGACTTGTTATTTTTTGAATCGCCTGATTACTAACATGAGTATATATCTCCGTTGTTTTAGAACTCTTATGTCCTAACAACTCCTGAATATACCTCAAATTTGTTCCGCCTTCTAACAGGTGTGTTGCATAACTATGCCGTAGTGTGTGCAAACTAACTTTTTTTCTTACTCCTGCCAATTTTTTTGCTTTATGAAACACTTCTTCTAAACTTTTTTCGCTGTATGCACCGCCATTCTGTCCCTCGAATAAATAATCTGTTGGTTTGTATTCTTTGTAGTATGTACGTAGCATCTCTAAAACAAGTTCCGATAGTGGAACTATGCGGTCTTTTTTACCTTTTGCTGCGCGTATTGTTATCACCATTCTGGTGGAATCTATGTCTTTGCATTTTAGTGCAAGAAGTTCAGACCGGCGTAGTCCGGCAGAGTAAATTAAAGCAAGCATACTCCGATGTTTTATGTTTTCTAGCGAGGTAATAATGCTGGCAACCTCTTCCATACTGAGTATATTGGGTAATCTCCATTCACGTCTAGGTCTGTCTAATTGATGTATGTTTATAGATATGTTTTCAATGGTACCAAAAAACAATTTAATGGCATTTACAATCTGATTTTGATACGATGCAGAGAGTTTGTTTTTTATTATGAACTCGTTGTTAAACGTGATAACATCGTTGTTAGTTATCTGGCTAAGTGGCCTATCGGCAAAATATTGCAGGAAAACTCGTAATGCCTCGGTGTATGTTTTTATAGTGTTTTCGCTATACCTACGCGACCGCATCCAAACAACAAAAAAATCAAATTTTTGCTTTGTTTCCGGCTGTATTACGGTACTTTTTGTGCTATGAGTATGTTTTGGTATGTGCTCTTTTAGTAATGTGGCATCGATAGTACACACAGGTTCGAACAGTTTTTTAATCTGGTGAAGTATGGGAACTGAATAGGCTACATACCATGCCTTAAAGGTTCTGCTCCAATGGACGTTTGGTATTTGCCGTAGTATCGATTGAAGTTCGGTATCAACTGGGAACTTAATAAGAACAATGGTGCTTCCTTTGTGTTGTACTATGTCTAATTGAATAGTTTTCATGATTGTAATTACTTCTATGCAATACTACTCCCAAATTACATACTTTTTATTCCATCCTTCACGAACAATGCTGTGTTGTAGCTGCGGTTCTGTCCCGCAGAGTAACGTGGGCGTATGCAATACGCCCCTACGTATATTGTTGGTTTGGTGCGGATTGCGATAGCAAAACCTAACACCACATTTCTAATTTCAACTCGCTGAAGATTGCATTGCGTTGTTCAACAAGTTCAAGATATTGCTTTTCCTGTGTAGTGAGTTTTTTCTTTTTGGCGTAGGTTGTTGCCAAACCGCACAGCCGCACAAAATCGGAATGATGATAAAAGAAACGCATCTCGGCGTAGTCCTTTGCGCTAAATGTGCTTACTAAAAATTCCCAATCGCTTGCTTGCAGTAACATCAGCTCGCGCATGGCTTGTGTTAGTATGCGGCGTAACGTTTTGTTCATGCGCGGGGTAACGTGCTGGGTTACCATGTCGTCCATTGTTTTTTCGGCTTTGTAGATTGCTTCCCACATGTATTGCACATCGGGGTTCATCCATACTTCGTGGTGACCGTTTTTACCCCACGAGCTTTCCGGAATGCTTATTACCTCGTTGGGTTGCACAGCATCAAGTTGTTCGCTTGCTGTAACACATTGTACATACGGCGAGTGATGCAACCCGCGCAACACTTGTTGCACAAACTGCGGACCCTCAAACCACCAATGCCCAAACAATTCGGTATCGAACGGATTGCACAACGTAGCAAATCGGTTTGTTACGCGGTGGTTGTTTAATAACGAGCGCTCTATGCTTTGTGTAAAGTGGAATGCGTGCATGTTTACACGCTCTTGCGCCCATTGCGGAACGTACAACAGTTTGTACATCATATCGGCTTTGTTATCGGTAACGCGCCAGTAGCGCAATGCCGAGCCATGATGTTTTTTGTGGAAGTCGAGATACATGGGGTCGCCGGGGTATCCTAAATCGCCGCTCCATACTTGCATGGCAATGTTTTGGTCGCGCGTGAAGATTACCGATGTGCCTTTGCTTACGTCATCGCCCGATGCAACATTATACAACGCCAGCGGAGTTTTATCGAACGGATGTTCGGCTGTGCGCGTTTTGGTTTTTACAAATTTAGAATGGTCGCCATTTTTAAATACACCAACAGGTTTAGAACCCAGTGTTGTGCCTTGGTCTACCACAAAGTATTCTAGTCCGGCTTCGTGAACAAGTTGCTCTACACCTGCACGCACAGTTGGCTTTTGTAAATGGGCAACAGGTAAATATGTTTTCCACGGGTATGCCGGACGGTAGGCACACTCCGGAAGCCACACGCCACGCGGCTTACGCCCAAAGTGTTTTTGGTAATTGGCAATGGCAGCGTTTAGTTGCAGGCGTATAGATTTATCGCTTCCCAACAATGCAAAGTAGCCGTGGGTTGCGCCGCACGTCATTACTTCTATATCGCCGGAGTCTTGCAACTCTTTTAATGCACCAATAATAGAACGGTTGTACTTTGCAACGTATTCTGTTTTGCGTTTGCTGTACCACTCTTGCCAATACTTTGCTACACGCTGAAACTGTGGCTCTTGCTCGGTGCGTTTAAAATACTTTTCGTCGTTCTTAGCCATGTCAATACGCACCTGGCAGTATTTCTCGAACAACGCCGGGAAATCGGGGTGGGCAAGTTGCTCGCACAACACGGGAGATATATCCAATGTTACCTTCGGCGAGATGCCTTCATCTTTAAGTTGGTGGAATGCGTTAAGAAGTGGTATATAACATTCGGCAACTGCTTCGCAAACCCAATCGCTACCGTGTGGCCAATCGCCGTGGTTTAATACATACGGCAAATGAGTATGAAGTATCAACACATAATTTCCAACGTGCATAGCGCAAGCTCCCCTATAGTTGTATAAACCTAAAACAATATACGAATGTTTATCAAGAAGCAATACGAGATTATGGTTCCCACCACTGCCGAAGCAACTGTGCCAGCGCGCCAACCCGGTGCGAACCACACCTTCAGCGGCGCATGGGGTTTAATAGTTCGTGGCAAAAACCTGCAAACAACCTTAGTGCTTACATAGAGGATTCGTCCCGCACATGAAGGTACGGCTGAAATGCCACCGCCTGGTGCGGTCTTGCGGAGCGTATAACTATAGAATAATTAGGTTGGCGTGCTGCGGGTAACTCTACTACAAACGTTGCGCCGCTCTGCGCCGAGCTATCGCACCATACCGAGCCGTGCATGGCTTCGGTTAGTTTTTTTACAATGGAGAGTCCTAACCCGGTTGACTGCTCGCCACCTGTTGGGCGGTTAGAAAGTTTGGAGTATTTCTTAAACAACTTTGGCAACTCGTGTTCGGGTATGCCGTGCCCTTGGTCTTGTATTTCTATGCGGATGCAATCGTTATGTGCTTGGTTGCAACGTATGGTTACTTCTTTTCCGTATGGCGAATATTTTATTGCATTGGATACCAGGTTATCTAATACTTGCCTTAGTGCGTTCTTATCTGCCCGAACCAATAACATTGGGTTGTCGATATCTATGTGCAGTGCAATTTGTTTTTCGTTGGCGCGCTCATCGTAGTCATCGGTTACATGTTTAATGTGTTCGCCAATATTAATGGTTTGAATTGCCATGTGCATTGCATGAGCTTCAATGGAGTGAACGTCCAGCAAATTCATTGCAATGGAGTGCATGCGTTTTGTAGTTTCTTCAATCCGGTTCATTTGCTCTAATACATCCTCTGCACTCATGCGTTCGATATTCCGGCGGATGTTAGATACGTTTATCAGGATACCTGTTAGCGGATTTTTTAGGTCATGCGCAACAATACCAAGTAACTCGTCTTTTTCCTGATTTAAACTAGTAAGTTCCTGATTACTGCGATGCATCTCTTCCGTCTGATGTGCAAGTGTTTGTTGTTGGCGCAGAATCTCGTTGTTTGCTGCAGTTAATTCTACCGATCGTAACCGGTAAATTTCTGCCTCGTGTTGTGCTTTTTCTAAGTTGTGTAGTACTTGCAGGTTTTTGGTTTTGCGGGTTGAATCTTCGTTGTAAATCTGCTCTTTGATACTATGAAATTGTTTGTGGTGTTGTAATGCTTCGTGGAACAAGTTCATGTGTTCGTAACAATCTGCCAGTGCATTATGTGCCTGATACATTAGTGGCTTTGATTGTAGTTGTTCTGCAAGTGATAGCCCTTGTTGCAAGGTAATAAGTGCTTGCCCGGTGGCACCTAAGTGATGTTGTAATGTTCCAATAGCTAAAAGCGATTCTGCTTCTCCTTTGTGGTACCCTATGCTTTTGCGAAGCTGTAAACTTTGCTTGTGGTATTCTAATGAATTTAAGGTATTACCAAGCAACTCTTCAATCTTGGCGATGGTATCCAAGGCCGATGATTGTGCAATCTTGTTCCCAATTTCAAGCGATATCTCATGGCTTTTACGTGCATACTGTAATGCATTCTGGGTGTTTTCTTTTTTTAGGTACTCTGCAGCAATATCGCAATACGTTATGCTCAAACCTTGTTTGTTACTGGTACGCTCTTTCATTTCCGCACTTTGCAGCAAATACTCTAACGCAAGATCGCTATCACCCATACCGGAATACACATTGCCAATATTTGCAAGCGATGTTCCAATGCCTGTGTAATCGTTAATCCGTTTGCGCAGCGTTAAACTTTGTACATAGTAATCAAGTGCTTTATCAAAATCGCCAAGAAGATAATACACATTTCCAATATTCATTTGCGATGTAGCTGCTCCGTGGTCATCGCCTATGCTTTGCCGTATGCGCAAACTTTGTTGGTGTGTTTCTAACGCTTTGTTGTATTCTCCAAGAGTAATGTAGGTTGCACCAATGGTGTTTAAGCCAAACGTCATGTGGCGTAACTCGCCAAGGTGTTCGCATAACTCAACAGCTTCTTTAGTAATTTGTAGTGCAAGTTCGTTGTTAGAGTGGCGGTAATGTGCTCCGCCAAAAACAAGTTTTGCAACTGCTATACCTCGTAGGTAGGAGGTACCGGATTCATCCAGCAATAACTCACTACCCCGAAGTGCTTCTTCTGCAAGTTCTAAAACACGGCGTACATCAGTATTAAGCAATAACATTGCTAACTCATTTAACATATCTATGCGCTCGTATTCCGACACCGCACCTGTTAATGCTTGTTCTAATTCGTGTATTTTATGTCTATTCACGCAGAATCGTACAATCAATAAACAATAAAAGGTATTATCGTCTAAATATGCAGAATATTTAGTAGTTAGAGAATTAGTTTCCACCATTGCCGAAACAATCCTTCAGCGCGCCAACCCGGTGCGAACCGCACCTTCAGCATCGCTGAATAATTACGAATGACGGGTTACACGCACGTCTTACTCATTCAGACTCTACTATCATTCTGAGCAATGCGAAGAATCTGTATAACCGTAGATGCTTCACTTCGTTCAGCATGACAGATACAACGTTTCTGTTGGTTATTCTAATCAATGCAAAGAAACTTTCCCATTGTTAGCATACACAGTTTCAACAGATAAAGAATATCCCACAGAGTTACACTGAGTTTTTCACAGAGTTCACCTACAGCGTAGCAGTTTGATTGGTGTGTATTTGTGTTATTCGCGGTTATGGTACTTCACGGTATAGGTTGGGCTATAACCTGAACGTTCTTTCCCGCACGGTGTGGATATGTTGATAAAGTTGTGGATTGGTGCGGTAATGCGATAGCAAACACCCTACCCTTGTTTAACCCGTTGCCGTTCACCTTCCGAACCATTGCCATTGTATTGATCTCGTTTAACATTACTTGAACCAAATTTGTACGAGAATGACAGCGATGCCTGACGTGTATCCAAAATACTATTCCACCCTGCATTTGCATTGGAAAGATTGTTTATTGTTCCAAAGGGTTTTTGGGTAAGAAACATATCGTTTACCGAAAACTTGAGTGTGCCTTTTCCATTAAACATTGTTTTCTGTACCGACATGTTTACTTGACCAACTTCCCCAAGCAGTAACTGTGCTAATGCAAGTTTGCTTCGGATATTACCTGATACTTCCGCACTCCACGTATCGGAAAGAATAAATGATTGTACAATGTTAGCAACGGCGTACCAACGTTGTGTATCCAGATTTTGTACAGCAGAGTTATCGGCATATTGCATTAAGCCGAACTCGGTTACTACATTTGCCCTCCACCAAGAGTTTAGTGGTAAGCCTACTACTGTTTGCAGAGAATACTGTTTATAGGTTGTGATATTAGCAGGACGACTATAATAAATACTGTCTTTTAACTCGATGGTTTCTTGCGGCCCGTTGTTGGCTGTGTTATACTCGAATGTGTTGGTTAGAATGTTATCCCAGCTGTGTGTAACGGAAATATTATGTGCTATAGAGGGAACCAAATAAGGATTGCCGGTATAGTATGTGTACTTATCTAACGGGCTGATAAACGGGTTTAGTTCCTGATACACGGGACGGTCGATACGTTTACTATATGACACATTGATAATATTTGAGCCGGAGGAATCTAACGGTGCTTGTAAAAATACTGTTGGGAACACGTTTGTGTATGAACGCTCAAACTCACTTGAAGGCACAACGGGATTACCTGTTTGTTTACCTTGCATGTTGGTGTGCTCTACTCGGAACCCTACCTGAAATTCCAACCAGTTGGATATACTACCGTTAATGTTGGCATACCCAGCACTTATTAGTTCGTTGTAAAGAAACTGATTACTTAACGCATAGTTTGGTGTTGATACGCCATTTTGTACCGATGAGTATTGTGCTGTGTTATCGGTTGTGGAGTAGGCAGATTTAACTCCGCACTGAATAGTTATGCCGTGTTGTGGTAAGGGTTTTATGAAGTCACTTTTTAGAGCATATATACTAATACGTATTGGGAGGTTTCCTGTTAATTCATCTTTGATAGAGGTTGCCTGATTTGGGCTTGTAATGGTGTTAATAAATCGTTGATTATCGGTAGTTTTATACCACACATAGTCTGCATCGCAGGTAAGTTGGGTTCCGGTGGAATCGAATGAGTAGCGGTAGTTTGCATTACTAAACAGATTAGCAAAGAGTGGTTGATTGGTATTATTGGCTGTAACAGTATTTACCAACATTCCATTTGCTTGAGTTATATCGGCTATATTGTTTGTTGTTGTATGGAGTGGTTGAAGCATTCCCCTGCATGATAGCCCTATCACAGACTTACTGCTTGCATACCAATCTGCTCCAAGTCTGGCACTGAGAGGTGTTCCTGTTTTACGGATGATGCTGTTTTGTACAAACGAGCCGTTGCTTGTGCCATCGGAGTTTTTATAGTGACGGTATATTTCTAAATCCTGAAACGAGTTTACAACACCCACACCAATATTCGAAAACACACTGTAGTCTTGCTTGTTAAGAGTGAGGTTTAATGAATTGTTAGAACGAGCATATCTACCCTGATTATAATTAACGGAAGCGTTACCAAAAAAGCCACCTACCGTTACTCGTTTTAATTTAATGTTGATGATTCCTGCATTCCCGGCTGCATCGTACATTGCAGGTGGGTTGGGAATTAACTCAATTTGCTCGGCAATAGTTGCAGGCAGCGAGGCTAAATAACTTTGTAACTCTGTACCTGCAAGGTAGGTTGGTTTATCATCTATAAACACTACGATACCGGGTTTACCTTTCATGGAGATGGTTCCACTTTTATCTACAATTACACCCGGTGTTTGTTCCAGTACTTCAAGCAGAGTGCGCCCGGTATTTGCCTGCAAGGCATCTATGTTAATTACTGTTCTGTCTATCTCGCGCTCGATATAGGTTCGTGTTGCCGTAACTGTTACCGGTTGTGTTTGTGAGCTGCTTGCATCTAATACTACACGTACTTGCTGTACTGCTTGAGTATCTGCTATAACAATTGGTGTTGTATACTGTGTAGTATATCCGATGTATCGGACTTCCAGAAGGTATGATGCAAACGGTAATTTCTCGAATACAAAACTGCCATTTGTTTGTGTTAACACTCCGGTAACCAAAGATGAATCGGGAATGTGTAATAGCCTGACAGTTGCTTTTGTTAAGGGCGTTGAGTCCGATGAAAGTACGTGCCCTACAATCTTTCCGGTTTGTTGCGCTGATAATGGTAAGCATATTACCAAGAAGAATACAGTAAGTATATATAAGTGTTTCATAGCGTTTGTTAGTATTCAATTGAGCCAATAAACAATAAGTATACTAAATAATTTCAGTGATGAGAGGGTTTATTTTGCCTTGCATATCAGTTTCATTTTTGCAGCGTTGCGTTCTGTTTGTTGTAATACTGGTGGAGTTGTTGTTGTATATGAGGTATATCGATTTGTTTTAAGCAAGTGATTGATTATTGTTATTGGTTACGGGGAGTTCAACAATCTGAATTTGATATGGAATCTTTCTACTTGAATACTATGATTCAGGTTGTGGTGTTTACATTGCCAGACGTTCTTTCCCGCACCGTGTGGATATGTTGATACAGTTGTGGATTGGTGCGGTAATGCGATAGCAACACCTTAATTTGCCGACGTCTCGGGTTGTTTCTTATGTATTGATGAACGCTGGCTTCCGCAATTACCTCACCATTGTTCTAATCCGGTGA
>JAIBAE010000036.1 GCA_019695345.1 Bacteroidota bacterium | reverse complement strand
CAAATCCGCTAATCTCATTGCTAATGAATTTGTTGTTGTCGTTACTTAAGGTATCCAATGCTAATGCGTTATTACCACCAATGCTTGGAACTTTTGAACGTGAAACAATACCTGCTGAGTAGCTATCTGGTCCGCTAGTCAATTGACGGGTATCTGATTCAAACGTAAAGTTTGGTGATACATATTTTGGTATTGGTAAGTTCGCTGCATAACTAGCTGTTGACTGTGGAAAGTTTTCTATCAAACAGTTCTTAATGGTAATATTTGATGCACCATCACTCAAATAAAATACTGAGCGATGTGGCATTGATGTTGGGGTTGCCAAAGCTACATCAAGCATAAAACGGAATGAACGTTGATCACCACCGTCGAATGTAATATAACCAGTAGGACGAGCATTTTCAGGCGAAGGTTTTGTATTCTGGATTGCTTTAGCATTTCCTGGGAAATAGCTTTGTCCGAACAGAATACCTTGACCATTTCCGGTTCTTAGTCGTACTGCAACCGAAGAACGAGATAAAGACTTGATTAATGCAGGTTTAAATGTAACAGTGTTAACTGAACTTACACCCGCAATTTTTGAAGTAAAATCCAAAGCAGGAACATTAGCAACTGCATTACCTACTGTATAGTTAGCATCGGTAAGTTCAAATGTTACTGGTCCTGAAACACCTTGACCGTATAGCGCTGTTACAGCATCTTCTATGGTAGTAAAGTTTCTTGGTTGACCATTATTTAATGTGCCAATTGTATAGGTACCAGATAAAGATTCACCCACGTTCACATCAATACATAGAGAATCATTAGATCTGATAGCGTCATCTTGTAATTCTAAGTACATACAAATCCGGTGAGATCCAGTTTGCTGTGGTGTCCAGAATGGTACTACAACACTAGTTGACTGACCTCTGCTAACATCTGGTATAACAATAGATTGACGATAAACTTCGATACCATTTCTAGTAATAACCATAGTAGCTGGGATATCAGAAACATCTGCCAATCCATTATTTTTAATTCTAATTATTGGTTGTATTGGTCTTCCTACATAAACATCTGTTGAACCTGATGTAGGTCTGATAAAAGCATCAACTGATAGTTCTGTATCATATTGTACTTCAAAAGTATAGGTGCTGTTAGCTGCTGGTAATTGATTATTGGATAACTGCTGATCAGATCCATTTAATAAGTCACACCAGTAACGAACTTGATAAACTCCAACCTGTAAGGTTGAGAAATTAACGAAGCCACCATCAATACCATCAGAACCTATTTCATCGCCTGTTAATAAACCTGATGCGCTTGAATAGTTTACAGTATCAAGATAAACTACTTGTCCCGAAGGATTTTTAATCTCACAATACATTCTGGCAGCCGTTACAGCATATTGCCCTACATTCTGCATTCTTGCAGATAATTGAATAGGCACGCCACGAGGATATTTGTAAAATTGAGGGGATTGGTTTGATGCAGGACCTATAATTTTTGAAATTGACAAGTCCCATGCTAATGGAATATAGAAGTTCTTGGCAACAAATGAACTACATCCACTTGATTTTACGAAAGAAGCTTCTAATCGATATGCACCCGGGGTCACGTTACCTTTACTCAAGTCAATGGCACCAGCTGTACCGGAGTAGATTCCTCTTGCATTTGAAAAATATTGATTAAAAGTACCAGTACCACTACATGGAACTAATGTATCATTTGAATTACTTGGATTTAATGCAACATAAACAGAATTTGTTGATGGCAGTGGTCCAACGATACGATATGTGACATAGCCAGTAGTTGGTGCGGCTAATGTACAATTTACATATCCACCACTTGTTCCACTATATACAGTCCCTATAGAAAGTAAGTTGTTCGGTGCAGTGTTACTTGGGAAAGTAGGACCCATATCACCTAATACATTGAGTGTATAATCTTCTGCCTCACCATACCAATATGCGCCACAAGCGTCATCAGGTTGGAATCCATATTGTGCACTACAGTATAATGCTGTATTGTAATTGTAGTTGTAGCATGCCATAACACGCATTTTTAGAGTGCCGGAATTTGCTGAACATGGTAAAGTAAATGTACCAGTTGCAGGTGTTCCACCGTTAGAATAACTATTACATGAATTAACTGCAACACGTTCAGCAGTACCTGCAAAATTGCCATCACCATTTAGGTCTATCCATATAGCCCAACCAAATGGATACAAAGAGCCACAATAGTAATTTCCACCTAAAATTGAATAAGTGTAAGTCTTACCAAGCGACACATTACCTGATACCCCTGTAGCAAAAGCACCATTTGTAATTGGTGTAGTAAACGTGCTACATGTTGGAGCAATGTCGGTTTGAGAGGCTCGACTAATAATGGTCGTTGAGCCATCCGACAAGGAAAAATTTGTAATAGCCATAACTCCGTATTGCCACACCGGTTGACATTGTGCATGTAATTTACCGGTTGAGACTATACCCGAAACAGCTATGATAACCAACATTACGAATAATCGTAGTTTTGGTAGCATAGGATTCATAGTAACCCCTGTTAATGTTATAAAAGTTAAAAAATAAAACGTGGATAATCTTATCTGAATTAAACCAACCTAACTATCTCTAATAAATGGATTTTACGTCCCCTATAATCAAATGTAAAATACAAAAAGGATTTTTAATAACAACAAGAATTTATTAAAATTAAATAACAATTCCTTCTCTATATTGCGAATCAAAAATATTTTCATAGATCTGTTACCAAAAAAGAGTTAAACTGGTTCATAAGGTAACTGTTTTCCAATCATGAATATCGTCATGCTCCGTTTGTATTATTATATATTCATACTCACTTTGTTTGGACTACATGCAAATGCGGAGATTAAACACAGTGACTTTTGGGCTACGGGTACATCTGTTGGTGTTTCATTACAATGGAATATTCCTCAAGGGTATCTACTACCTTCGTATTATACCGTTCTACGTAGTGCTAATGGAAAGAAACGTTACACACAGATTGGGAAAGTATACAGACTTCAAAATAGGGAATGGTTTTCAATAGTTTTACCCGGAAATAGAGATACATTAACTTCTCTTATACAAACTGCCTCGAATGAAGTAATTGAACACCCACAACAACAATCAGCTATCACTACTTTAAATCACTTAGCAGCCATGACTCCTGAGCCATACCTGTTGATTATGGGACTCTCCTTTTCCGATACAACATGTAGGCAGAATGTATCATATGATTACATCTTGTTGGCTGATAATAAAAAGGTTGCTGAGTTAACTAACATTATAGGATTTAAACGGACACCCCCAAGAACACCGGTTCAAACATTTGCTAAGGAATTAGACGGTTCAGTAAAATTTACGTGGTCAATACGAGGTAATCGTACAGCTGGTATTAGAGGGTATAACATTTATAAAGTGAATCAAAATACCAAATTGCCAAATAAAATTAATAACAGCCTGATTACCACAATCTTACTCGATGAAGATGCCTATAACTATAGTTTTTTCGAGGACATAGGTCTTGAAAATAACCGACTATATCTTTATTATATAACATCGGTTGATGTGTTTGGATATGAGAGTGCATTCAGTGAAGCAATATCAGCAATCCCTCAAAAAACTCAAATTCTGATAGCGCCTACTATTAAAAGTGTGACTAATTTTAATGAAAATGTTCAATTAGAATGGGAAAAAAGTCAAGATAACCGTGTACAAGGTTACAATGTTTACAGAAGTATCGTTGGAAGTGGACTTAAGTTCAAACTAAATAAATATCCACTACCTAATTATACAACGTCTTACACAGATTCCCCCGGCGACTTACCAACTAATTTCATAACATACTCTCTCACGGTAATAGATAAAAAGGGGCAAGAGTCTAGAACATCGTTTGATTACGAAACACCAATTCCTGATAGTAAATCACCAAATCTAACCGGATTTTTTCAGTGCCAGCAAACAGATGGGAAAGTGCGGTTATGGTGGACAAAATCTACCGACGCAGACATCAATGGATATGAGTTAGCACGTTCATATGAGCAATATGCCAAGTACTCCATTATTAGCCCAACGGTAATATTAGATAGTATGTTTGTTGATATACTGCCAACAAATTCCAATGCAACAAATATGTGGTATCGACTAAGAGCTGTTGACCGACATGGAAATGTTAGTCAGTGGTCACAACCGCTACCCACCTATTCTCATAGTATACTAAATATACAGCCGCCAGAGGGCTTAACCGCAGTAGGTAACAGAAAAACAGTGGAACTAACTTGGCAGCCATCAACCTCTACCAATGGGTTAGGATATTACATAAACCGGTACTCTGATACAACACTCACACCTATCACGCTTAATCTAAACCCACTTAACTGGATAGAAAACTCATTTATTGATAGAACCATTGCAGAAGGTAAAACGTACTGGTACGAGATAGTCTCTATAGATAGCAACTACATTCTTTCACCGCCATCTAATAGAGTGGTTGTACTGTGTGGCGATAAATTTAGTTTACGTGCGCCATATATTGATACGTTAGCAACAACCTCTCAAGGTGTATTCATCACTTGGAAATGGCGAATTCATGATATCCCATTTGGTGAGTTGATTATTGAAAGAAGCTCGGATGGTGAACACTATTATCCTATTTCATCACTCATTCCAACATCACAAAACAAATACACAGATGTATCGGCAAATAAAGGTGAGCGATATTACTATAGATTACGGTTTAAAGCGGTTACCGGTATTGTTAGTGAACCTTCATCCCCCGAACTTAGTAAGGCTATAAATTAATTTCTTGGGGCTTACGCTCCAAAGCCGCCTATCCTCTGTAAACTCAACAAACTCTACATGGCTGACAGAACAGTAAACTACGGTAAACCCTTATTGTGACACGACGTTCTTTCCGGCATGATTGGCGGACTTTGTTTATCAATGGAACGGTGCCGTCAGGCGATAGCAAAACCTACTTTACAGGTGTTTCTATTATCACTTGAACTGTTCTTGAATATGAACGTCCTTCGGGTGTATTGTTATCATATAAAAGCACATCGCTACCTATTGGATTAATGGTAGAATTTGAATCATTCAATCCAATACTTCTTTGTGTTTCTACACAACGGCGGCGCGCAAGTTCTCGGTTATATTCAGAGTCTCCAGATCTATCGGCATACCCGGCAATAGTAATTTTAGATTCCGGTGTAATACGTTGCTTAACTTCCTGAACTATACGCTTGTTATCACCATTTAAATCGGCTTTATTAAAGTCGAAGACAATGAGAGAAAAACGGTCGATACGTTTGTCATCTTTCTGTTCGTAACGTTTCTTTTTAATAGTAAGCTGTTGCACGGCAAGCGACGCAGTTGCATCTTTTTTCTGTCCGGTTTTATCTGTAACAGTATAAGTAATATCAACCGGTTGCTCTAACTTTGGATAAGGTTTGTCGGTAACTTTCCAGGTATATTTTTCAGGGTTATCGGTGCCTTTGAACTTTCTTAGAGATACACCTTCCTGCTCAATTTCAGCAGACCAATTTGCAATTCCTGCTTCGGAGCTAATAGTTGGAACAACATCTACAATTGGCGGATTTGCTTCTACTGTTACATCCTTAATGGAAACTGGTTTTAAGATTTCAATATCATCAGAATACATTTCCACACGGCGGTTTTCTTCCAAACCTTCTGCTGATGTTAAATTAGCAGGCGAAGAAGGCAAATTCTGTGACTTTGTGATTATCCTACTTGGGCTAATATTCCATGTTTCAGTCAGATACTTTTTCACTGATTCAGCCCTTCTTGCCGATAACTCACGATTATTTTTTTCTACGCCGGTATTATTATTACACCCTACAATGGTCAACTTGGCATCTGGTCGGTTGGTCATTCTTAAACCAACGATGTTTAACAATTCATGGTATACATCAAGAGTATTGTGCGGGAGAGCAAACTCCGAAAACGTAGGTATTTCATCGTGGGATAACGTTTTCATGGTAGATGTATTTAACTCCCCTACACCCTCTGGAAAAAACACTTGGGGTAACAATGGATAATTCTCTTCAAACTCTGTTTCTTCTACTATAAAGTTTGCAAGTGGTTTTTGTTGACCGTTTGCATCTACACTATATGCTTTAACTGCTACATTTAGGTCGGCCAATTTGGGCACCTCTTTTTGGTACTTTTCTGTGATGGTGGTTGTACGGGTAATAACCTCTGTCTCGCCATCCATCTCGCGTTTTTCATCGTTGGTAATCTTAGAGTCAAGCAAACGTAATTGCTCTTGTTGTGCGCCAACAATTAACTTAAGTGCCGTATCACGTTGAATAATGGTATCAATGATAATTCTTGGCGGAGGTGGTGGATATAGTGCATACCGGAATGAAGCCCCAAATTGTAATGTTGAAACACTCCACGACACGCTGGATATTTTATCCATTGCCATGTAATATTTGATTTCAGGAGTAAATGTTGCTTTGCTGCTAACAGGAAGGTCTAATCCTACCCCAACACTTATCGAATTCTGAATGGTATTAACTTCCGGTAAATCTCCGGTAACATGATTCCGAACACGCGATGAATCAGACACAAAATAAACATATCCGGGTGACGAAATCGTTTCCGATTGTTCAAATGTAGTAGTAGTAAGATACGTTAATCTATAACCAATCGATGCCCGCACTCTGGAAAATAAAATCGTAGTTACACTTGGCTCGATTGATAAGCCGTTAAGTGTGGTAAACAGTTCGTGATTGGTTATTACCGGTTCAGTTTTGTTGTTTGTTCCGCCAATCTCCGAAGTGTTACCAATTTGTTCTTGTTTAAACAACCTTCCGCCTAATGTAGTATATCCAATTCTCGTCTCTAATCGTAAGAATTTGAGCAAAGGTACTTCAGCTAACCCTCCGATGGCAAAACCACCTCCGGTACCGGTTTCGTATAACGGACAACAGTTTGGAACACCCGGTAGTTTGCTAAAATCAGCTGTAAAATTATTATTGTTATATCCGGCAAATCCACCAACATAAATCCAAGGTTCTAACTTTGGTTTACTTGGGGTGTTTGTTTGTGCTAAACTTAAACTACCTGATAACAGTACAATTGCAATAACAACGTAACGGTACATGACCTCTCCGGGTTTTCATTCAATCCATTAAAAAAGAAAGCGAACCATGAAGTGATTCGCTTTGCAAATATACGGTAGTTGTAGGAGTTAATATATACTTAAGTCATTATCTGCTTTCGCAAGAACGCACCTAAGCGTTGTACAAATAATACCCAACACTTGCGTGACACATCCTACAGTGCACAAAATATACCTTTTACCGACGTTCTTTCCGGCAGACTAAGGCAACATTAAGCAGTTTGTTGTGTGCCGTCCGGCGATAGCAACATATACTATTTATCTATTACCAAATTAAGAATTTCGACATGTGTTGGTGTTGATACAACTACAGGATAAATACCATTAGCATAATTAGTGGCATCCAAATTCACAATGGTACTTCCTTTTTCGATGTTAACTTTTTTAGTTAGAATCTTTGCTCCATCGGCAGCATACAATTCTACCTTATATTCACCGGTTATATTAGTGTTAACATGCAGCTTTACTAATTCGGACGATGGGTTAGGGTTAATACTAATTTGAGTTTTTTCTTGATTTGAAATTACCACATTTCTTGGGAAGCAATACTCTGCTAATTTCAAGATCCCGTTAGTTAAACGAACTCTTGGTACCTTTACAACTGTATTTGGATCCCAAACAATTTTATCAAGAAACATTGAATCCTGAAAGAATGTTGTTGCAAGTGTAGTACCTACTATATCAGTGAGTTTAATCGGGTCGGTATCTCTAATAGTAACATTATCAAATCTTATCCATAACACATGCCAAAAATCTGATGTTGTATCATGGCTAAGTATGGTTCCATTAGTAATATATCTCGGGTCGAATAATCTTGCGTTTATTCTAACTTTAGCTTCTAAAGAGGCATTTATAACGGAGTCCTCTGCATTGATAAATTTAATCATAAGTGGAATATGTACATCATAGGCACCAACAGGTGCAGTTACATCTGTAACTGAGGCAATTGATGTCATCCGTTTATCGTACGACTCTGCTCTAATTGGTATTGTTACCGGGTCATAAGTAGTACATGGAGCGGAAACATTTAATACTATTGAGTAGGTAACACTATCCGGAATCATTGGCACATACTTAAGTACAAAGTTCAATTTTTGGCCTACTTTCAATACATTACCTGCTATGTTATTAACTGGTACTGGTCTTCCATCTATATCAATGGATTGTACTGTTAACTCAGGGATTACTAATGGACTAATAAAAGCATAATTAGTAAGAACTAAGTCCTCGTCGTCTGTATTTTTATACCATACAGTTTTTGTTGGATAATCAAATTCTGTTTCTAAATCTAAAAAGGATGTAGTTGTAGTTTCCACCTGCAATGGGTTATCTACTACAGTATGAATAGGTGAAATTGCTGGGCAATCAGTGGAATCAGTAACAGTAACAGTATAAGCCCCTGCCTTTGACACTGTTATCTGAGGTGTAACTTCACCTGTTGACCATTGATAAGTTTTATAAAATTTCCCTGTTCCTAGTGTATTAACAGTTGTAAGTTGAATAGAGGTATTAGGACATAACTTTTGAATACCTTGTATTCCGGGTTCTGGCTTCGGTGTAACATTAATGGTTATTGGATTTGATCTGTTCGTACACCCGTTTGAATCTTGTACAAACACTGTAAATGTTCCTGAAGTGTTTACAATAATACTACGTGTATTGGTTGGTCCGGATGACCACCAAACATTTAGATAATCTCTCCCAATATCAAGTTTAGATGATTCACCAGGACATAAAACAGAGCGTCCTTGATTTGTGATGATAGGGTTTGGATGAGGTTTAATTGTGATTGTTGTAGTTCCAAAATACTCACACCCTGTTTCTTTATCCATTACCCTAACTGATATAGTTGACACGCCACTATTGTGCCATATCATAGTAACTTCTCTTTTGTTATTACCATTTAGTATTTGGCCATCAGCACCTGATACTAACCATTCATAACTACCCGAAGCATTACCAATCCCAAATGTCAACTCTTTCTCTTGGCAAAGCTCTGGTGGAATCGTAAATGTAGGACGTGATGCAGTTTTTACAGAAACCTGAATTAACCCTCTGGCGGTACATCCTTGAGCATCTGTTACGATTACTTCATAGATCCTTGTATTACTTGCTTTAACAACCGGCGTTTCAACGGTTGAGTCTTTGAAAGAAGGTTGTACATTGCCATTTTCATCTTTTACTATCCATTTATATTTATAAGGTGCAACACCCCCGGTTACAAATCCTGGTGAAGTGAGTGGAATATCTTTATCAGGACATAACTCAACATTGTTACGAAGTGTCAACTTCATTGAAGGTTTTACTGTTACTAAGACACTGTCAGTAGCTTGACAGCCTTTTTCATCCAAAGCAGTAACATAGTATTTAGTTGTAGTTGCAGGAAAGGCAGTTGGGTTAGCAATATTATCTGTACTTAATCCATACGATGGAGTCCAACGATAATTAGTTATCCTTCCATTTGTACTGGTTGCCATACTATACGAACCAATTTGTTTAGGAGTATTGGCGCAAATAGTAATATCGTTCCCAACATCAATTTTTACAGGTTGAATAATAGTAACAGTTATATCGGATGTTGCTTCACATCCCTTGGAATCAATTACTTGTAACACATGTCGTGAATAACCTACTCGCTCGGCGATATACGTTGGGTTAGGACTACTCGGGTTAACAACATTAGCGGGTAAGAAACTCCACTTATAAATAAAAGGCGGTGTACCAAAATACGCACTGGGAGAGCCTCCAAGGGTGACAGTTGTACCAATGCAAGTATTAATATTAATACCAGCATCAGCTTTAGGTGCTGGGTGTCGGCGTACAACAACTGTATCAAAATTTGTTAACCCGCCATCATCGGTAACTTTTACCCAATATTCTGTAACGCTTTGAGTGGGTGTTACAACCGGACTTTCAGAATTTGGATTATCTAGACCCAATGTGGGTCCCCACTGATACTTGTATGGTGGCTTGCCTCCACTTGGAGGTAAGCCAATTTTGGCTGAATATCCTTCACATAAATCGATATCTGGACCTGCATTTGCAACGAGTTGTGCAAATGAACTGAACTGGAAAATAAATAAGCATGCAACTATGATTGCAGGATACTTCATAGATATTCCCGGAATGTGTGGTGATTGCACCATATTCCGCATATATTGTGCCAAGCAGATTTTCTGCAAAACCTTTGGCGTATGTATATGCATTTTTTTCATGGTATTTTTCTAACAATATACCTTGAGTGGCTTCTGAATATTCCGGTTGGAGAGAACCTGCTGCAAATATACGGCTCAAAAAGTGTAATTAGTGCCTTTGTAGAAACCACTCAACGTATTATTGATGTTTGTTAACTAAATTATTTCAAAACGGTTATAAAAGTCCGTATCAATTCATTGTTGTTATATATTACTACAGGGTATACACCTGCTTGTAACATTGAACAGTCAATCGAAATGAAACCACTACCTTTTTGCTGATTATGTATTGTCTGGCGTTGTACCAATTCACCGGTAAAGCCATAAATTTCAATTTCATGCCATCCAATTATACTCGTTGTGAGTTTTAACGTTCCAAACTGTTGAATTGGGTTTGGATAAACTTCAACGCTCATTGGTCTGAAGTCACTGAATTTGATACTTCTGGGAAAGCAGTATTGGCTTAGAGTAATACTCCCATCGTAGGCATAAAGTCTCGATGCTCTTGGTAGATTACTCCACGAATATGATCGAATCTTTACGTCAGTATAAAATGACTTGGATGCCAATGCTGAACCTAAAATTGACGTTACCTCTGTAGAATCCGAAGATAAATCTACATTAGGTATCTCAATAGTAACAAACTGTTCAGCGTTACTCATTGAATCATGCAGTAGCGTACCTTTAGTAAGATTTCCCTCTGAATGAAAAATCGAATGATTCCAACTCAACTCAACTTTTAACATAACTCCGGTTATTCTCTCATCAACTGGATAGTTGACCTTTGCATAAATGGGCAGTTTCGTATTATCGTTTCCTGTTTCCATTTGTGTATGAGGAATATACAACGATATATCTAATGATGTATCCGCAGCAACTCCCGTTACGGTAATAAATCCAATTTGCGGACATGGCACAGTGACTTTGTATACAATTGTAGATGCAAACTCTCCAAGTTCTTGACTCTTAAATTCAACTCGCAATTGTATGGAGTCACCGGGGTGAAGTTGTACAGGCAAATCTGGTTCAGATTTTATCAATCTAAACTTCTCTTGAATGTCATCTAAACCTATCTCGTTTATTTTTATAGTCTCGCTACCTATATTCTTTAACCACACAGGTTTTTCAACCACTTTACCAAGCTCTCTACTGCCAAAATCTAAAACTCTTTTTTCAGGTATTAATCCAATATCATGGTAACGTACAGTAAAAGGTTCTGATACAGACACACATCCGTTATTATCTATTACTTTAACTGTATAGGAACCTGCCTGTGTTATAGGTTTTGTGATACCGGTTGAGCCATCGGTCCATTCGTAATATGAATAACCAGTAAGTGCGTAAAGAGTCACTTGTTCACCCATACACATTACCGATTGCCCTGCAATAATTGGTTTCATAACATAATGGTAAACTACTTCTACCGGCGGAGAAGTATTTTCACAACCGTTTGGTGTGGTTACTGTAACAGAATATCCACCTTCTTTACTTGCATTAATAAATCTTGTGTGCTGACCATCTGACCATATGTACGTAGAGAACCCCTCACCCGCATCGAGTTGTACAGAAGTACCCGGGCAGATTGTTGTACTTCCGGTTGATGTAATTGTAACTGTTGGCTTTGGAATTATTGTAGCATGGTGTTCACCACTCTGCTTACACCCGGAATTTGCATACATAAGTTCAGCGTGTACAATTCCCTCTCCGTAACCATCCCAAATTATATTCATCACGGTTGTTCCCTGCCCTGTAATTATTCTGCCAAGAGCGTCACCGGATGATCTCCATATCGGAGGGTTTATAGGGTCGTTTTCATCGAATCCACCAAGTGCATAGGTTGATACAAATCCTTGACATCTATCCTTATCGGTTGCAAATTGAAGTGGTGTTAAATCTCTGACCCAAACCATTAATGTATCTCTTGTTTGGATTCCATTTGATGCGGTTTTAGTAAGGATATATAATTGTGTTTTTACACCTGTTACATAGGGTGAGCAATCAGATTCTGACGAAAGGTAATCCGATGGCTCCCATTTATACGTGCACCCTTGTTGGGCCACCGTATCGGTGCCATGAATCTTTATTGTACCATTAGGGCATATATATACCGATGGAACGCCATCAACTATGATTGGATCTCCGCCTGCAAAACCCTGTACGCAAAAAGCTATAAATGTAAATATGCTGGTAACAACCAGTCGAGATATAAACTGTATGAAAACTGAACGTACCATACCCGTCCTCCGAGAATGGCAGTGAACGCAAGAAGTGTAGTGTACACAGTAGGCACCTGCATTTCCTTGCAGAAACTCATGCACATTCCGTTGGTGATGAAAACAGGATTGTTCGTCCGTGAAGGTTGAAATCGGTAAGATTAGCAGCGCGTCCTATCGTTGCCACGGGTAATTATCGGCGGGTGTTAGAAAAACATTACTTCACAAAATTTGATAGCTATAGTATGCTTCGCAAACCGCACCAAACCGTATGTTTCAACACAACCTTCATCGGCATGGATTCACCCTTCAGCATATATATACGATAATCGTGATAGAAAGCAAAAGAACCTTTCCGGCATAGAAAGGTTCTTGAAAAAATTGAGGCTTGGTGCCGTCAGGCGATAGCAAATACAACTATCGTACTATAACCAAACGTTCCTGTATTATCTGCGATGGTGTGCGGCAAACAACCTGATAAATACCCGATGGTAACTGCTGCTGCAAACGGTGTTCAGTTTGGAGCATAGGTAGAGCTACCCACGAGTTATTCCAAACTTCCTCGCCTTGAGTGTTATAAATAGTGAGTGTACAAAAACCTTTTTCGGAATTATGAACGGTGATAGTAACATCGTCGCCACCCGGATTTGGCTTCAGCATCATTGCAATTGATTGAGATTGACCAATTAACCGGGTTCCACCCTCTTTACACAAACCGGAATAAATCACATTACCACCTATAGTATTTACTGATTTATCGGAAGATGGTGCCACATCAGCAGATGCTACAAAAAGAGAATCACGCTCTACATCGCCTATAAGTACATCAGCAATGATTTCTGTTACGGTCTGTGGAGCCAATGCAAGCACTGTTAATGGAATCCTTACTGTTGCATACGATTGTTGAGGGCGTTTATAAAATTCGTTTGTTACATTACCTTTTGTAGCTTTAGTTATATGAAAAATTGTAGGATTATACGCTAATGTAAATATCAATGTATCGAGTGATAAGGTTGCAACATTTGGCTCTAACCAAGCATCAATAGGTATATGTACTGTATCTTGGTGTGGCTGTATTGATACATCGTGTACTCTGAATCGTAATTGAGGTTTAGGGGGAATGCCAACTCCAATTCCTTCTAAGTAAAATAGCACAGAATCGGCACAAGGTGCATTTACTGTTACTTTGATAGTATCACGAATTGTATTTATGTTTTGTGGTACAAATGAAACATATACTATTATGCTATCTTTGGGCGATATACCATTTTGCATGGGTGGTTGAGTAGAATCTATTTTATAATGCCTTCCATCCAACAGCCCACCGGAAAGGTTCATTATCTCCGAACTAAAATTATAAATCACCAATCTTTGCTGCGACGAATTAGTAATTGTAACCGAGCCGAAACTATTCTGAACAGGTGATGTAGTATAAACCAACCGTTTACCTATAATAATTGTATCGTATCCAAAACAGCCCGTTGTTGTTTGGAACTGTACAAAGTACTGTCCGGGAGTTGTAACGGTCAGACTCTTTGTAGCTGTTGTATTATTCCATTGATACCCCGTGAATCCATCCGGTGCATTAAGTTGCACAGATTCATTCTCGCATAATAACGTATTACCAACAGCTGTGATTTTGCCGGTTACACCTGACTGTACAAATACAGTTTTTACTATAGAAGTATCAACGCACCGTACTCCTTTGGCACCAAGTACACGTATTTGTTTTAATCCACCTGTACTCCATTGTACTTTAACGTCGGATGTATCTGAACTTCCAACTATCGAACCGCCATCGGTAAGCCATTCGTATTTTATTCCGGGACTGTTTGCGAGAGTAGCTGTAAGTGTTACTACTGAATTAACACAAGTACTATCAACACCACTTACAAGGGGTTTACTTGGTTGGCGGAAATAGAATTTTACTTCTGGCAATGTCCACTGACAGTTATGTTCATCGGTAAAGATTGCAAAGGTTGAATCATTTTTTGTAATGGTATATTTTGCATTTAAGGTGTTGTCTTTCCAAACTACAAGCGCAGTACTTGTAGTAGCATACAAAGGCGTAACTTCTACAATATCACCCAAACATAAATTACTATATACAAACTGGCTATCAACCGTTACAGTTCCGTTAATAATAAATCTATATGCTTGATTTGGTTTAGTAAAGTTAGATACTATTACACTGGTAGATTTTCCTGAACAACCCGTAGAATCGGTAACCTCAAGATGATATGTTCCCGGTGTTGAAACCTGCAATGTATCTTTAGTTGATATAGAAGAACTATTTCCATCCACCCAGTTATAAATCTTATACTTTGTTTTAGAAAACAACTTAACAGTTTTCCCTTCGCACAGTTGTAACTTATCAGAAGAGTCTACTTTTACAACTATCCCTGGTCTGGTAGTTATTGTTATAGTATCAGAAACTAAGCCAGTACATTCAGTACCTGCATCGGCTGTATAAAAATACTTCCCTGCTTTTGTAACAGTTATTGTTGGTGTATTTTCTCCGCCGGGACTCCACTTGATATTGGATAATCCGGCGGAAGTTGATAGTATTGAAGAATTACCTTCGCATATCACCGAATCACCTGAGATAATCTTTGCTTCTGCGTATTGCATACATAACTTTGTTATGTATGCATCTAATCCACCTTTATATGAATATGTTTGATTTTTAATTATGTTGTTATTACTCTGTGTATGGAAAGCAACATATACGTTACCACTTTCATCTATATCACCAAATCCATTTTCACACTGGTCATCTCCATTTCCACCTAAAAAGGTTGACCACAACATTTTTCCTGTTGATTCAAACTTTGTAAGCACAATATCAAAATTAGTAGGACTGCTATTCTTTGTATTAACAATAAATGGTCTGAGTAGCGGATAGTCCCTACTAAATGTGCTACCACCTGCTACAACTGAAGTATCTTTATCAATCTTAATAAAGTTTAAAGCATCACCCATAGTACCACCTATGTATGTAGACCATTGCGGTACACCTAACGTATCAAGTACTAATACAAAACCATCACTAAAGGCAGTCCACTCACTATGATATTTACCAAACAACTTCAGAAATGGTGAACTGACAAAACCAGCAACAGCAACTCTATCAAATCTACAATCAACCGAATAAGCTACTTCTTCTCCTTCAGCCCCAAAATAGGTGGACCACCGTTGCTGTCCGTTCTTGGTAAATGAAACAATCGCAAAATCAGATGCATTACTTAAAGTTGAAAATGTTGCCTGCATTGAATTAGAATTCATTCCCGGTAAATCGGGACTGCGGGTATCGCCAACTACATAGATATTATCCTTTGAATCTACTGATAACGAAAACAATCTATCTCCGTCACGTCCACCATAAAATGTTGACCAAATAATCTTGAATGTAGTAGGTTCGCACTTCATCAAAAAGCCATCGGTATTTGCCATTTTTACTGTGTATTTACCATTAGTAGAAGGAAAGTCTTTACTGTCGGTTTTCCCGGCAACTAAAACCTTTCCATCACTATCTAACTTAATTGCATAGGCATTGTCTTCCTCAGCATCACCATAAAATGTTCCTGAGATTTTATTACCATCGTTCCCATTATATTTAATGATAACAACATCGTTCTGCCCACGTAGATTGGGATTTGGTGCTCCCGGAAAAGCTAGATCTGTACTTTTAGAAAAACCAGTAACATAAATATCGTTTACCTTGTCATTTGTAACTGAAGTGAACAAATCAGAATTGTTCCCACCCTCAACTACACTCCATTTATAAATTCCATTTTTATCAAACTTTACCAACAAAAAATCTATTGTACTTGCTACTCCATCTCTGCTATGCCCTAACATGGGGAAATCCATACTTATCGTATAACCACTTACAATAAAATTATCATTATTATCCAATGTCGTTCCAATAACTTGTTCATCTTTTGTCCCCCCCAAATATGTCGACCAAACAATAGCCGGGTCAATCACTAATTCTTTTTTTGTGTTGTAGCCAAGCGGGAAGGTAAATGAAATTGTGTTGTCGGTATTGTGTTTGAAAGATGTTGAAATTGTTTTACCTTCTTGAATCGAGATTGGCGATTGATCTACAATGTCACCTACAGGTGTGTGCAGGAAGAGTTCGTTTGTTCTTGTATCCTCGAATGTACTTAACGTTATTGGCTCGGAATACTTCATCTTTATTTTTGATGGGTCGGCACCAACACCAACTATAAAATCATACTTTAATCCGGTCTCGCTTATAGTAAACTTCAGGTCAATACCATTGTAAATGTTCTTGTAGGTAATCTGCTTATATGAACTCACTCCCAAAACGGGCTCGCCAATAGAAGTATGGTAATAATTTTTGAAACCTGTGTTTTGTTCTTGTTCTTCTATGGTGGCAATAGGGTTAGCGCCAACAAAGTCAACGTCCACTCGGAATTGTTGTATCGGATTCTTCTCTAACTGTTCAATGTAATCACGCGAGTGGCGGTCTATATCGGGATATTTAAACACAACATACGAATACCCTGCATCACGGAAGAACACCCTTACTCCACCTAACTCAGCATAGTACTTCACAACCTTCCGTGAGTCCTGGTTGCCATACAACACTTGACCTTTATTTGGCATAAAACCTTTGGGTACAGAATACTGTTGTGCGGCATTACTGCTACACACCAAAACAAGAAGGGTTAAAAGAAAAGGTAATCCATTAGCACGAATCATGATAACAACGGGTAAAGTGTTCGTTTGCAATACGTTATTAATGCGAATATATCACTTTCAAAGTTTGTGTATTGCGCCAAGAGTTCCAATCTGAAAATATAATTGTTGGTTCATTATTTCAAGTTGTTAAGTAATTGTTTGCTATCGCCCGACGGCACCACACCTTTACACCAAACACACGTCATCTTGCCGGAAGATTCCCCGTGCAATTACCCAACCTAAACGATGTAGGTATTTTGGAACCGGACTATACTTTCCCGCAAATGGGCGTTGTTATGTGGTTGAGAATAGGCGCGGATTGCGAAGCAGAAGATTATCTTTACTTTCCACACTCCCCTTGTTGAAAAATCCTGAAAGTATTTTGTTGCAAGGTTCGGGAATTACTGTAATTTTGTTCCAGCTAATTGTGTTATTTCTTTATGCTTTATGCAAGGAGTGCTAATGGAGATGTATCGTATTTCGGAGAGTGATGAAACGGTTATTTTACGGTATACCAATACCGCATCGTGCGGCGAGCCACGTTTTGTAGCCGAAGACCTTGATACAGAAATTCATTTTGGTAAGTTTTGGGTTCCCAACCCACGCGATTCGTACAGTATTATTGCTAAGGGCGATTCCATGATTGAAGCCCGCATTTTTGATGGCGATATGCTTGTGATTGATTGCAGTATGGAGCCACAAATGCATAAAATAGTTGTTGCCTGGTTAAACGGCGAACTTACTATTAAACGGTTGGGTGCCATTGGCGGACAAATTGCTTTGGTTCCGGCTAATGCCAACTATAAACCAATCATTATTACCGATGAAGATGAGTTCCAGATTCTGGGCGTTGTTACCTCGGTTCACCGCCATATCTAAATGATTACTATAGTAGTGTTAAAACCCGGTTGGTTGTAACCCAATCGGGTTTTTTGTTTGTCTTTTGGCACGTAGGTTGTTTTAAGAATATTGTATTTCGGAATAATTACTAAGAAAAACAATGAAACGCCGTCAGTTTATCCAGCAAATCACAGCTCTCCCTTTTTTAAGTTTTGCTTCTGTTCCGTTGCTTGCGTGCAGCGTAAACAGAGAAATGGCGGAAACCCGTACTGCAAATTTGGAGACCGATACAAAATACATTTTTGATGGTATTATGCGCCATGTTTCCGAACACAATTGGCAAACACTACCATTAGGTGAGTTGATGGGAAAGATTGGAAGTTTGTTGATTGGAACTCCGTACGTAGGCGGAACATTGGAAGCCGATGGCGAAGAACAGTGCAGAATAAACCTTGGTGGTTTAGATTGCGTAACATTCTTCGAGAATGTACTGTGTATGTCCAGAATAGTGAAAAAAGGTAACACTACCTTTGATGACTTGCTGAAAGAAATTACGTTTACACGCTACAGAAATGGCAAACTCAATGGTTATGGTTCACGTTTGCATTACACAACCGAGTGGATAGAAAATAACAGTAAAAAAAGCGTAGTAAAAAACATAACACAAGAAATTGGCGGCGAAATATTTGATAAGAAGATTTCGTTTATGTCCGAACATCCCAAGTTTTACAAACCACTACAAGCAGACCCCAAGTTGGTTGAGTTTATTGGCGAAACAGAAAAAAATCTCACGTCAACTGTACGATATTACATCCCCAAAAATTCGATTAAAGCCATTGAAGTACATTTACAGACAGGTGATATCATTGCCATAAGTACAAGTAAAGACGGTTTAGATTACGCCCATACGGGAATGATATTTAAAGATGAGAATGGTGTTGCACATTTGTTACATGCCTCACTCGCAAAGAAAAAAGTAACATTAGATGATGCCGTTTCTGCGTACCTGCAAACGGTAACAACACATACAGGTATTACTGTAGCACGCCCTTTAGAGGTATAATTACTCAGCTAATACAACTTTATCAACCTCGCGAAATTGTTTACGTAGCATCCTATTTACGTATGCTTGTATTGTTATGGAACGAGCTGAACAACCATGGCAGGCTCCGGTTAGTGAAACGGAAACAACTCCATCCGAAAAATTAACGAAGGTTATTTTACCCCCATGCGACTCTACATAGGGAGCCACATATTGTTGAATAAATGCTGTTATTTCGGTTTTGATTTCTGAATACATTCTTCGTTGATGTTCTTCGTAGTATTTTAGTGTAAGCAATAATCAAAAGTGAATTAATCAGAACACAATATATGGCAAGACAATCACTCGACCCCGGTTTAGGTGAAAAGTTAAGTGGCAATTTACGCAGAGTAATTAATAACGATGGCAGTTATAATGTTGTGCGAACCAATGTGCCGTTATCTGCATTTACACCATATACCTATTTAATCAGTACTACGTGGGGACGTTTCTTTAGCATCATAGCCATTGGTTTTATTGTAATAAACCTTGTATTTGCGCTTATCTATCTACTTTGCGGTTTGGAGAATCTCCACGGCGTAGAACCACCTACATCTATGAACCCGTTGTTAAGTACATTTTATTTCAGCATACATACTTTTACAACTGTAGGGTATGGGAATATATCTCCATCCGGAATCCTTACTAATGCGGTAACAATTGTAGAAATCTTTATAGGGTTACTCTATGTGGCGTTGATAACCGGTTTGTTATACGGTCGCTTTTCCAGACCTACAGCGCGTTTAGTATATAGTAAGAATATGCTTATCACACCACACAATGGCGGACGAGCTTTAATGTTTAGAGTAGCGAACCTGCGAGATAATATTATGATGGAACTATCAGCCGAAGTGCTGTGCATGATTAAAACAGAAGACAACAACAAACCCACCCGAAGATATATGAAGATGGAACTTGAAAGGAATACGGTAGTAATGTTACCAACATCGTGGACGTTGGTACACAGAATAAACGAAGACAGTCCAATGTTTAACCTGAGTATTCCCGAACTTAAGCAAATGGAGTTTCAGGTTATTATAATGATAAAAGGATTCGACGACACTTTCAGCCAAACGGTGCATTCAAGATTTAGTTATACAGCCGATGATATTGTTGAAGGCGGACGCTTTGTAATAAGTTATTTTACACGCGAAGACGGCATGATTGAATTTGATATGGAACGTGTTCACGAGTTTGATAGAGTGGAACTCCCCTAACTCAATCGTTAATTTTTTGAATTGCTACATTTTGCCGTCAATGGTTTTTTGATAGGCAATTAAACTACTCTCCTACCGCATCTACAGTGTAGTTTTACGCTGTATTTATCAGAACATATTTGACGTTCTTGTTTAACATTTAAACTCATCGTTAAATTGGTGTTAACCATATTTTTTACACGCAACCTACCTGTTACGTTCGCGTAGAACTCACCGCACAACACAGTTCACAACGCTGAAACAATCTGTTTGTATTATCATCAAAACAATACAATCGTTAACCCAAAACTTTATCAGGAGAGCATTATGAGAAAAGCTTTACACCATCGTATAGTTACTACTACATTTCTGTTTGTAACAATAATATTGCAATCGGCATTCTGCCAGGAAACAGTACCAAACACCAATAAAAACAAACCCACATCAATTCGTTTAGCAGCTGTATTACATAATGATACAATTCTTGTTGCTTCCGGCACAGGCTTGTTCAGATATACCGCCATAACTAATCTATGGAATCAAGTCAACTTTCCTACACGTAGTATTTTTGGTATCTCTAAAACTCACGATGGTACAATCTATGTTGCCACAGGAGGATACGGATTATACAAGTCATCCGACAACACCTTACAAAACTGGACAACACTCATTTCCCCTTCTACTCAACGTACCGAGTTAGACCAATACTGGCAAATTACAATCAATAATAACTATCTATATCTAAGTGCGTATGGCAAAGGAGTACAATCATCAAACGATGATGGTATAACATGGACAGCACTTAACAACGGATTGATTGATACTGACATTACGTGTTTGTCGAGTTCGTCAAACGAGTTATATGCAGGTACAGATTCTCATGGTGTTTTACACTACAATCTTACCAATAATCAATGGGAATCCGTTTCTCAAACATCTGCAATGCTTCCAACCATTACTGCACTTTCAATACAAAGCAACGGTACTATCATAGCAGGTGGATTAAACGAAGTGTATTCAACTACCAACAACGGCGAAACATGGAACAAGAGTGTCTTATATGATATTCCTCACAACGTCTTGAACTATCAGGTTTTTCAGTTTGCAACCGACAACACCGGAACCGTTTATGCAGCTACTTCCAAAGGTGTGTATGTCACAAACAACAAAGGTATTACTTGGAAAAATTTTAACAACAACACAACTACAACACGCTCAATCACTCATAACGACGATTACATATACGGCAGTACCGATAACGATATAATTCTGCTTACAACCACAACACCCAAAACCGAAGTAACCGAAACCACGTTTTCACCCGAACTATCGTATAATAATCCCGTATCAAACATGCTCAGAATTAACTTCTCAAACCAAAGCACAACTATTAAATCCATCGAGATTTACACAGTAAACGGAGACTTTGTTACCAAGGCAGAAGCAAATGACCAAAGTAACAGTATTCAGGCAAATGTTTCCGAGCTTGCAACCGGAATGTATTTAACTAAGGTTTCAACAACTTCGGGAAATCATTTTGTAACTCTTATTAAGCAATAGTGTCTGTGGAATGTCAGATTATTTTTTGCTAACGCAAGAAGCACTGCAACCCAATGGTGAAACTACCGTAGTAGGTGCATTAGCAAAACCACAGGTTTCAAATAAGCCAACATCGTGGATATTATATATTAGGCAAACAATCACTTTACGTAAGCATCAATCAATGAATGTACTGATAATTGGTGGGACAATATTTCTGGGCAGGGCTTTAATAACTGCCCTACAACAAAACGGACATACGGTTTCTGTTTTTCATCGTGGCAAACACCCATTACCGGAAGATTGTACAGATGTTAAGGAATACATAGGTGATAGAGCTAATGATATATCAGCTTTATCAGGACTAACATTTGATGCAGTTATAGATACGTGCGGATACTTCCCTGCCAATGTTCGGTTTACTGCACAAGCTTTACTCCCAACAACTAAACAATATATTTTCATATCGTCAATATCAGTGTATAAAAACAATGATGTTCCAAATCAGAACGAAGACGCTGAATGCGGAACACTTGATGATTCAACCGTAAGAGAAATTACCGGAGAAACATACGGACCTCTGAAACGATATTGCGAACGTGAAGTTGAGAGTATCTATGGCTCACAAGCATGTATTATCCGTCCGGGATTAATTGTAGGCCCGCATGATGTTTCGCATAGATTTACGTATTGGATACACAGAGTTCTGCAAGGTGGCGAAATACTTGTACCCGATACATGGAATACACCGGTACAATTTATAGACGCCGATGACATTGCCAACTTTGCTGTTACCTGTATTGAACAAAATACCAATGGAGTGTATAATCTAAACTCACCTAAAGGAATGTTCACTTTACAACAAGTAGTTGAAACAACCGCCCAGTATGTGAACAATCACGTTGAGTTTATACCGGTAACGGAAGATTTTTTACTTGAGCAAGGTGTTGGTGCCTGGATTGAATTGCCTTTATGGATTCCCCAATCGCCCGAGATGCAAGGATTCTACACGCATTCGGTACAACGGGCAATGAACAATGGTTTGAAGATTACACCCTTCAAATCAACAATCGAGAAAATTATTTCAGAATTAGATAAACAACCACTTCAACAACTTCGCGCAGGTTTATCACAACAACGAGAAAAGGAGCTTATCTCGCAATGGAAACAACTACCCAACACAGCACTATAGCTAAAAAGTACTCTATCTCGCTCACCACCGACGAGAGAAGAAGACTTGTAGCAATTACAAAAAAAGGTAAGGAATCTGCACGGAAGATATCTCGTGCACATATCCTTCTTCTCGCCGATAAAGGTCTGTGCGATGAAGAAATAGTAAACATTTTGCATGTCAGCATTCCAACTGTTGGCAGAATAAGGAAACGATTTTGCATTGAGGGATTCACATCAGCCCTGAACGAAAAACCACGTCCGGGTGCACGTCGAAAATTCAAGCAGGAAAACAGCACTGCTTTAGGACAATTACTGAACACCCCACCACCACAGGGACATGGGCGTTGGTCGTTACGATTAATTGCCGATAGACTGGTTGAAATGAACGTTGTTGACTCTATCTCTCATGAAACCGTTCGGAATGTTCTTAAAAACAGAGCGTTTTCTGTAAATCCTTAAGTACGTGATGCTAATAAAATTAAAAAGGTAACTTCCTAACGAAGTTACCTTTTTAATTTAAAGTCAATCAGTACCTTTCGTTAGTTTGTGCGTATTATTGTAGATGAAGTTTCTGTCCCGCATAGTGTGGTTAGTTAGTACACAAAGATTTGGCGCGGGCTGCGTTAGCAAAAAATACAGTGAATTATGAAAAGCAAAAGTATGTTCGTTTGCCAGAGTTGTGGCTTTCAAACACCGAAGTGGTCGGGTAAATGTGTGTCGTGCGGAAGTTGGGAAAGCTTTGTTGAAGAAAAAGTTGATGATGGGAAAAAAGGCTCAGCTAAATCTTCATCTCGAACTCCCAAGATTACCGTGTTACTGGATGTTCCGGGCGAGACGGGTGATAAAATCACAACCGGAATAATTGAGTTGGATAGAGTTTTAGGTGGTGGCATTACACGGGGTTCGTTGATTCTTGTTGGTGGCGACCCGGGCATTGGTAAATCTACATTGATGTTACAAATTTGCTCTGCAGTGGCACAACATAGCCCGCTGTATATTACTGGAGAAGAATCGCTGCAACAGATTAAACAACGTGCTGCTCGCCTTGCAGAAGTTCCCAAAACACTGATGTTGATGGCAGAAACAGATGTGGATGAGTGCGTTCATGCAATTGCAAATTCCGATTGCGGTGTTGTGATTGTAGATTCGATCCAGACCATGCAGTCCAAGGATATTGAATCAACACCGGGAAGTATTAGTCAGGTGCGGGAATGTTCATCGAGATTAATTGATGTTGCTAAACGTACAAACAAACCTGTGTTTATTGTTGGGCACGTTACTAAAGAGGGTTCGCTTGCCGGACCCAAAGTTCTTGAACACATGGTAGATACGGTGTTACAATTTGAGGGTGAAGGCGTTTACACCTATAGAATTCTGAGAGCCTTAAAAAACCGCTACGGTTCTACCAACGAGATTGGCATTTTTGAAATGGTTGAGCAAGGTTTACGTGAGGTTCGTAACCCAAGCGAGATTTTCTTAACACAACGCTCGCACGAGGAATCGGGCACTGCCGTTTGCGCAACTGTAGAGGGAACCCGGCCACTGCTTGTTGAGGTACAGGCGTTAGTTACCTCAACAAGTTACAATGTGCCACAACGCTCTGCAACAGGTTTTGATTACAAACGTTTACAAATGATACTTGCTATCTTGGAAAAACGTTTAGGACTAAACTTTGCCCATAACGACGTTTTTGTAAATGTTGCCGGGGGTGTTTCGCTTAACGACCCCGCAGTTGATGTTGGAATTGCAGCCGCGTTAGTTAGTTCTCTACGCGATGCACCGATTGAATACGGAACTGTGTTTATTGGCGAAATGGGGTTAACCGGAGAAGTACGAACGGTTAGCGCCATTGAGCAACGTTTAGGTGAAGCACAGAAGCTGGGATTTAAGCGGGCAATTATGCCTCAAGGGAATGTTCAGAAGTTATCGAAGGAATACGCCCTGAAGTTGGTTCCGGTTGAGAGAATTTCGTTGGCTCTTGCACAGATTTTTACGTAATTTCTATAGGTTTAGGAACTAAACAATCACTACTACAGTACAAATGTCAGCCGAATCGGAAAAAGAACTACAAAAAAAGGACGACAGCGACCTGATTACCCTTTTGCAGCAAGGGAGTGAGCCGGCGTTTGTTATTCTGATGCGGAGATACAAAGAACCTATCATAAACTTTGTGTACCGCTTTGTTGGTAATTACGACGACGCAATTGATATAGCCCAAGATACATTTGTACGCTTGCATAAGTATTCTGCTACATACACCGGGGATGTTAAGTTTACAACGTGGCTTTATACTATTGCAACAAACCTTGCTAAAACCGAACTGGCTAAAAGCTGGCGAAAACACACAGTTGCCTTTAGTAAACTTTCTAAAGAAGATGAAGATGGTATAGAATGGGAAGTAGCCGACGAAAGTTACACGCCCGATGCAAGAGTTGATAGCAGTATGATTGCCAAACGTGTACAAACAGCATTAATGAAAATATCTCCAAGCTACCGCGAGGTAGTAGTGCTTCGGGACATACAGCAGCTTAGTTACGAAGAAATTGCAGAGATAACAACACTCGAAATTGGAACAGTAAAGTCGCGCATAAACAGAGGGAGAGCGCAATTACAAGAACAACTGCAAACACTCTATCAGGAGATGTTTGAGGCATAAGGAAACACTATGACAACGTTATTCCATAACGATAATTCCGAAAGCAGCTTTGGGGGATTGCAGGCTCTCGGAAAAGTACCGGTACCGGATTCGTTTGAATCGGCGGTTCGGGTTAAAACTATGCTTACATCGTTGCCGGTAACACCGGTACCTTCGGGCTTTGAACAAGCGGTGTTAAAGCAAATAGGCAAACAAGCATCACACCCTTTTAAAAAGTATTTCTACTATGGTGCGGCGGCACTTATTACCACAGCTGCCCTGTGGTACGGATTAACTTCGCACAATAATCAGACAAATACGGTAGCCCCTCAAGTACAAACTGCTGTTCCACAATCAAGTTCCCAACAACCCGTTCAATCGGTGCAACAAACTACGCCAAAAGAAAAAGTTGTTTCGACAGAGAAAAAGAACACAACCCATAAGTCGTTACAAAAAAACAGTACACAACAACCAGAGAAAACAAAACCCAACAACGACGCTGTTCGCGGTGGTGAAATACCTAAACATATGTTAGATGAAGATTAGTTTTTTATGCTAACGCAAACCGCACCAAACGTTTGCTAACCAATGGTAACATTATCCTGCGGGAAAGAACCCTTAGCATAATTGAACGGTTATCGTTTCTATAATCGTATCCGCGATAAACGCTATTGAAAAGATTACTGTTCTTTCCGCAAGAAGAGTTTAGTGTATTGAATGAGGTTTGGAGCACAAACCAAAAAGAAGAATATCTTACTTCATGTAGTTGAAATAAAAGAGGTCACGCTCAAATTTCGTATCTTGCATGTGGAAAGTTTTTCATGCCCAAAGGATGAGGGGAAATGTTTGAATCCGATATCGAGCGCAGTAAATTATCACTAACGGAACGTTTGATAACCGTTCAGCCGTTTGTGTACTTGCGTGATGTCGTTAATAACAAGGCAATTGACTATGCCTACAAGCAATATTTTGATGCAGAATTCTCGTGGTGGCTGTACGAGGAGCAAATGCTGCGTCATGCAAATCCACATCTCGATTTAAACGACCCCGAAATCCGTACAATACTTGGCGATTTAGATTCTCAGTACCGCCGCACTGCCCGTTTTGACAGAGAACAAGTAACACACATTGTAGACGCTGCGGTAAAATCAATTCTGAATTACAGAGTTCGTCCGCGCACTACGTTAAAGTGGTTTGTCTTCCGAGGTGAGCCAACCAAACCCGTGTACGAAGTGTACCTGCGCATGCGCTACTTTGCCGATTATCAATATCTGCACGAAGGGTTTAACCAATGGTTACAAAACCGTGGGTTACAATATGATAGCATGGATATTGTTTCGGTATTGGAGTTTGAGAAAATTATTAAGAAGATAGATGATGATACAATTCTGGAGCTCTCCCCTTCGCAGTTTGCAGAGTTGATAAATCCTATTTATGTGTTCTTTAATGATTCTTCGGTTGAATCTGCAAAACAGGTTGTACCGATTGAATCCATCATTGTGTTTTTAGATGATAAAGAAATACACATTATTGCCCAAAAGCTTGAGCGAATGTTGTATCAGCAAGGAATACGGTATATCAATAAAGACACGTTCCTTACTGTTGTTGATGAAGTTTTAAATGAAGTTGAAACATCTGATACTTACCAACCAAGTTCAACCGTTACCGTAGGCGATGACAACGCAGTTGAGGAACAAGTTACTATACCACCAACAACCAATTTTGTTACTGATACACCTGAAGTACCATCATCCGCACTTCAAACAGAAACAACCGAGCCAGCAGAAACAGACCATTCTATTGATGTTGAGCCAATTGCAGAAGCAGAAGAAGTTGCATCATTGACTGATACTGGTGATGATGTTGAAACAATAGAAGAACCATTACCTGTTACAATTGACGTAGTACAGCCAAACCAAGAAGCTGCTCATGATGAATCAGCTGTAGAGAAAATTACAGAAGATACATCTGAACAACTTTTGGAAGTACTTGAGGAAGAAACTGATACCATTACTACTCCCCACTCTGACGAACCTGTATTTGAGAACGCAATTGAGATTCAGGATGAACCTGCAAAGGACACAGTTCTGGCAGATGATGGTATCTCGGAAATACCAACACCCGAAGCAGTGTTACAGATTGAAGAAATTCCGGTTGACGATACTGACACCAAAGAACAAGCATTGCCCATTGAGTATAATGTTGACGATGTTCAATTATATCCGACATTACCTACGGAAACATTTATCGTACTTGACGGTTCTGTATCCCCGGAAGTTCTATCCCCGGGTTTTGCTCAACAAGGTTTAACAGACGTGCAGAAAGACGTTACAGATCCTGTAGTGTCTGCATCAGAATTTATATATACTCCAAACGATTCCGACCAAGCAATTGTAGATGCAATACAACCGGAAGTAACAAGTCAACCGGAAGTAACAGAACCACTAATCCATACCGTTGATGAGGTAGAACAAACTCCTGAAATTGCAGAGTCACCTCAAACCATAATTCAAGTTGAAGAACAACAAGTTCCTGCTGTAATTCAAGAATCTGTCATTACACCGGAACTTGATATTAATAGTGAAATTGCAACACACATAGAAGCAGAACCAACGGCACCACAACACGATTACGAAATTGAATCGGTTATGGATGACGACTCGTTAGAAGAAACTGCGATTGAAAAGACTATTGAACATTCTACACAGGAAAACGATAATCTATTAGAACGTTTAGAACGTATTGTTGCTTCGAACGATGCAGTAACTGTTGATGAACATGAACACGAGTCGGTACAACAACCAACACAGTCAGATTCGGCTAATGGCGAAATACTTGGCATTATAACGCGAGTGTTAGGGAATCAACCGGAAACTATCGAATATATCCAAAGCAGAGATACAGCCGATGAAAGTGACGACTCAGCACTTCACACCGAAACTACAAAAAGTGTTTTGGGCAAAGGTCTCGCTTCCCTGTTAACTCCGGCTGCGCAAGATGTTATTTCACCGGAACGCCCATCGGTTTCAACATTTATTGATAACAAACAACGCGATGTGTTTATCAAAAAGCTATGTAACAAAGATGAGTTACGGTACGATGGTTTAGTTGCAAAGCTCGACCGCTCCTCTAAGTGGAAAGATGCCCTTGCCTTTTTAGACCAATTCTATGCAGAACAAGGGGTTGACCCGCAATCGGCAACAGCACGAGATTTACGAATGGCTGTCTATAAGCGCTTTGTAAACAACTAAGCAACTATCATATTGTTATAATCATAACATTTGTAAAGTCAGGTTTATACCTGACTTTTTTGTTAAATACCGTAAATTGCCATTATAACTTTCGCTAATTATACTTTAGAAGACTCAACTATGAACTTTGTAGATACCGCAACTATATATATTAAATCGGGCAATGGAGGGAATGGACATGTTAGTTTCAGACGCGAGAAATTTGTACCCAAAGGTGGACCGGATGGCGGTGATGGCGGTCGTGGAGGTGATGTAGTATTTGTTGTTGATGCCAATCAAAACACACTTCTCGATTTCCGTTTTAAACGCAAGTTTGTTGCCGAAAATGGCGTGAATGGTTCGTGGTCTACCATGACAGGTCGCGATGGCAAAGACATGCGTATCAAAGTTCCCAAAGGAACAATAGTTCGGGATGTTGAAACGCAGGAAATACTTGCCGACCTTACCGATGAATTTCAAGAAGTAACGGTGTTGCGTGGCGGTCGTGGCGGACTTGGAAACGCTGAGTTTGCAACAGCCACTAACCAAGCTCCACGCGAGGCACAACCCGGAAGAGAGGGCAAAGAACTAAACGTTGAACTCGAGTTAAAACTCCTTGCCGATGTTGGTTTGGTTGGTTTCCCCAATGCGGGAAAATCAACGTTAATTTCAGTTATATCGGCGGCTAAACCAAAAATAGCCGACTACCCTTTTACAACGCTTATTCCAAATCTTGGAATGGTGCGTATGGATATGGAAAAGAGTTTTGTGGTTGCTGATATTCCCGGATTAATTGAAGGCGCAAGCCAAGGCAAAGGGCTTGGTGCGCAGTTTCTACGCCACGTTGAGCGCACCCGTGTGTTGGTGTTTCTGATTGATGCAACAAGCGAACACCCGTTAGAAGATTACGAAATTCTTTGCAACGAACTCCGCCAATTCAATACCGATTTAGATAGTAAACAACGCATTGTATGTATCAGCAAAATAGATGCAACCATAGAAGAAATGCGTCCTGAGTTACGCACCATCAACTTCCCCGGCTTTGGGTATCCGTTGTTAATTTCTTCGGCAACAACCGAGAACATCGAAAAACTAAAATGGATGATGTGGGCGGCAGTAAGTAAACAACATCACGAAGAATAACATTTGGGGTACCGTCACAGTATTACACAGCGTTCAGCGCGCCAACCCAGTGCGAACCGAGCGGTGAGCAAATACAATTTAGTAGTTCACCCAAAATGTAACTTGATAATAGTATGCAACTCTATTTTCAGCAGCAACAAATGACTTTCCTAATTACTAACATCACACTATAATCATGAATGTTTAATAAATGGAAGAAGTGTACAAAATCATAGTTGAAATAGAATTGCATCATGTTAAATATGAACAATTAATTCAAAAAGGTACTTTTATTGAGTTTAAAGGACTCTATGTAAGTTCAATAGGTCTGATGACATGCTATATCTGTAATGTTGAGTTAATGGATAAAATGACACTGTTTTATAAGTTAGAGCTGTTGTTTCCAACAGATGAATCACTAACAGTGTTAAATGAAGATAGTACAATATACTTGTTTAAAGGATCTACTGAATTTGCAAAAGGTAATGTTACAAAGAACATTGGATGGATAGAACGCAGAACTGAGTGAATACTCTGATAAGTTGCAATGCGTGTAAGAAGACTCTTCGTTTAACAACTGACAGGAAGCAATAAATCTACGAATTTGGCTACAATAACTCTTTCGCTCGCTCTATCACTTTCTCTAAAAACTTCTTATCAGGGCTTACTATTGGTGAATAATCAGCAGTACCCGGTACTACTATTTCAAACAAATAATCAATTGAGCTTTTAAGAATATCGTATCTAGTTTTTCCTTGCAGCCTACTCAGATCTAAAAAATAAGGTGGAATTACATTTGTTTGAACTATTAACACAGACCCTTTAATTGATGGTAGTAGTGTTAAAAAATTCTTCGTCTCAATTAAATATTCCATTTTAATATTCCTACACAATACTTCAAAATCAAATGAATCTTTACTATAAATAGTATGATGATAAGAACTCCATGAGCATCCATTCTCTTCATGCTCAAAGCACCAAACATATTTATAAGAACCATCAATTATGTTCTCCAAAAACTGAGGACTAGGTGAATCAAGAATCACCTGATAGTGACCTTGGTATATTTCAAAAATCGAATTTGTCTCAACCATAGTTACCAACACAAATTTTAGTTCAAAAATATATCACAACAAAAAACAAACTTTCATTAAACGGTAAACTCAATATACACACTCACCCTTCTCTCCCGCAACATAAGGGTAATTTGGAAACAGCCGTGCGGGGCGGTCATGCGTTAGCAAATAAAAAATCCCGTACAGCATTCACCATACGGGATTCAACGTTACATTACCTCTGTGCATTATTTGTTGAGTAACATACCACCATATTTTACAAAGAATGGTACAAACACAAGCGAGATAATTGCCATAAGTTTGATAAGGATGTTGAGCGCTGGACCTGATGTATCCTTAAACGGATCGCCCACGGTATCGCCTACAACTGCGGCTTTATGGGTATCGCTACCTTTACCACCAAGTTGTCCTGTCTCGATATACTTTTTAGCGTTATCCCACGCACCACCGGAGTTTGCCATACTGATTGCAAGCATTACACCCACTACCAATGCACCAATAAGTACACCTGCTAATGTGTGTACACCAAACATAAAACCAACAAGCAATGGTGTTAAAATAACCAATAACCCCGGAGCTATCATCTGGCGTAACGATGCCGCTGTAGAGATGTCCACACATTTGCGGTAATCTGCACGCACGCCCGGTTTACCTTCTAACAAGCCCGGAATCTCGCGGAACTGACGGCGAACTTCTGCAATCATATCAAACGCTGCTTGCCCAACCGAGCGCATCGTCATTGCCGAGAACGCAAATGGTAAAGCACCGCCAAGTAAAATACCTGCTAATACTTTTGGATCCATCATGTTAATGGTATCAAGATGAGCGCGTGTTAAGAATGCCGATGTTAACGCTAACGATGTTAACGCTGCCGAACCAATTGCAAAGCCTTTACCAATAGCTGCCGTAGTGTTACCTGCTGCATCTAACGCATCTGTACGTTTACGAATATCTTTACCCATTTCTGCCATCTCTGCAATACCACCTGCGTTATCGGAAACTGGTCCGTACGCATCAATGGTTAAACCAACGGCAATTGTACCAAGCATACCAATAGCTGCCATAGCAATACCGTACATACCCGCAAACGAAATCCCGATAACAACAGTAACTGCAATTAATACCATTGGTAATACTGCACTGTTGTATCCTAACGATAGACCATAAATAATGTTTGTTGCAGAACCGGTTTCCGATGCATTTGCAACTTCGCGAACAGGTTTGTAACGATGTGAGGTATAGTACTCGGTTATTAACCCAATCAACATACCGGAAATTAATCCGGCAGCTAACGAATAAAATACGCCCGTGTTATGATAAACCGTACCGCCCAGTGTTAACGAGAAATCGGCAGGAACCATCATCATGGTTAATGGATATAATGCAATACCCATAATAATTGTAGAGATAATCAACGTTAGTTTTAACGCGCCTTCAACTTTATCTTCTGTTTTTGGGCGAGCAAAGAATAACGAAATCAACGAAGCAACAATACCAATAGCACTTGCTAAAATTGGGAATAACATTGCATTCATTTTTAGCGTTTCGTCGGTTGTTGCTTCAAAAGCAACAGCACCTATTACCAACGCCGCGCATGTTGATTCGGCAACCGAACCAAACAAGTCCGCACCCATTCCGGCAATATCGCCAACGTTATCACCAACGTTATCGGCAATAACCGCAGGGTTGCGTGGGTCATCTTCCGGAATACCTGCTTCTACTTTACCCACAAGGTCGGCACCAACATCGGCAGCTTTGGTATAAATACCACCACCAACACGACCAAACAACGCAACCGATGAACCACCCAAACCAAAACCGGAAAGGATTTCCATCAGCGCCTCTTTGCTTAAACCGGGTAACATTTTCTCTAAACCAAGATACACCAAAATCATCCCAAGAATAGCAAAGCCGGTTAAGCCAAATCCCATAACTGCACCCGAACGGAATGCAATAGAAAATGATTTTTCTAACGATATACGTGCTGCCGCAGCAGTGCGCACATTACCTAATGTTGCAATGCGCATCCCAATGTAACCGCTCAATATCGAAATACCAGCACCGGCAAAAAATGCAAACATTGTAGCGCCGCCACTATCTACTACTGCAAAATAAATTACAACGCCAAAGATTGCCATAAACAACGCTAAGATGCGGTATTCACGACCCAAAAATGCCATAGCACCTTCGGATATAGCTGTTGAAATTTCTTTCAGACGGTCTGCTTCATGCTCATTTGCTGCGCCTTCGGCAATACTAATTGCTCCAACCTGACGCGCAAAAAAGAATGCTACGAGTAAGGATAAAACTCCCAACCCGATAATAAACATTACTGTCATACAATTAATTAATTAATGAGTTGAACAAAACTTAGAATTCTCTCTCAAAAAAACATGTGGATTCAATAAAACGGTGATTTCCCCAATAATCCACGGGTTGTTACCCTGCAATATACGAACACAATCAGAAAAACACTTGTGTTTATGCTAAAAACGGCTGTAAATTAGCTTTCTACACTGCGGTCTTAGCTCAGTTGGTTAGAGCACTTCGTTGACATCGAAGAGGTCATAGGTTCAAATCCCATAGATCGCACAAAAAAGCCCAAAACCAAATGGTAATGGGCTAATATCTTTTGCTATCGCCTGACGGCACCGTAGGTTAGTTCTATTCAAAACCTCAACTTGCCGTAAGGTTCTGCTGTTCATCTACATACCTTATTGCTGATAGGTGTAACTGCCTGCTGTCCGGTAACTTCCATTATGTACTAATCCACTTGCTCCGTCATCATTTCCTATGGTAAATTGCGATGCCAGACCCTGCAAGTTCTGCGTCATGTTACTTAAACTTGTTGTCGCATTCGCTATATCGCCCAACCCTCGAGCCATCTCCTGCGATACGTTACTTATAGACTCTATATTCCGTGCTATCGTCGCTCCCGCAAGTGATTGCTCATGATTTGCCTTTGCCATCATATCCACCGTCTCTACTACCTGCTCTACACTCTCTACTATCGTTGTTAACGATTTACCGGCTCCGTCACTCAACTCTATTCCCTCTTGTACCAATTCCATACTATGTCCCATCATCTCCACGGCATTCATTGTCTCTGTCTGTATTACACCTATCTTCGTTTCTATCTCTTTGGTTGAACTCTGGGTGCGCTCTGCCAACTTCCTCACCTCATCGGCTACTACAGCAAATCCTCTGCCTTGCTCTCCTGCCCGTGCGGCTTCTATTGCCGCATTCAACGCCAGCAAGTTCGTTTGGTCGGCTATCTCTTTAATTGTACTTACTATCTCACCTATTTCTTTACTCCGTGTCCCTAACTGCTCTACTGTTGCTCCTACACTTTCTACCGAATTTGCTATCTCTTTTACTTTATTTATGGACTCACCTATTACCTTACCTCCCTCTAAGGCTGTCTGCCGCGATGCCTGTGCTATCTCATTTGTCTTTCCTGCCAACTGTGCATTATCTTCTATCGTTCGGCTCATCTCCTCCATTGCTGCGGCTACTTCCACTACCTGTCCCGATTGCTCTCGTGCGCCTACACTCATCTCTTCTGTTCCTGCACTTATTTGCGCGCCACTGCTTGCTGCAGCTTCTATTGCATTCTTTACATTCTCTATTATCATACGGATGTTGCCTACCGATTGATTGAAGGCAGAATACAACTGACCTATCGCATCATTACTCTGTACCGATAACCCTACCGTTAAGTCTCCTTCAGAAAACTTGTGCATTGCTTCTACTATCGTTTCTACCGATTCTCCCAAATACTTCGATTGCTCTTCGGCTTGTTGTGCTAACAACGATGCCTCGTGCGCTGCCTGTTCCGATTTCTCGCGCTCTAATCGTGTTTGCTCGTGTGATGCATTGATACTCTCTACCATTGTGTTGAAGTTATCAGTTAGATGTCCCAAATCATCGGTGTACTTTTTATGTAACTGTACATCTGTATTACCTTGGGCAATCTGTGTAGTTGCAGCAACCAGCTGTTTTACCGGTATTGTTATCAACCGAATTGTTACCACTCCGGCTAAAATTAAAAATACAGTGAATCCAAGAATAATTGCTACCGTCATTACGGTACTTTCGTGAACAATTGTTGCTGATGAAGTTGAGGTTGCTTTTGCTACCTGTTCTATTTTATCTGCAACTTCCCCCATAGGACCTTCTAATGCTGAAAATTTTTCTTCTACTGTATTTCTATTTTTTATAGCGGCTTCTTTATCTACAAATGCAAGGTGTATCAAGTTATCTACGGTGTTTATGTAATCTGTTAACGGGTCATCTACTGTTGATACAGCTTTGATTAGTTCAGGGTTATCCTTTATCGCTTCTTTCAGGGTTTTGATATTTTCCTTAAAATCTGCTGCATGACCCTGATATTCATCCATTATCTCTTTCTTACGTTCCTCCGTTACTATGGGCTCTATCATAACGGTGTTTAAAGCAGAGTTAAAATCTGCACGAAGCCCGTCGTGAAACATATCAGCAGTACACTGTGCACGTGTTGCTATGAGATTAGTTTCTACACTATTTATTGAAGTATTTAATGTTACGATATCAGTGTATGCAAGGTAGCCGGTCGTCATCATTCCTAATACACTAAGGGATAGGATAAGGGTAAGCTTTAGTGTTACCGATAAATTTCCAAGAAACTGCATATATATTTACGTCCTGTAAATTGTACTTTTAGATAGCGGCTATTATCGTCTGAATTACCGGTTACTAAACATATAATTTTATATGATGTAAATACAGTTATGCGGTTAATGATTGAAATAAACAAGAGGTTCTCCTCTGCCGTTGGAGGTTGATAGTAGATAAAAGGTTGGGTGCAGTCCGGCGATAGCAAAAAAAATAGCCCTAAGATGTTGTTCTTAAGGCTAATAAATCTATAAATGTCTACCCTATTTATTTGCAGCAGCCACTAATTGGTCAAGTGTTAGTGATTTTGGTCGGGTAATTGCCGAACCAACCATGCGATGGAATAATATCTGCGAGCAGATTCCCATTGCACGGGAAACACCAAACATTACGGTATAGAAACTGAATTCCGTCATACCAAAATCGTATAACAAAGAGCCGCTGATTGAATCAACATTTGGCCATGGGCTTTTTGCTTTGCCTTGTTCGGTTAATACACCGGGTACGATTCTGAACATTGCTTTTACAATACTAATGCTGTCATTTGTGAGATTGTGGTCGTCCGCAAATTTGTGGAATGCCGTAAAACGTGGGTCGGTTACGCGTAAAACGCCATGACCATAGCCCGGAATAACGCGACCGCTATTTAATCTATCCCAACAGTATTGCGTTAGCGCCTCATCGGAAGGAACGCCATTGAAGTGTTGTTGTACTTCCAAAATGAAGTGTAATACTTCTTGATTTGCCAAACCGTGTAACGGGCCTGCAAGACCGTTTAATCCGGCACTTACAGCATAGAATACATCGCTCAATGCGCTACCGACAGTTAAACCAGTCATTGCACTAACGTTTCCACCTTCGTGGTCGCTATGAAGTACTAAATATAAGCGAACTAGTTCCATCCACGCTGCATCGTTGGAGATACCCAACATATTTGCAAAGTTGGTGCTCCAATCTGCATTTGGGTCAGGTTGGATTAACACACCGTCTTTAAATTTCAAGCGATAGATTGCTGCGGCAATACCGGTGATTCTGGAAAGGAGCATGATAGAATCTTCGAGAGTTGCTTCCCAAAGTTTTTCTTTTCCTGCACCATTTTCGTATGCCTGGCGGAACGCAGATTCGTGTTCCATTGCAAGTAAAGCTGTGCTTAACATTGCCATTGGGTGCGAATCTTTGTGCATAGTTTTGAGCACGTTTATTACATACTCCGGAACTTCTGCGTGGGCACTAAATAATGTTTTTAGTTGCGCACGTTCAGCATCGTTTGGTTTGCTTCCAGTTACCAACAAGAAGAAAATTTCTTCGGGGGTTTGGTCAGTTAATTCCATAATTGGAATATTACGAATACGTAACCCTTCATCGGCTGAAACAGACGATGTATCGCATAAAACCGAAGGAATACCGCGCATACCTCCAATAACCTGCTCTACAGTTACGCCGGCAATCTGAACTTCACCTTTATCCTTAAGCAAGGTTGTTCTTTTTTCTCGAACTGCAGGCAAAACCTCAGCTAATTTGTTTTTAATAAATTCCATGTGAATACCTATTGAGAATGAATTGTTCTATATTTTAAATGGTGTTTAAAAGTGGTCTACAAAAATACGTACTCATATTTATACACTACATACTATTTTGCTAAATGATTACACATTTCTTTGAAGATAAGGCATAACTAATACATGAACGTACGTCGAATTCTGTTTATCGGACTAATTTTAATAATGTTAACAGGAGCATATACCGCTTGGTATGTTTTCTCCCCTTTACCGGTAAAGCAAACAGCCGATGTGTACATACCATCCGGTTCAAGTGTAACAAAGTCGGTTAGTTTGGTGCAGCAACAACATATTATTAACAATCCAACCCTGTTTAAGCTACTATTGCGGGTGTATTGTACTATAACCGGAAAAAACGTTTATCCAGGAACATATCGTTTCACCAACGAACATTCACATGCACATGTATTGAGAGCATTAGTAAGCGGTAAGCAGGCACTTACGGTTAAGGTTACCTTTCCTGAAGGAATTACCGCAGCTAAGTTTGCATCTATTCTAAAAAAGGAAATCGGTACTGACTCAACAGAGTTTATGGCATACGTTCATTCTGATTCTCTGAAACAGGCACTCAATATTACTTCACCTTCATTGGAAGGTTACTTAATGCCTAATACCTACGAGTTCTTCTGGAAGCAACCGGAAAAAGATATTGTTTTGTTTTTGATTGGTGAACAACAAAAAATCTGGGAAACACGTTTTGAACAGGAATGCCGTACAAAAGGCAAAACCAGAAATGAAATTCTCACACTTGCATCGATAGTTGAAGCGGAAACACCTCAGCCAACCGAGCGTGCCCGTGTAGCGGGTATCTATACCAATCGCCTTAACCGTGGAATGAAACTCGATGCCGACCCAACGGTACAATATGCTTTAGGTGAATCCCGACGCTTGTTGTATAACGACCTTACTATAAACAGTCCGTACAATACGTATATGAACATAGGATTACCACCCGGGCCAATCAATAATCCAAGCCCTTCATCTATTGATGCCGCCTTGCATCCGGAACAAAACAACTACATTTATTTCTGTGCTAAAGGCGATGGCAGTAACACACATTCATTTGCCGTTACAGCAACCGAGCATCAAGTTAATGTTATGAGATACCGAAAGAACCGGAGGAATCAGGATTAGAGTTTTCTGCTTCGCAAGCCGCACCAAACCTTGCTTACAGAACCACCACCATTTTGCGGGACAGAACCGACCGAGGTATAACATTGTTTATCATATATCTGAAATAATAGCAGCAAATATCTCGCGGGCGCAATCAAGTTTAGGCATTGGCGGAAGTTGTTTACCATTACTGGCAAACTGCGATTTTGTAATGATAGTAACTATATTGTTATCACCACCAAAACCGCTGTTATGAATGTTTGCTTGATTTGCTATAATCATATCACAATTCTTACGCTCTAATTTGCTCTTTGCATATTCAATAACATGCTCCGATTCTAACGCAAACCCAACTACATATTGATGTTCTTTCTTCATTGTGCCAATAGTAGCCAGAATATCTTTTGTTTGTGTCAACTCTAACGTTAACTCTGTATCAGTTTTTTCTTTTTTGATTTTTCCAACTAAGGAATGTTTTGGAGTAAAATCTGCAACGGCTGCGGCCATTATCGCAATATCGTACTCGCTACTTCTGCTCAGTGTTTGTTGGTACATTTCCTCAGCAGATTCAACATCTATTACTTTCATATCCGTAGGTTTTGGAATACATACAGGACCGGAAATTACTGTAACATCAGCTCCTAATTCTTGTGACACAGTTGCTAATGCAAACCCCATTTTACCCGAAGAATGATTACTGATAAAACGAACACTGTCAATGTTCTCGCGTGTTGGTCCGGACGTTATAAGTACACGTTTACCTAGTAGTGGCTTCTGAATTTCAGTTTTCACAGTTGATTCAAGGTAATGTTCAAGTTCAGCAACAAGTGTATCGGGTTCTGGTAATCTGCCAACACCTATTATGCCACTTGCTAACTCACCTTCTTCCGGGTTTATAATTATAGCACCATTCTTTTTAAGGACTTCAAGATTTGTTAGTGTTGCATGGTATTTCCACATGTCTGTATCCATTGCCGGTGCAATAAATAACGGTGTAGATGTAGGTAAAGCAACAGCTACGCACGATAACGCCGTATCAGTATATCCATATGCTATACTTGCAAGTGTTTTCATGGAACATGGGGCAATTAGCATTGCATCTGCCCAATGAGCAAGATGTATATGCCATGAACCATCATTCTGAGTTGATGTATCAAACATATCAACTATAACAGGTGATTTACTTAGGTTATTTAAAACCAAAGGGGTAACAAATTGAGTTGAGGACGGTGTCATTACAACCCGCACCTCCGCTCCAGCTTTCATCAGACCGCGTACTATGTATGGTGTTTTATATGCAGAAATACTTCCTGTTACACCGAGTATTATTTTCTTACCTTGCAATGCATTCATATTGCTTTTACTCATAAACGGTTATAGTGCTTTGGTTATTCGTCTGCTTTGTCCCGCTAGTTGACGATTGTACACCTTGTGTTGATTGGAGCGGCTTGCGTGTTAGCAAACGACTATCTAAAATAAAAAAGCCATCGAGATTAATAATCCGATGGCTTCTAAATAGTTGAACGATTGTACTTAATCTTCTTCAGGTTTTACTTCTACTGGCATTTCATACTTTACTTTATCGTCGAACATTTCGCGCATCGCAATAAATGTTGGCTTTGCTATGCTGTCGAATTCACGGCTTATAGCAAGTTGGTCGAAGTTTGTACCTTCTGACTCATCGCCATCAGTAATTACATCTGCCATACGTGCTTGTAATTGCTGTTTTATCTGGTCGTTAACTTGGCGGGCACGTAATCCCATAGCTACGATTGCCTCGTATAAAGAACCACGCTTGGATTCTTTCATCTTTACTTCTACCGGGTTTACAATACTTATGTGTGATAGCGACATAACGCCCTCTGTTAAAAATAATGTGTTCAAAAATGGATTTTCGCGATATCGAACCACAAAAATACAAGAATTTGCCTACATGGCAAGCATTGGCTGTTAGCTTTTTCGCAGCAGGTAGTGAATTTCCAGTAAAAACTGCCATGAAGACACTTTATACGATGTTCCGGAATTAGAAATAGTTGTTAATGGGAACAGATACTGAAGTGATGGGACTAACATAACTAACTTACTGAGCCGAAATTCTGCTCCAATTGCAGGAGTTAAGGCAAGCTGAAAGGTATTTAGTTGAGGTATTGTACCGTCTTCTAATAGCACACTACCGTCATCTTGTAATGTATAACCATTTTGTTGAAGTTTGTTTTTATTAAATGAAACTCGAACTGTTTCACCGTTTTCGAGTTGTACAGTTGACTGGTTGAGGGAGACAGTATGATTTAACGATGAAGAAAATACTACTCCGGCATACGCACCAAGTTTAAAAAATAATGTTTGGGTAAACGGGTACACTTTTACATACGGAATAACAAATAACTCATGTAATGCGACTTCAGATTTGTGTTTTATCAACAATTGAATATTATTGAACGATGAAGAATTATCGAGCGTAGTAAAGGTTGTGTCGTTTGTTACATTATTTATCGCAGAGAATGCTTTGTTGTGGTAACCACCATTAATACCAAAGATATACGGTGAACGTGATTCCAATTCATACACACCGCCAAGTAAAAAACCAGACCCCGCACCCTTTCTAAATCTCGGACAATCACAATTTACATTATACTCACCCGACTGTTGTACACCACCAATACCAACCATCACACCAAAGCGCTCAGGGCGAACAAATTCCGGATTTAGAGGAGATGCAGCCTCATTTTGAGCATATACATTTTCTGTTGCAATACAACTAAAACAAATTAAACTAACGAATGCTATGTTCCGAAAATTCATACTATGTCCTTTAAAGGGTTTTAGGTATATCCATTACAGCTACATTCTGTATTTTGCAGTACGAAACAGAATGTGTTTTCGTGTATACAAATCTACCAAACGTATTTTCAAAACTGAGATAATTTATGTCGAACTCTTCATTACCATCAAATATAGGTTTTTCAGATATCGAAGCCGACTTTACGCCTCCTACCTTGCTATATTCCGGTCCACGAGGAATTGCTATACGAATTTTAAGTAGAGCTGAAAGTAGCGATGCTTACGTAGAGAAAATGATTGAACAAGAATTACGTAGTGATGAATGGTCTCATTACGACAGAGCGTTGTTTATAGAACTTGTATATGGAACTCTGCGTTGGCAAAACAGATTAGACTGGATATTAACTGGGTTTTACCACGGTGAATTCAACAAGTGTATTCTGCCAGTAAAAAACGCAATGCGTGTGGCATTATACCAGATTCTGATGCTTTCTAAAGTACCGCCAATGACGGCAATTTCAGAATCGGTTGCTATTATTAAACGGATTAAAGATGAAAAGTCTGCAAATGTAATCAGCGGCGTTCTAAAAAATATTCTCAGGAACATTGATGGCATTCGTTATCCGAACAAAGAAGAAAACCTACAACTATTTTTATCGGTAACATTATCGCATCCACTCTGGATTGTTAAGCGTTGGTGCGAACGTTTTGGCGATGATACAGCAGAAAAACTTCTTACTGCAAACAACGAAC
>JAIBAE010000116.1 GCA_019695345.1 Bacteroidota bacterium | reverse complement strand
TGTATCACATTCCACCAAGCAGCATGTCAGGCACACAAAAAGAACAACAGGCGCAACTATCGCAGCGCGAAACCTATAAAATGATTGATAAGTTTTTATCGAGCGGGTTTACCTCTACCGATGAACTTTTTAAGATATTGATTACCGATGTTTGTAACCGCGAAGAGTTTGCTATTACGGGCGGACGCGTCTGGGAAATTGATGAGGTAAATGAAACGTATCATTTGTTGTATCAGTATGGTGATGTTGACCATATCCCCGATGATTACAGCATTCCGGTTAAAGACCAGCCGGTTTTTACTATGCTTGCCGAACGCCGCAGTGTTACCAACATTGAAACAGATTCTCTGTTGTTAGAAAAAGGAATACGCTTGTATTCGGCAACAGGAGTTGGCGATATGGTGCGGCTTTCAAGCGGACGGTATTACCGCTATGTACTTGCCTTTAACGCGCCGGAAATGAAACAAGAGTTGTTCTCTACCATCACCATTATTGGTAGTGCAACAACAACTGCGTTGCGCAATATGCGTATGCGTAGCGTGCAGGAGAAAATGAAAAAGGATTTAGACCAGGCATCGGCTATTCAGCGCAGTTTATTACCAGACCACACATTGGAGTTTTCTGATTACAGCGTGTTTGGTATCTCGTTACCCGATAGCGTTGTAGGTGGCGATTACTTTGATTACCTAAAACCAACCGACCAGGAAGATGAAGACCGTGCAGGAATTGTAGTTAGTGATGCCGCAAGCAAGGGCTTACCTGCTGCTGTTCAGGCGTTGTTTGTATCGGGCGCGATGCGCATGGGCATTAGTTATCACACAAAAATCTCGTCGCTAATTTCGCGGTTAAATACTTTGATTTACGATACGTTTCCCTTCGAGCGGTTTGTTACGTTGTTCTACTGCGAACTAACGCTATCGGAAAATGGATTAGTGCTCTACGCTAACGCCGGGCATTGCTCACCAATTCACTTTGAAGCCTCCACCTACGAATGCCACAACTTAGACCCAACCGGCGGTATTCTTGGAATTGCTCCACACCAAAAGTTTCAGGTGAATAGTATTAATATGAAAGAGGGAGATATACTACTATTATATACCGACGGTATTTCCGAAGCGCAGAACGAACATGGCGAACAATTTGGTATGCGCAGGTTGAAAGATTTCTTGCGCGAACACCGTCACGAAAACTCTAAAGAACTTGCATACAACTTATTGGAAGACATTCAGAAATTTAGCATTGGTGCAAACTACACCGACGATAAAACATTAGTTGTGATTAAACGAGTGAAGTCATCGAAACAGAGTTAGTAATGGGAACTTCACCTACATCCTCTCCAACAGAGAGGACTTAGAATGCAATGTGTTTCTCCCTCTCCTTTGGAGAGGGTTGGTGTGAGGTGACTACTAATAGTGAATAAAACTAACACCTTTGCATATGCAACTCAATGTAGAAGTATTAAACAATGCCATTAATTGTTGGTCTGAACTTGCCAACATGATAACGCATGCTCAGAACAACATTGAAATCTTCCCGGTAAGTACTGCGCAAGGTACAGATACTCTACAAAAACTCCCCATTGCATCAATAGCTGAACTAAACTCAATAATACTTCACACCGGTGGAATATCAATTGATAATGGTTGGTTAAGAATACTTGGTTCGGGTAGCCATACGTTACCTCGGTCAATATATACTTGGAACATCAATAAAACATTTACAGAAGATTCTTCACCGAAGCTACTATACATAGCAGATGATGTACTTGGCGGTTTCTTTACATTAAATCTTGGTGGTTTAGGAAATGATGTAGGCATTGTATACTACCTTGCACCAGACACACTGGAATATGAATCCCTAGATATGACCTACCTCGAATTTATTAATTTCTGTTGTAATGGAAATATAGAGCAGTTCTATCAAGATTTCAGATGGTCTGGTTGGGAAAATGATGTACTATTATGTTCGTGCGACCAAGCATTTAGTTTCTATCCTTTTTTATGGACAAAAGAAGCAGGATACATGAATCAAGTTTCACGTCGTCCGGTATCAATAGAAGAAATATTTACACTACAGCAGGATTTCAGAAAGCAGCTGCGTATACCATGAGTTTTGTAATAAACAACCAATATATTTCACTCCTTATCCCCTACTCCACTTCCTCCAGCCCGGTATCTTTTCCATATCCCATATCACGAAGCATACGTTCGCTGTCGCGCCATTCTTCGCGGACCTTAATAAACAACTCTAAGAACACCGGCATACCAAGATGTTCTTCTATACTTGTGCGTGCGCGCTCGCCAATTTGTTTTAGTGCCTGCCCCTTACCGCCAATCAGAATTCCCTTTTGCGATTGACGCTCCACAACAATCTCTGCACTAATAAACCACTTCCCTTTTCCGCGCTCAATAAATTTAATAATGTGTACTTCGGCAGAATAGGGAATCTCCTCCTTAAACTGCTTAAACACTTGCTCGCGTATAAACTCCGATACAAAAAATCGTTGCGGCTGTGTTGAAATCATTTCTGCATCGTACATAAATTCACCGGCGGGCAAATGCTTTTCAATCAGGGCAAGCAGGTCTTTCAGGAACTTACCCCGTAACCCACTGATAGCAACATTATCAACAAACAAACCTGTTTGCATCAGCTCTACTATAATTGGCAACGCCGACGCTTTATCATCCAGCTTATCCATTTTATTTACTACCAGCAACAAAGGTTTACCACTCTTCTTTGCCTCAAGTACAACTTCGTCGTTCAGCATTTGCATAATGGATTTCATGCCGTCGTTAATATCAATCAACAGCACAACAACCGATGCTTCCTCAATTGCCTGATGAATATACCCAATCATCTGGCGGTGAAGTTCAAACTTAGGTCGGGGAACAATTCCGGGTGTATCCAAAAAAATCATCTGTGCTTTTTCATCGGAATAAATTCCAAGCACCGAGCGGCGCGTGGTTTCCGGCTTTGCCGTTACAATCGAAAGTTTCTCACCAATCAACGCATTCATCAACGTCGATTTTCCCGCATTGGGTTTTCCTACAATTGCTACATAACCAAATTTTGTTGTGCTCATTGTACTTTTAATTATTTGCTGACGCAACCCGCGCCAAATCTATTTCTTATGTAATAATCTCGTGGTGCGGAAAAGAACCTCACCTGTTTCAACAGCATCTATCATCAAGGTGTATTCAGAAAAACCTTAACCCCGTGATTAAGCATGGAGATGAAAACTAACTTCTATTTATGTAAACAGTTTAAGAATTACATCTAAAGTCATAGAGGTTCAATTTTACCTTTATCAATGAAGATTGTCATTCCCGAAAACGCTGATAAAGCGTTTATCGGGAGGTGAAGCCCAACGAAGTTCATCCATCTGTCTCTTCATGTGTAGAATGGATACCCGATTTCTCGGGTATGACAGTCCTTGAATAATTTTCAACAATATCTTAAACTTTAGTCCTGAATATCTCCGCACTAAAGTGACGGAGTTATTAAACAACTTTTCTAAACGATACACTTTTTCTTTTTCTCACAAGGTTCTTTCCCGCAAGTGGTGGCTGTGCCTTACGTGTTGCGTGGTGCGGCTTGCGAAGCAGAAAACTTCTGTAATAACTCTTGTAAACTTTGTTGCGATGAAGAAGAAAACTCAATCAGTAAATCTCGTATTCTTTGTGCTGCTTTGCCATCGCCATATGGGTTGTGGGCAAATGCCATAGAATTATAGTGTGCTTCATCATCTAACAACTTTGTTGCTTCGTATACAATTTTCTCTTGCGATGTGCCAACCAATAACACCGTTCCTGCTTCAATTGCTTCAGGGCGTTCGGTAACATCGCGCATACACAACACTGGTTTACCAAGCGATGGAGCTTCCTCCTGCACGCCACCGGAATCGGTAATGATAAACGAACTTTTGTTCATAAGGTATGCAAACGAAGCGTAATCAAGCGGCTCGAGTAAATGGATATTTTCCCGTTGCGATAACACACGCATAACCGGCTCGCGAACATTTGGATTAAGATGCACCGGATAAATTATCTCAACATCACTACGTAACGATAACTGATGTAATGCCGAACAGATATGTTCAAAGCCATCGCCAAAATTTTCGCGGCGGTGACCTGTAACCAGGATTACTTTTTTATCGGTAGTATTTACCAACTGGAAAATCTGCTCGGGCAATTGAACTGCCAGACGCAAAGTGGATGAATCGAGATTGTTGAGTTTGTTTAATATCCAATGTAAGGCATCAATGGCGGTATTACCCGTTACATGTATTGTCGATTGTGATACATTTTCTTGTAAGAGATTTTGCTGAGAGCGTTGTGTTGGCGCAAAATGGATGTCGGCAATATGTCCGGTTAATATTCTGTTCACTTCCTCGGGAAACGGAGCGTACTTGCGGAATGTACGAAGCCCTGCTTCCACATGACCAACTGGTATTTGTTTGTAATACGCAGCCAATGCTCCGGCAAACGTTGTAGTTGTATCGCCTTGCACCAGAACAATATCGGGCTTGGATTCGGTAAAGATTGGTTTTAGTGCAAGCAGTACGTTGGTGGTGATATCGAATAAATCTTGCCCGGGTTTCATAATGGCAAGGTCAATATCGGGTTCAATGCCAAAGATGCCAAGTGCCTGTTTCATCATTTGTATATGCTGACCCGTTGCGCATACTGTTACAGTAAAATGCGGGTGTTCTTTTAGGGCATGAATTACCGGGGCTAACTTAATTGCTTCGGGTCGTGTGCCTAAAATGATAAATACGTTCATTCTCTTTTTGGTTGTTCTACAAATGAAGTCCGCAGTAAAACGGAGGGCAAAAATACGGAATGCTTGCAACGAAGCACTCTTTAGAGCTAAATTGAGTTAAGAATTACTGTAAAAAACACATGTCGCCAATTAATCAAACTCTTAGCAGGATACGCTCAACACCAATTGATATTGTTGTTCGGAAGGGATTACACAAACTAAAACGCAGCATTACTAAACCGTTTCAACGATGGAACGCGGTCCGAAAACCGACGTATTCCGTTCAGGTTGAACTACCACGTCAGCCGTTGAAATCGTTTATCACTTTACCACCCTTAGAACAAACCAAAGACTATCGTAGAACATTTGAGGCATTAGCTAACGAGTATATTCACCATAGGTTTGACGTGCTGGGGAGCGGCTGGGTAGAAAACAAACACGGCGTACATTGTAAAGGAACAGGCGGCTTTACCTATCAACCACAACAAACAGATTTCACAACCGATGAAGATGGCAATTGGTTAGATTTTGTTATCCGTAAAGTTAATGCACCGGTTTCTAAGTCAATCTGGCAACATATTGATTTTCCTTACAAACCGATAGACTGGCAGCGTGATATTAAGTCAGGATTTAGTTGGAGTGAAGATACCTGGTATAAAGATATTACTATTGGATTTGGTAAAGGTATTGATGCAAAGGTTCCGTGGGAAGTAGCTCGTTTTCATCACTTATTACACCTTGCTGTTGCACACTATTGTTCCGGTGATGAGCCATATAAACAACAACTTCAACATGAGTTCAGAAACCAAGTGTTGGATTTTATTTCAACCAACCCGCCACAATTTGGTATCCAGTGGAAATCATCGATGGATGTTGCCATTCGCATTGCAAATGTGCTGGTTGCTTTTGATTTATTTACCATACAAGGAGTTGTGTTTGATGATGACTTTGTTGAAATACTGAAGCATTCAATCTATGAACACGCAAACCATGTGTACAAAAACCTAGAGTGGTCGGAAGGGATGCGCGGGAATCATTATCTGGCGAACAACTGCGGGTTATTGATTGCGGCTTGTTATTTACCTGATTTCCCTGAACAACAACAATGGCTTACGTTTTCCATAGAACAAATACACAACGAAATACTGTATCAGTTTAACCCCGATGGCGCAAACTTCGAGGCATCAATTCCCTATCACCGCCTTTCAGCCGAAATGATTGTTTGGGCGATGGCTATTTTAAAGAAAGCAAAACACGATTACACAATACCCACAGATGTACACAACAGATTACAAGCAATCTACTCGTTTACAGCATCGTATATCTATACTACGGGTAATGCCCCACAAATTGGTGATAATGATAGCGGGCGTTTTTTGCCGATATTCCCAAGCGTTTATATAACAAGTACCAATACTCCGGTGTTTGATTACCAACAACACCAACATGTACTTGCGGGATTAGAGGCATTGTTAGGAATCCCCGCCTCTCATACACATCCCGAATACACTATAATTAAAGAACTTGTTGGTACAAACACAGGCACACTATCTTCAGCCACAAACAAGTATTCATCAACCTTCTTACAGTGTATACAAAAAGGTAATATTGAGTTGAGAATCCGCGCAGGAGAGATTGGACAAAAAGGTAAAGGTGGACATGCCCATAACGACCAACTATCGTTTACCATGGCAATTAAAGGAGTAGAGTTTTTGGTTGACCCCGGGACGTTTGTATATGCCCCACTTCCCGATGAGCGCAACACCTTCCGTTCAACAGCAATGCATAATACCTTACAGGTTGGCAATCAAGAACAAAACACATGGAATACCGGCACTCTTGATTCCCTTTTTTGGTTGCAAGGTGATAAAACTACAACGCGGATTATCAAACATACGGACACAGAATGGCAAGGCGAACATTACGGCTTCACGTCACCACATAAGCGCACTTTTACGTTTACAGAAACAGAAATACAACTAACAGATGAATGCACTGCGCCGGAAGATAAAACAATACGTTTTCATCTACATCCTGCGTGTATGTTTTCTATAAAAGATGCCAATACGGTTAAAATTGAACGAAATGGTATTGAATTGGAGATTACCACCGTAAACAACCAACTGCATATACAACAATCGCGGTATTCCCGCGGGTATGGCTTGAGCGAACCTTCCACAGTTTTGGTGTGCTGGGGGAAAGAAAACGTGTTTCAAACGCATATTCGGTTGATAAAATCCCATTGAGGATAGTAACTTTGCATTCACCATAATTTTAGGTTTACAGAATTGCAGTTTCGTCATCACTTAGAAAAATTATCGTGGACGGCATTGGATAAACTCCTTTTCATTGTATTTGGGTTTATCACGTTGCTTCAGATTCGCGCCTTAAATTCCCCCGAAGAATGGGGTTTGGCGTCGCAATTGGTAACACTGCAAACCTGGATATTCATTATTTCCGATGGCTCGGTTCTTCAGTCGGTTATTCAATACGGCGTAAACGAAGCCGACAGACCCAAAGCAAATCTTATCTCTCTGATTTTACATTGTATAATAGCACTTGGCTTGCCGTTAGGCGTTATTATAATGCAGGCACCAATCAATATGTTATTTAAAGAGCCACGCTTTGCCGAGGTAATGTGGACGCTGCCAATTTTCTGTATCCTTACTATTCCGCGTTCGTTTTGCTTAAAACTAATGCAACGCGATTTACACATGCGCGATGTCTTCTTTACCAACCTTGCTTGGTTTGGCACCATGACGGTTATAAGTATCTGGATGATGGCTCACGGAACACTATCCGGCTACAACGATATGAAGTTCATATCCTTAGTTGGGATTTCGGTTAGTTCGTTGGTAGCGTTAGTGTTATCGCGCAAGCAGTTGGTATTTGGTTGGGGCGGCACTGTTGAGTTTGCTTCTATAGTTCGTTTTGCGTTGCCACAAGCAATCTTTGTATCACTCAACAACATTATCCGTCAGCTCGATATCTTTATTGTTCAGATTTACTTTGGGTTGCCCGCAAGTGGTGTTTATAACTCGGCTAAAATGTTGTATCGTGTTTTTGAAACCGCAAGCGATGCCGGAACCTCGTTAATGTATCCAACTGCCGTTAAGTTGTTTGCACAACAACGTCACGATTACGTTATCACCATTTTCTCAAAAGCAATTTCGTTTATTCTGTTACCAACCATTGTTGCAGTTGTTGTACTGGAACTTGGATTCACCAATTTTATAGTGCAGTTTTTGGGAAGCAAGTTTGTAACTGCCGCGCAGCAGTTTAATGTTATGATTCTTGGTGCTGTGTTTCTACCGTTCTTTATTTTGCAATCGGTAGAACTTGCACAACACAATGTACTTAAGCTCTTGCGCCATGTTACGATAAGTGTAGCAACAGGTTTACTTGTATATTACATTCTCGGGAAATTACAGTTGAAAGAATATTTCCCGCTTGGAATTGTAGCATACTCGCTTATGTTCGCGGTAATGTTAGTGCAAAGTGTTCGCAGCGAATTACATTTCCCCTATTCCGATTTGTTTCGCTCTATTCCCGATGCACTTTCGTTCTTCAGAAAAAAAGAATAATTTTTTGCTATCGCCCGACCGCACCGCACGGCACGTTTCAAAACACCTCGCCATGCGGAACAGTTCAACGGTAAACAATAGTACCGTAACCGCGGATGTGTCCCACAGATGGAGGCATATTACCTTGTTGCCGTTTGGAGTGGCTGCGATAGCAACAACTGTATTTTCATTTTAACGTAACCATACGCCATGTCGTTCTCATATCATTGGTCGCTTGGGCAAACATTATTCCGCAGAAAGTTTCCGTCGTCGGCACGGGTAATACTTAGCGTCTGTGCCGCAACATTGCTGGGCATTGCGGCATTGGTGGGATATTTTCAGGCAGAGTACATTATAAAAGGACACATGGATTCCGTAACGTTATCCATTATCCTTCCGCCGGACGTACCCCAAACCGAGATTGAAGGAATCCGCAGCGATATTTACAAACTCTCGCCAATGGTAAGAATGGTTTCCGTGCGCACGCCCGATTCGGTAAAGGCGTACTTTAACAAGCAGTTTAGTGTTGATATGGGAGAAGTTCTGCCAACAAATCCTTTCCCGTTGGTAATTAGTATTACATTTTATAATCACATGTTATCGTGGCAATCGTTTGAGGCGATGGTACAGCAATGCCGGAACATCGGTGAGATTTCCTATCGGTCCGATTACATCCGCGCGGTGTTTAACGAGGTTCAAATGTTACGGTGGGTTGGC
>JAIBAE010000115.1 GCA_019695345.1 Bacteroidota bacterium | reverse complement strand
TGTATTGCCCGCGCTTTAGCAGTTGAACCGGAGATTTTGCTGATGGATGAACCCACCAGCGCTCTCGACCCAATTGCTACAGCTAAAATTGAAGAATTGGTTCATGCCTTAAAGCAGAATTACACAATCATTATTGTTACCCATAATATGCAACAGGCAGGTCGCATTAGCGATTACACTGCCTTTATGTATATGGGCGAGTTGATTGAAACAGGCAGAACCCGTAACATCTTTACCAACCCAACCAAAAAACAAACCGAGGATTATATCACCGGAAGGTTTGGGTAAGATGTTTGGTTAAGTAAGTATAGCACAGGATGGACTATTCCGAATTTGCAATGGTTCGGCTCGCACAGGGTTTGCGCGCTGAACGCTGTAAAACCTTGTGGCAGAAACCAAAGATTTTTCTTAAACATACGTCAGGCACAGAAGTCTGATACACCGGTGTTGTTTGTTGTTGCGTGTGTACAAACAGATTGGTGGTTGTTATACATGTTTTATTACAAACACACGCTCTATGTACTATCAGAATATTACCAACACCACTATGCACCGCCAATTTGAAGATGATTTTGATAAACTCCGTACGCGGTTAATCCGCATGGGCAGTTTAGTGGAAGAGCAAGTTGAATTTGCTTTCCGTGCGTTACTTACCGGCAATGCCGCACTTGCCAATATTGTTATTGAGCGTGATGATAAAGTAGATAAGCTCGATTTAAAAATCGACCGTCAGGTTCAGCGTTTGTTTGCATTGCAACAACCCGTTGCCAGCGATTTACGCTTGTTACTTGCGGCAATAAAAATCAACAACGAACTTGAGCGCATAGGCGACGCCTCGCTGGTTATTGCCCGCCTAAGTTTCGATGAAGCCATACACCACATTGTGAACGAAACCGGCTTTGAACGTATTACCAACAATACGTTTAAAATGGTAAAGGCAAGTTTGGATTCGTTTGTGAACAACGACCCTGAACTTGCTAAACACGTTCTATCCACCGACGACAACGTGGACTCGCTTGAAAAAGAAATCTCGGCTGAGATTATCCGCCTAATGGAAGAAAACAGTACGCTTATTAAAGCAGGAACACGATTGATTGTTGGCTTGCATAATATTGAACGCATTGCAGACCGCGCAACCAATATATCCGAGAATGTAATCTTTCTTGCCGAAGCAAAAGTTGTACGTCACCGCCAGTTAACAGGCGAAGACGTTGGCGATTACTTCTCCAAACCACTTGACGATGAGCAAGAGTTGTAAGTGCTACTAACCTAAGTTTGAATAGAAAAGGTCAGGGTAAACATCCTGACCTTTTTTGTTACCTGATGTTTCTGCTATCGCGTGACGGCACCGAGCCTTTGTTTGTGCCACATCCTTCATCTGCCGGAATAGAAAACAATGTAGTGTAATCCGGCGTTCGTACATTATTTTATTCGGGTAACAATCTTTGGTAATACTATTGTACTTGAACTCTGCATATTTCTGTGTAGTTTAACAGTGCTACAATTATACACCGTAAAACAACAGGTGGAACTATGACTAACGAGCAACGAATTGCAGAACTGCAACGAAAAATCGGAGTACTGAGTAATCAACAAGATGAGTTCCGTAATCAGCTTAACGATATACGGCATGAATTACATGTTTTGTTGCTAAATACAGAGTCACACGCAAACGAAGAATCACAGCCTACAGCAAAGCAACCTGTAGCAACTGAGATACCATCTCCTTTACCACAACCCGAGCCGGAAGGCATACAGATACCTTCTACTATCATACGAGTAAAAAAATCTGATGTAAACAAAAAACGTCCGCCAATTAATCTTGAAAAATTTATTGGCGAAAATCTGATAAATAAAATTGGGATTTTGATTTTAGTGATAGGCGTAGGTATAGGTGCGAAATACTCCATTGAACATAATTTGATAAGTCCGCTTACACGCATCGTACTTGGATATCTTGTAGGAATTGTTGTAATGGCATTAGGTATAAAATTAAAACCAAGATACCATAACTATAGTTCTGTTTTAGTAAGCGGTGCAATGTCTATATTCTATTTTATTACGTTTGCTGCTTATAGTTTTTATGGACTCCTGCCGCAATTGGCAGCATTTGCATTAATGGTTTTATTTACTGCATTTACAGTTGTTGCAGCGTTGCAGTACAACAAGCAGGTAATTGCTCATATAGGGTTAGTTGGTGCATATGCAGTTCCATTTTTACTGAGCGATGGCTCCGGCAGAGTTGCTATTATGTTTTCGTACATGGCAATAATTAACACAGGTATTCTTATTCTTTCCTTTAAGCGTAGTTGGATGCCTCTGTTTTATACCGCCTTTGGTTTAACGTGGCTCATTTATTTATCGTGGTACACATCATTGTACCAAACCGATATACATTTTACCATTGCTTTGGTATTTGCCTGTGTGTTCTTTATCATTTTTTACGGCACGTTTCTTATGTACAGGTTAACCAGTCAGGTTACACAAACTACATATGATATTGGGTGGTTACTTGCAAATTCATTTATTTTCTATGGTATAGGTTATAACATATTAGATCATCATAGTACCGGTAAATACCTGCTTGGTGTGTTTACAGTTGTTAATGCAATAATACACTTCACCGTCACCCTAATTGTTCTTAAACGTCAACTTCAAAGTAAAGAACTCTTTTATGTAATGGCAGGATTAGTATTGGTGTTCTTAACGCTTGCAATCCCTGTACAACTTGATGGTAATTGGGTAACAATACTTTGGGCCGGCGAAGCCGCTGTGTTATTTTGGGTTGGGCGAAAACAACATGTGCCAATGTATGAGTTGATGGCGTATCCTTTAGCTGTTTTAGCATTTGGCAGTTATATACAAGACCTTGAGCTATACTCCGACTACAATCCTCAATTCCCCGAAACACGAATTACACCGTTGTTCAACGTACTGTTTCTAACCTCGGTTATAGTAACAGCATCGTTTTCCTTTATTCTGTACCTGCTGAAAAAACACACTATTGAGCCGCAAAGCGAATGGCACAAAAAACTGTTACCTGTTTTTTCGGTTTTATTACCCATAGGAACAGTAATAGTAGCATACAGTTCATTTCAGGCAGAGATTTCGTGCTATTGCCAACAATTGTATGTGTCATCTGAGATTTCTAAATTATATGCTTATGATAATGACTACAATTCCTATAGCATGTTGTGGCAATTGTGTTACACAATGATATTTATTTCTGCGCTTGTATTGGTATTCCGTTTACACACACGGTACTATGCAGTGGCTATCTCTACAATTGCTGTTTTCTTACTGGCGTTATTCGCATTCAGTACCGTTGGGCTGTACGAAATAGGAGAGTTGAGAACGTCATACATCTATAAACCATATCAAGAGTTCTATCACTACGGTATGTTTAATGTAGTTATGCGGTACATTACACTTATGTGTTCGGGTGTGTTGTTATTTACGTTTTACCGTTTTACCAAGGAAGAACTGTTTGCCGGGAGATATACTAAATTATTCGATATTGTTCTTGGTGTGTACTTCTGGATACTCCTCAGTAATGAACTTTTGTACTGGATTGATTATCTCACGTTTACGGAACATCCATATAAATTAGGATTAAGTATACTGTGGGCGGCGTTTGCAACTACGTTAATATTTATGGGTATCCGTATGCGTAAAAAACATATACGTTTGTTTGCCATAGTAGTATTGGGTGTTACATTAACCAAATTGTTCTTGTATGATATCACCTCTATGGATACTATAACAAAAACAGTATTGTTTGTTTCGCTTGGGGTGTTGTTGCTTGCATCATCATTTTTATACAACAAATTCAAATCAATCATTTTCGATGAGACTCTCTAAGTATCTGCTAACAGTGTATTGTTTCGTTTGCTGTGCTTTTTATGTACACGCACAATTCAATACGTATGAATATAAACGACAGCTTCTTGATACGACTACATCAAGTTCTAGTACTAACCAACACCGTTGGCGTACATTTTCTCTGCCCGATTCAATGTTTGGTTCTCTCAAGAAACCATTCTCCGATATCAGAATCATTGCAGTTACTGAAACGGGGGATACAACAGAGGTTCCTTATCTGGTAAAAGCAACAAATGCAGATCATACTTCAACTATTACAGCAGATTGCAGTATCATTAACACAACATCAACACAACAAGGTAAGTACTTTACCATAGTAATGGTGAACAAGGCTTTAGTAAACACTATAAGTCTGGATTTCAACGAATCCGATTTTGATTGGCATGTAACGTTAGAAGGAAGTTATAATCAGCAACAATGGTTTACTATTCTCAATAACTACCGCATACTTTCACTAACAAACACATCTGCCTCGGTTCAATTTACAGATTTGCATTTTCCATCCGCACAGTTTAGCTACTACCGTGTGTTTATTCCAACAAATAATCCGGTTACACTTACTGCGGCAAGGGTATCACAAACAAAGACAATCAACGGTGTGTATAAAGAATATCCCACCACACATCAAACAGTTACAAACAACAACACAACAAAACAAACAGTAATTCTTGTACCGCTAGCCACTCCAGTGCCAATTAGTAAACTCATTCTACCCATTACCAGTACATTCGCCTTCTACCGTTCCATACACATCGAGGCATGCACCGATAGCACCAAAACGCAAACAGGATGGCACTATCAGTATGTAACATTATACAATGGGACACTATACAACGAATTTTCAGGTGCAGCTCTGGATGCTCAGTATGTTTTTTCAAACACTATTACCAAACAACTTCGTATTACAATTGATAACAACGATAACCAACCTTTATCAGTAAGCACTGCAAAACTATTCGGGAATCCCTATCAAGTTATCTGTCGTTTACCTGAACATGCGCAATACTACATGTTGTACGGAAACACTAATGCAATGGCACCCGTGTACGACATCACCCATTTTACCGATAGTATCCCCAACAGTTTACCTGAACTGCTGCTTGCTGCCGAACAAAAACAATCCGGAGTACAGCAGGCAGAGCACACACCGCTATTTGCAAATGCCTGGTGGTTGTGGGGAGTTATTGTAATAGTTGTGTGTACACTTGGATACTTCACGCTAACCATGATAAAAAAAGCTTCGTAGAATTTTGCTATCGCCCGACCGCACCAAATGTTGTGCAAGAAATAGCCGCCGCTGTGCGGGAGATACCCTCTGTTATCAAACAATGGTTATCGTGAATTTCTGTAACCGCGAATAACACAGATACACACGAATCAATATATTTAGTTGCTCGCAAGGTGCGCAAGGGTTCGGAAAGAGGTTCGCAAGGATGAACGTTGCGTTCGTTGTGGTATTGACCTTTGCGTTCCTTGCGTGAAATAACTCTGCAACCGTGAATAACACAGATAAACACAAATCAATATATTTAGTTGCTCGCAAAGTGCGCAAGGGTTCAGAAAGAGGTTCACAATGAAGAACGTTACGTTCGTTGTGTGATTAACCTTTGCGTTTCTTGCGGGAACCAACTCTCTAACCGCGAATAACACAGATACACACGAATCAATATATTTAGTTGCTCGCAAAGTGCGCAAGGGTTCGGATAAAGGTGCGCTAGGATGAACGTTGCGTTCGTTGTGGTATTGACCTTTGCGTTCCTTGCGTGAACCTATCAGAAAGAACCAACCCATCTCGCGGCGCTGTAACGGTTGGCTCCGCCCGCGTGACGGCGCACAAGGCGCGCTGCGGCAGCGGACGGAACCACCATGTATGTGAATGTTGTGTTAGAATTCTACCCGCACGCCACCAACAGGGAAGAAGCCAAGTTGGTTGGCATCGACAACGGCGTTACTACGCGGACTGTACTCACGTTGGGCAATGTTCTTTTTGTTTAGGATGTTTTCGATAGTGATGTAGCTAATGATTGCAAGCCCCTCAAAGTTGTTGCGGAAGTCCACGCGGAAGTCCACACGTTCGTAATCGGGGTTGCGGAGTGCAAACGCTTGCGAATCATCGAACCGAGTGAAGCCACTTGTGCGCGAGAGTTCCAAACTAACCGGTGTGTAGGGTGCGCCGCCTGCGTGCGTAAACTTGCCGGAAAATTCCATAGTAAATGTTGGAGAGATTTTCCATTCGTAGCCGGCAAGCAAGTTTACTATGTAGCGGTTATCGAATGCACCAAAACGCCAGATGCCGTCGCTGCCGGTGTATTCTTGCCGTACAAGCGATGTTGTTGCCGTTGTGTACCATCCGTTTGAGAAGTTTTTACGGAAGGTAAACTCTGCACCATAACTTTTTCCTTTGCCGTTGTTTACTAATACATCCTGTACATCTATCGAGCCAAAGTTTGCGCCTGCATTAAGGTAGTTAACGCCGTTGGATTTATCGCGCAGTACGGGTGCATTTGTGTAGTACTTGTAATATGCTTCGGTTTTGAATTGCATGTCTTCGGCTATACTCCACGAGTACCCAAGTATTCCGTGTGTACATTGGGTAAAGTCAAGCGATTCGTTTTCCGTGCGCGATGTGTACATGGTAAGTGGTTGCGACTGACGGAATATACCTGTACCAAGCGTGATGGTATGCTCGGGCGCTATTGTATATGCAAGCGATAAGCGCGGCTCGAGCGAGAGTTTGTTACTTATTTGTAAGTACTGTGCGTGCAAACCTGAGTTTAGTGTAAAGTCTTCGGTAACGCGCCAGTTCCAGTTTACGTAGCTGAGTGAATGCACTGTGTGGTTGTTATCGCCAAGGGCAAACACGCCGGTGTTATCGGGCAGACGGTAAAACGGTTGTGTGTATGCTTTGATATCAATGTTGTAAAAACGGTAGCGCAGTTCCGAGCCAACGGTAAACGTGTGTTGCGATGTTGGCACATACACGTACCGCACTTTTGCTGTGTGGTAACTTTCGGTAGAGTAATTTGAGTACCGTTGTGTAATGGCAAGTACTTTACTAGCGGAATCGGTTGTAATGGAATCAACATCGGTGCGGAATGTACTTTGTACTGTACCTACAGTTACGTGTGCATACGACCGCTCGCCAAATAAGTGTTGCCAGTTAGCACCAACCGATAATACATCCGTTCCGTTTTTAATATCTCTATCGCCCGTAAACACGGTATCTAATTTTGAGTACTGTATGTAGATGTCGCTTGTGCCGTACAACCCTGTAAGCGATACATGGTCGTTATCACTTAGTTGCCAGTCGGCCTTTACAGCGCCATCCTGATACTTTGGTGTGCCCGACCACCCAAAATCAACACCCATCTTTTCCATAAGGTCTAAAAACGAATAACGGTAACTTGCCACAAACGATGACTTACTCATGGGCATTGGCCCCTCGGCTACCAGTTCAATACCGTTAAAGCCAAACTGTCCGGTGAACTCGTATCTATCGCTGTTGCCTTTACGTGTTCGCAAATCAAACACGCCACTCATGCGGTCACCGTACTCGGCGGGAAAGGCACCTGTAAGGAAGTCGCTATTGTCGAGCAAGTTGATGTTCAGTGTGCTTATTGGGCCGCCCGTTGCGCCTTGCGTAGCAAAGTGATTTGGATTGGGAATATCAAGTCCGTCTAAACGCCACAGCAATTCCGCAGGCGAGCCACCACGAATTATAATATCGTTGCGTTGGTCGTTAGCACTTACAATTCCGCCATAGTTTTGCGCCATACGTGCGGGGTCGCCACGGCTACCTGCATAACGGTATGCGTCATCCACCGAAAACACGTTGGCACTTGTAATAGAAGATTCGTTGATTGGTGTAAACCCGCCTTGCGATGCCGTTACCGTAACCTGTTGCGATTGCACAAACGATTCCGTTAACTCCAACGATACCTCGAACTGTTTACCCGATGTAAGAACAATAGCAAGCGAAAGCGGTTCGTAGCCAACTGCTCGTGCCTGTAATGTATAACGCCCAACAGGAACGCGGTTAATTTTAAACGAGCCATCACTCTTAGAAATTGCACCAAGCTTTGTTGCAGCAACCTGAACGGTAACGCCGGTTAACGGTTGTTTGGTAGAAGAGTTCCGCACAACGCCCTTAATGGTTTGTGTTGGTGTTTTAACGGAATCTGTTTGCGCAACCATTACGCCCGAACACAATACTAACATCAACAATGCTATAACCGGTTTCTTGATGTATTTACGAATTGCGCGGGCAATAATAACCGACCCCACAACCGAGGGCAGAATCCACGCTAACCACCCGGGAATTGGCGACGGCATCTGGAAATTAACAACAAGTATTGCCGTAATAGTTGCAATCATAGCCCCACCCATGCGCGATATATGTGTAACAAGTTTCTGTTGCAAAGGTAGCACACCAAACAACGATAACATATCGCGTCCGGCAGAGAAAACTGAAACCATGCCAAAGAACCCTGCAACAGTATTCCCGTTGGTAAATCCTATCAGTAACAACGCAACCGAAGCAAGAACCGTAGCAACGGTAAACGTACTATTAGCATACCGCAACAAACGGTGTATTCCACTCTGTTGCATTGCCATAAAACCGCTCCACGCATTATAAAACGAGAACACGCCAACCGCCGCCAGAAACAGATTAGGGTGTAACACTGCCATTGCAATTGCGGTAACAAAAACAACTGCCATAGCAATAACATACACCTTACCAACCGTGCGGTGGAACAACCGTCCTTTTTCCGAAAAAGATGCAAGCACTCCGGCAAGCAACGAAGCCGAACCGCCTATAATATGCATAACTAACAGTGTTGTAAACAGAAGTGTATTGTGGGAATCCATACATACCTCAAATAAATAAAAACATACATTGTGCTGTGAACCGGATGCAACTTACGGCACCACGTACCCTATGTGCCACCTAATTGGGATGGTATGCAACTGCTGTGGCAGGATGTTCATGCTTTGGGGTAAAATGTGTTGATTCTGGGGTAAAATGCAATGGTTGGCTATTGTTTGTTGCTATCGCCTGATTTCTCTGGTTAAAACAAGAGATATTTTTAGAAAGCGACAGGAACTATTCTGTCGCTTTCTTTATCATAAACACCGTTTATGTGCATAGCCACACAAATCCTGTGAATAATT